>NZ_SSYA01000003.1:331277-665939 GCF_004917065.1 Geomonas ferrireducens
CAGAGCGTTGACGGTACCACCCATGACATCGTCATCACGATCAACGGTACCAACGACGTTCCGACCTTCACCGGTGCCGACTCCGGTTCCGTTACGGAAGACACCCCCACGGTTGAGACTGTGACGCTGTCCACTAATGGTACCTTGGTTGTTACCGACGCGGATCAGCATCAGTCTGCTATCAACACAAGTGTTGCCCCGGTTGCGAGCGAGGGTGCTCTTGGCCACATCACCATCGACAGCGCCGGCCACTGGACTTACAGCGTTGCTAACGCCGACGTGCAGTACCTCGGCAATGGTGAAACCAAAGTCGAAACCTTCACCGTACATAGTGTCGACGGCACCAGCCATGACATCGTCATCACGATCAACGGGACCAATGACATTCCGACCTTCACCGGTGCCGACTCCGGCTCCGTGACGGAAGACGCCCCGAGCGCTGAGACCGTGACGTTGTCCACTAATGGGACCTTGGTTGTCACCGATCTTGATCAGCACCAGTCCGCGATCAACACGAATGTTGCCCCGGTTGCGAGCGAGGGTGCTCTTGGCCACATCACCATTGACAGCGCCGGTCACTGGACTTACAGCGTTGCCAATGCCGATGTGCAGTACCTCGGCAATGGCGAAACCAAACTTGAAACCTTCACCGTNCCGGTTCCGTTACGGAAGACACCCCCACGGTTGAGACTGTGACGTTGTCCACTAATGGGACCCTGGTTGTTACCGACGCGGATCAGCATCAGTCTGCTATCAACACAAGTGTTGCCCCGGTTGCGAGCGAGGGTGCTCTTGGCCACATCACCATTGACAGCGCCGGTCACTGGACTTACAGCGTTGCCAATGCCGATGTGCAGTACCTCGGCAATGGCGAAACCAGACTTGAAACCTTCACGGTGCAGAGCGTTGACGGTACCACCCATGACATCGTCATCACGATCAACGGTACCAACGACGTTCCGACCTTCACCGGTGCCGACTCCGGTTCCGTTACGGAAGACACCCCCACGGTTGAGACTGTGACGCTGTCCACTAATGGNTGTTGCCCCGGTTGCGAGCGAGGGTGCTCTTGGCCACATCACCATTGACAGCGCCGGTCACTGGACTTACAGCGTTGCCAATGCCGATGTGCAGTACCTCGGCAATGGCGAAACCAAACTTGAAACCTTCACCGTGCAGAGCGTCGACGGTACCAGCCACGACATCGTTATAACGATTAACGGTGCCCCTGACTTGCCGGTTCTTGATTCGCACAGCGTCTACATGCCGGATTCTTCTTCAGAGATGACCGGCGACTATGCTAACGGGTATGCACTGCAAATCAGCGCACCTTCTGGTGGAGACAGCGGCGATGCAATAACCATTACGGTTGGCAGCTTACCTACTGCTGGCACTATTGGGTATGTCGACGGAACCGGCTTCCATGCCGTTGCTGCGAACCAGACACTAACATCCGCGCAACTGCAGTCATTGGTTTATCAGCCAGATGGCCTGGCAACGTTCGACCCGGCGACTGGATTTGGTAAGACCGGTGCCGACAATGTTCAGTTCACCTACACCGTCAATAATGGGTTTGATTCGGCAACAGGGACAATAGACCTGCACACGCTGCTTGGCACCGGTGGTTACATTGCAGAGGTACAAGTGGGCAGCGTCTCTCATCCCTTGACTTCGGGGAGCAATCAGTCCGTTCAATTTGCAGTGGATCCGATATTGGCATCGGCTACAGACTACTCTCAGGCCGCAATACAGCTCTCGACGGACTTCATGAGCATGAATACGAAGACTCTGACCTCCCAGGTTGAGAACCAAGTAAACGTTAAACTGGTCATTGACGGGCACACTTTCACGGTTGTCTCTGCCAGCGACACCACGCATGTGAATTGGCAGGCGATACCTGGCAGTGGTGGTGACGGCGACTTAAATGTGGATCATGGAGCCTATTGGACCAGCGTGAACACTAATGCACCTGCTGGCGCCAACACTATTCAACAGCACAGCATTTCGTTCAATGACATCTCAGATGGAACTACGACGCTAGCGTCGTACTTGGCTAACCATCCGCAGGCCCCAGGCTCTGTCTGGACCGTAGTGTATGACGATATTAAATCCGGAAACGAGCAGGCACGGTACATACATCTCTCGATCGTTCAGGATGTAAGCGCGCAAAACTCGGTATCTACGGTTGGTTCAAGTGGCAACGATGTAATATACGGAACCACATCCCATGGCGATAATCTCAGCGGTGGTGCCGGCGATGATGTCATCACGGGACGGCAAGGCAATGATACGCTCTCCGGCGGCGCAGGAAATAATACCTTGACTGGCGGTGCAGGTGCTGACACGTTTAAAGTCGGTGCAGGGCATGACACGATTAAAGACTACACCGTTGGTGAAGACAAAATAGTCATTGAACCAACACACACAGACGCACTCTTCGAACATACGGAGGGATCCACTACGGCGCATCTTACCATCTACAATAACGGCGCTCAGGTTGGAACGGTGACTTTTGAAAACGTCGGTAACTCAACGGATCTTTTGAATTCCCTTATTCATGACGATTCCACGATTCATAAGTAAGGTTTACTGATTGTTTAAGCCAAAGCTGCCGCGAAAGATGTTTTTCGCGGCAGCTTTTTTGTATGGAATCGAGAACATTTGTGGCTTTCTGCAACTTAAATTGTTTTTCATTCCCCTCCGCAGGATTCCCTTGACACTCCTGCCGCAAAAAACTATAGCTATAACGTCCACTTCACCCAACCCTTCTCCGCCCTGGCCGGGCTTTTCGGGGAATTATGTACTGGGAATCTTTCGGCTTCAAAGAACCACCTTTCGCCCTCACTCCTAACCCGTCCTTTCTCTTCCTGAGCGCTCCGCACCAGGAGGCTTTCGCGCACCTGCTCTTCGCCATAGAGAACCGCGCGGGCTTCATCGAGCTCTCGGGCGAGGTCGGCACGGGGAAGACGACCATCGTCAGGACTCTTTTAAACCAGCTCGACCCGGAAACGCACCGCACCGCGCTGATCTTCAACCCGATCCTCTCGCCTATCGGCTTCATGAAGGAGGTGAACGCGGAGTTCGGCCTTTCCTGCGATGGTAACGAGATCCGCGACCTGCACGCCGCGCTCAACGCCTTCCTCCTCGACGAGAATCGGGCGGGGCGGACCGTCGTATTGGTCATCGACGAGGCGCAAAACCTCTCTATCGAAGTCCTCGAGCATGTGCGGCTTATCTCCAACCTGGAGACGGAGAGCGCCAAGCTCATCCAGATCGTGCTGGTCGGGCAGCCTGAGTTGAACGCGCTTTTGGGGCGGGACGAACTGCGCCAGTTAGACCAGCGCATCACGGTGCGCTACCACCTGAAACCGATGTGCTTCGATGACACCTGCGCCTACATCAGGCACCGGATCAGGTTCGCGGCCGACGGCAGGGAACCGCTCACCTTTTCCCTAGGAGCCTTCAGACGTATTTACCGCTTTTCAGGGGGACTGCCGCGCTTGATCAACGGCGTCTGTGATCGTGCCTTGCTGCTTGCCTACACACGGGAGTGCAAGGAGGTGAGCAAGACGATGGCCTCTCTCTCGATCGCCGATTTGCGCAGGGAGAGCCCGCGCAGGCGGCGCAGCCTGCAGGTCCAGATGCTTTCGGCCGCACTGGTAGTCTGCGTTTTGGTCATCGCCGGCTTCTCCATCGCTTCTCTGCATCTTTTCGATAGGGGTGAGAACAAGGCGGTGCAACAGGTGCCCGAGCACAAAGAGACCAAGGTGACGGCAAAGGAAACTGCGCCTTTCTCTGCCGAGGCCGCCAGGCAGGCGATAGCCGCTCAGTCGACGCAGGACAACCTCTATGCCGCAATGAACGCGGTACTCGGCGCCTGGCAGGTAGCGAAAATCGAACCGGTGGCAGGTCAGCCCGACAACATCCGCACCCTGGCGCGGCAGCGCGGCCTTACCGCGACCAAACAGAACGTCAGCCTCGAAACCCTTGAGCGGCTGGACGCCCCGGCGCTCCTTCATCTCGTTCTGCCCGGAAATGTCGAACGGCTGGTGGCACTGGTCGGGCTGGACGGAGACCAGGTGCACGTCGTCCCAGCCATTGCCGAAAGATCGACCCTTTCCCGCGCGGACCTCGCCCAGTTGTGGAGCGGCGGCGCGACCTTGCTCTGGAAGGACTTTCACGGCATAGCCACCAAAGGCGCCGACAAGGCGGCCGGGAACAGGCAGCTGCAGGAGCTTTTGAAGCAGATCGGCTGTTACGCCGGGACGCCGAACGGAGCCTTCGACGAGGCCACGAAAACGGCCCTTGCCGAGTTTCAGCGCAGGGAGCAAGTGACGGCGGACGGCAAGGTGGGGGCCCAGACCCTCATCCTGCTTTACCGGCGCGCCGGTGGTTTCTTCCCTCCGGGGCTTGCCAAGGCAAGCGGGGCAAACGGCAAACAGACTACGGGGCGGATCTGACATGAGCCTTATCCTTGATGCATTGAGAAAGATGGAGCAGGAACGCAGAAGCAAGCGTGGCAACAGCCAGGACCTGCGTCCCGAGGTGCTTCGCTACCGCCTGGCCGCCCAGCCCAAGGAAAAATCCCGGTATCCGCTGGCTGTCGCGGCCGGCCTCGTGTTGCTCTGCGCCGGTCTGGGAGCGGGCTTCATGCTTAAGAGTCGCGGTGCGGCACAGGTTGCCGACCAGGCGCCCGCAGGCATTCCCGCCGCACCGCCTGCCGTGGCGGTACAGCCACCGGTCGCGGCGGTACCGGCCCCTGCTGTTCCGGCTGCGGCCGCGCTTCCTCAACCGGCTCCCGCGCCGCCTGTCGCGACTCCGGCAGCTCCCGCCCAGCCTGTGGTTGGAGCCGCCACACCCGTCCCGCCTCCGGCGGAGCTGATCAGAAAAACTTCCCGCACCGCTGCGCCCGCTTATGCCCAAGAAGCCGTGGCGCAGCCGAGGGCGCCGCGCGGGGAAAATGCGACCGCTGCCGCAGGCGGGCAGGATATCGTCATCTCCGGCATCGCGTATCAGGACGAGCGGCGCATGCGTCGTGCGGTGCTGAATGGAAGCCTGGTAGGCGAGGGGGCCGAGGTTGCCGGCGCCCGGGTGGTCGAGATCAAGGAAACCAAGGTGAGGCTGTCCAGGGGAGGGCACGTTTTTGAGATCCCCTTCTCCTCCGGGCTGCAGTCCCGCTGAGTTGCTCCCCTTGACGCTCCCAGGTCTATTCGCGTGGACCGTGGGGCTGTCTGTCAAAAAAAAATAGCACTCTAAAGAAAAATACCGGACAGAGGCTGTCTGACAGTGGATAATTGGCTCCAGCAGGAGGTGATGTCATGCTGCGGACGCATGTGTATCTGACTTCGGGGCTCTTGTCATTGGCACTGGCTGGTTGCAGTTCCGGCAACTTCATGGTGCATAAGGAAAACGTCAGCTTGTTCATCACCAGCGACAGGCCGGAGTTGAGACTCGTGCTATGCGATTCCGGTGACATGGAACGCATCGCGAGAGACTCGCACCTGCAGGAAACCCTGCAGCAGTCGCTGAAAGAAAAGATCTGTGCGGTGCATAAAAACAGGAAGGACCTGAAGGCGCTGCTTGCTTCACTGGACAAGGACCAGCTTGAGGCCTTCATGGATGCCTTCCGTAAGAACGGCTATGAGATAAACCTCGTTGCGGACGGCTGAGCCGGCGGATGATGCGTCCGTGCGGCGCTGACGCGGCGATGGGAACAAGGAGGCAGGGGATGAAGACCATCGGCATGATTGGGGGGCTCGGGCCTGAGTCCACCGTGGACTACTACCAGCGCATCATCCAGGCCTGCCGGGTCCCCGGAAGCCTCGCCGCGCCCGAAATGGTGATCTATAGCGTGAACATCGAGGAGGTGCTGGACCTGGTGGCCCGGCGCGAGTGGACCCATCTCATCTACCTGCTCGTGCAGAAAGTCAGGGCGCTGCAGAAGGCGGGGGCGGATGTCGCCATCATCACGGCCAACACGCCGCACGTGGTCTTCGACGAGGTAAAGGCGAAGACGACCCTTCCGATGATCAGCATCGTCACGGCGACCTGCGATAAGGCAAAGGAGTTGGGCGTGAAGAAGGTCGCGCTCCTGGGCACCCGCTTCACCATGCAGGAGAACTTCTTCGCTCCCCCTTTTAACGCCGCCGGTATTTCAGTGGCGGTTCCCAGCGAGGCCGAGCAGGAGTACATCCACGAGAAGCTGATGACGGAAATCGAGTTGGGCGTCATCAAGGAAGAAACGAGGAAAGGACTGATCGATATCATCGATCGCATGGTGCGCGAAGAAAAGGCGGAGGCGGTCATCCTCGGCTGCACCGAATTGCCGCTCATCGTGAAGGACGGCGACTACGACACCACCTTCCTCAACACTACGGCCATTCACGTCGAAAGCGTGGTGAGGTATTGCAGGGAAGGGAGAAAATGATGAGTCAGCCGGCGTAGTGGTAGCGGCAGGCAATCACCACGATTTCCTTTTCCTCCACTAGATACACGAGCCGGTGCTCACGGTCTATCCTGCGAGACCAGCAGCCGGCTAGTTGAAAGCGAAGCGGTTCCGGCTTTCCTGCACCCTGAAAGGGGGTGCGCCGGACCTCTTCCAGCAGGGCGAGGACCCGCTCAGTTTGGCGCTTGTCGGTCTTTAACCAGTAGCGCAGGTCATCCAGCGCGGTAGGAGTAAAAGAGACATTCATAGATCGAGGGCTTCGAGCGGTGTCCTTTTACCGGCTTTTGCTTCCGCGAGGGATTGGGTGAGACGGGCGGCATTGGCAGGGCTGGAAAGCAAGTAGTCACTTTCCAGGATAGACTCGTAGTCGTCGAGGCTCAGGATGACCACGCTTTCGCCTTTGCGGCGCGTAACCAGAATCGGTTCGTGGTTCTTGCAAGCCTCATCCATCACGTTTTTCAAGTCCTGACGTGCTTCACTGTATGTTATCGCTTGCATGGGTACCTCCAGTTTGACAACTTCTTGTACAATAACATCTGCCCGTTGCGTTGGCAACGTGGAATGAAAGAAGAGGGGGGAGTATGAAAAAATTGATGGTTTTGGCGATGGTCCTGATTGCTTCGACTTCCTTCGCCGGGGAGAAAAAGAAGGCGTCCAAAGAAACCGCCGCCTCCGTTACGCTCCAGGAAAAATGGGATGCCGATCCCTCCTTGCTGAAGCTCGATTGCAACGACAACATGTGCGTCTACGGGATCAAGGGGACGGCACAGATCATCGACGCTGACACCAACGTCCGGTCCGCTTGGGTCGCCTTTCTCTACACCAGCGAGGGGCGCAAGACGCTCTCGCCGCAGTTGAAGGGGAGCTATTACAGCAAGGAAAAGTGGAACATCAACTGCAACGACCTGAAGATGAACGTTTCATCCATCCACTATTACGATGCGAAAGGGACTCCGCTCAATTCCTACAACAACGACGAGGAATGGTCCGATATCGTCCCCGGCAGCTTCGGCGAGACGGTGGCCGCCATCGTCTGCTCCGTGGAGGACGACGGGGACGAGGACGCGACCCCCGCGCAAGAGGTCCCTGGTGAACCGGTCAAAGAAGGGACCGTCTTTTAGGGGCCATGGTTCCCGTCGAAGGGACATCGCGGCTTAGCTTGCTGCTTCGGGCACTGCGCTCCCGCAACTACCGGCTTTTCGTGGCCGGCCAGAGCGTATCGCTCGTCGGCACCTGGATGCAGCAGGTCGCCATGAGCTGGCTCGTCTACCGCCTTACCGACTCCGCCTTCCTGCTCGGCGTGGTCGGCTTCACCAGTCAGATTCCCACCTTTATTTTTTCGCCCGTCGCAGGCGTTCTCGCCGATCGCATGAACCGCAGGCGTCTGCTGATGATCACCCAGGCGCTCGCCATGGTGCAGGCAGCTCTCCTCGCCGCCGCTGTGATGCTCGGGGTGGTGCAGGTCTGGCACATCGTGGTGCTAAGCCTGGTCCTCGGCATGGTGAACGCCTTCGACATACCGATCCGCCAGTCCTTCGTGGTCGAGATGGTGACGAACCGGGAGGATCTGGGGAACGCCATCGCCCTCAACTCCTCCATGGTGAACGCCGCCCGCCTGGTCGGCCCGACCGTCGCCGGGCTCCTTGTTGCTTCGGTCGGGGAGGGGATCTGCTTTCTTTTGAACAGCGCGAGCTACCTCGCCGTGCTGCTGGCGCTCTTCGCCATGCGCATCGAGCCGCGTGAGGGCGACGGTAAGCCGCGGCGCCACGTCCTGCACGAACTCAAGGAAGGTTTCTTCTACGCCTTCGGCTTCGCCCCCATCAGGAGCATCCTGCTTTTGATTGCGCTGATGAGCCTCACCGGCATGCCCTACACCGTGCTGATTCCGGTCTTCGCGAGGGACATTCTGCACGGCGGCGCCCACACCTTCGGCTTTCTCATGACCGCTGCTGGCTGCGGCGCGCTGGCGGGGACCATCTATCTCGCCTCGCGCGACAGCGTCCTCGGCCTTGGGCGGGTCATCGTCGTTTCGGCAGTGATCTTTTCCGCCGGGGTCGCAGCCTTCGCCCTTTCCGGCAACATCTCCCTCTCGTTAGTCGCCCTCATGGTCGCAGGCTTCGGCGCCATGACCCTGGTCGCCTCGTGCAACACCATCCTGCAGACCATCCTGGAGGAGGACAAGCGGGGGCGGGTGATGAGCTTTTTCACCGTCGCCTTCATGGGGATGACGCCGTTCGGCAGCCTGGGGGCGGGGACCATGTCACGTATGGTGGGGCCTCGTGTAACGCTCGTCGTCGGTGCCGTATGCTGTCTGCTGGGAGCGCTCGTTTTCGCGAGGAATCTGCCTCGCATCAGGGCGTTGGTGCGCCCGATATACGCCCGCATGGGGATACTGAAGGAGGTGGCCAACGGCATGGAGAGCGCGGCGGAACAGCCGCCCATGCCTGAGGATAAACGATGAAGAACAAAGGACGTATTTTGAATGCTTGATTTCCTTACTGCAGGTCTCGTTCTCGGATTCTCGGCGGGTTTCTCGCCGGGGCCGCTTCTCATGCTGGTCATCTCGGAGACGCTCACCCACGGCACCCGCTCCGGCGTCCGGGTGGCGCTCTCGCCGATCATCACCGATTTCCCCATCATCCTCGCCACCGTGCTTTTGCTGATGAACCTTTCCGGCTATCACGGCGTCCTCGGCGTCGTCTCGCTGGCAGGGGGGCTGTTCGTGCTCTACACCGGGTACGAGTCGCTGCGCGCGCAGCCGGTCGCACTGGAGCTCCCCAAGGAGCCGCCTAAGTCCCTGCGCAAGGGGATCCTCACCAACTTCCTGAGTCCGCATCCCTACCTCTTCTGGATCACGGTCGGCGCTCCCATTCTGACCAGATCCCTCAATATAGGCATCACCGCTTTCCTCGCCTTCATCGGAAGCTTCTACCTCTCCCTGGTCGGCGCCAAGATCATCCTCGCCGTGGCGGTGGGGAAGTCGCGTGCCTTCATGGGGAGCCGCCTCTACCTCTGGATCATGCGTCTTCTCGGGGCTCTTTTGACCTTCTTCGCGCTGCTTCTCTTCCGGGAGGGGCTTAGGCTGCTGGGGGTGTTGTAAGGGCGGCGGGCCCGGGGGACTTGATCAGCAGATCATTGCAAGCGTCTTGCAATATATATTGACACCTCTATTAGTATGCACTAAATTGCCGCAAGCGTGTGGGAGCCGGTACTTTTTCCGCCGGACGCACCAGGGCGGCAGCCCCGTGTCACTCCCCGCACCGGCCGCTTTTCGCGGCTATTCTTCCGCGAAGGCGAGATCGTGACATGGCAAAAAAGGCTTCCGCAGCAGCAAAGACCCCTGCAGCCCCCTCCACACCGAACGCTTCAAACGCTCCCAGCCCGGGACAGTGGCTGAACAAGGCCCCGGTGCACATCATCCTCATTCTCCTGGTCGCGCTGGCGGGTTACGCGAACACCTTCGGGGTTCCCTTCGTCTTCGACGACCAGACTTCCATCATCGACAACCAGGCGATCAGGGACGTCGGGAGGTTTCTCTCCGGAGACGGGTTCGCCTACAACCCGCGGCGCTTTTTGGGGTACCTGACCCTCGCTCTCAACTACCATTTCTCGGCGCTCGAGCCGGCCGGCTATCACGCGGTCAACCTTGCCATCCACGTCGCCTGCGGCTGGGTCGTGTACGCTCTTTGCCGGGTCACGCTCGCGACCCCTTTCTTCCGCGCCAAGTCGCTGCCGCGTTCGGCCACCGCGACGATTCCGCTTTTGGCCGCGCTGCTCTTTGTGGCGCACCCGGTCCAGACCCAGGCGGTGACCTACGTGGTGCAGCGCCTGGCATCGCTTGCCACCCTTTTCTACCTTGCCGCTCTTCTTTGTTACGCGAAGGGGAGGGTGCTGCAGGAGGAAAGCGGCAACACCTTCCCGGCACGCGGCGTGGTTTTCTTTCTGCTCGCCCTGATTGCCGCACTCGCCGCATTCGCCACCAAGGAGATCGCCGCGACGCTTCCCCTGGCGCTTTTGCTCTACGATTTCTCCTTCTTCGGCAAGGGAATGAAAAAACGCTACCTGCTTGTCGCCGCGTCCGCCCTCTGCATCGCGGCAATTGCTGTGGCCGTTGCCACCGCGGAGCGCCCTATCGGGGAGCTCATCTCTGACATCTCCCGCGCCACCAGGGAGACCCAGCAAGTGTCCCGCCTGGACTACCTGCTGACCCAGTTCAGCGTGATCGTCACCTATCTGAGGCTCCTGATCCTGCCGGTCGCCCAGAACGTGGACTACGATTTCCCGATCTACAGCACCTTCCTCACTCCGCCGGTATTCCTCTCCTTTCTCGTGCTGGCGCTTCTCTTCGCCCTGGCGCTGTACCTGTACCGTTTTTCCGCGCCCGCCTGCGACGCGGCCGAAGAGAAGGGGAGGGGAGGGTACTTAAGGCTCATCGGTTTCGGCATCCTCTGGTTCTTCCTGACCCTCAGCGTGGAGTCGAGTTTCATCCCGATTTCCGACGTCATCTTCGAGCATCGGCTCTACCTTCCCTGTTTCGGTGCCTTCCTGGCCTTCGCCTCCGTTTTCGCCATGGTCTTCGAGAAAACCGCTTCCTCGACGCGCGTTGCCGTCGCCGCTTTCGTGGTGCTGGCGCTCACTGTCACGACCTGGCAGCGAAACAGCGTATGGGGGGACAGCGTCACCCTTTGGAGCGACAATGCGGCAAAATCCCCGAATAAGTGGCGCCCGCAAAACAACCTCGCTCGTGCGCTTCTCAAGGAAAACAGGGTGAACGAGGCCTTCGCCGCCGGTTCCAGCGCGGTCAGGCTCGCTCCGGAGAGTTACGAGGCGCACAACGTCCTCGCGACGGTGTACGAGAAGATGGGGGCGCTGGATGCCGCGATCGAGCAGTATCGCCTTTCCGTCGCTGCCAACCCGAACTACGTCATCGCCCTCAGCAACTTGGGCGCTGCCCTGCAGAAAAAGGGGGCGCTGGCGGAGGCGACCGCCTGTTTCAAAAAGGCCGTCGAGCTTGACGGTGCCAACATGGTCGCTCACAACAACCTGGCGGGCGCGCTCTTGCAGCAGGGGAATCTCGAGGAGGCGAGGCAGCACGTACTGGAGGCAGGACGTCTTGATCCTGCCGCCCTGGAGCCGCGCGTGAACCTCGCCGCCATCACGGAGGCGGCCGGCGACTTCGACGGGGCGATAAGGATGTACCAGGAGATCGCCGGTCAAAACCCAGGGTATGCTTTTGCACGGTACCGGCTGGCGGGCGCTTACTACCGCAAGAAGGAGATGGAAAAGGCGATCGGCTGCTATCAGGAGGTGGTGCGCCTGGACCCGGCTTACGTCCCGGCTTACCTCGATATGGGGCGCGCCTATGCGGCGCTCAGGCAGATCGACAAGGCGCTGGAGCAGTTCCAGCAGGCGCGCCGGGTCGCTCCCCAGAATCAGGAAGCGGCGCAGCTGGAAGCGAAGACCCTTCAGTTCCTGCAGGCGGTACGGCGCTAGTCGGAGAAGCGGTCGACTTCGACCTCACTTAACAGCCGCTCCAGGTAGCGGCTCTTCAACTGCTCGCTCGCCATGAGCCTTTTAACCGGGGGGAGCCTCAGGATGGCGCCCAGGAGCGCCGCCATGGTGCGGTGGCTGAGAAACGCCTGGTTGTCGAAGATGAGGTTTTGCAGTTTGCCACGCTCGATGGCCATGAGGACCAGCCGGTGCGCGGTGTTGACGGGGGTGAGGATACGTCTTTCCCGCGGCTCCAGCGAGACGGCGCCCGCAGGGCAGCTGCGCACGCATACCCCGCACCCGAGGCAGAGTTCCTTCGCCCCCCGGGGCGTTCTTTCTGCCTCCCCATCTGCCTCCATGCTGATGACCCCCACCGGACATACCGCCGCGCACCTGCCGCAGCCGGTGCAGTGCGCCGCGTCGGTGGTCTGCACGAAGTTCGTGCTGTACATGGCGTTGGGGATGGCGAGCCGACGCGTGGCGATCATCGCCTCGCAGCAGCAGGCGCAGCAGTGGCAGATGAAGTTCACCTGACGCTGCACGTTGTCCGCACACTGCACGAGGTTCAGGTCGCGGGCCTTTTGCAGAAGATCGAGCCCCTCGGCCCGGTCCACCTCCCGTGCCGCCCCGTGCCTGAGCAGCGATTGGGCCGCGAGGTTCAGCGTCATGCAGATGTCCAGCGGCGCCTGGCAGGCCCGCTCCAACTGGAGCATCTTGTGGCGGCAGTAGCAAAGTCCCACCGCGATGTGGCTTGCGCTCTTGATCACCTCGCTTGCCCGTTCGTAATCGAGCACCTGGCACGCCTTCTCATCGGGGATCGCCTCCTCGTTCACCATCACCCTGCCAAGCGAAGTCTCCCCACCGGCGAAGAGGTCGCGGATGAAGGCGTCCTCGACGTTTATGTAATTGAAGAAAAGGCCGGCAAGCCCCTTCTGGTCCAGTTCCGGGCGCACCCGCATCAGCGAAAACTCGAAGAACCCCGCCATCGGAGGAGGGAGGAGGTAGACCGTCCTGTCCTCCCGCTCGATGTCCAAAAGCAGCGATCGCGCCGCGAGCCGCTCCAGCTGCGTGCGCGCCGCCTCGGTGGAAAGGCCCAGGATCCGCCCAGCCTTCGCAGCGGTGAACGGCCGGAGCGGGAGCCGGCTCAGCAAAAGAGCCTCCTCCTCGCTGCACAGGATCGAGAAAATCCTGAGCAGGAGCTCCGAATCGGGTGCCCCCTGCGGGAACAGGTTCACCCGCCGCATCAGGCGATGGTAGCCGTCCAGTGTCACGCGCTTGGTCATGGCGCATCTCCGGTATGAAAAGAGAAAACGCCTCATTTTAACACTCTCAGAAACGTCGGCAACGCGGCCTCGGGACATCCCCCACCACAGTTTCGAAAACCCCCATTTAATTAAAGCTATTCCCTTGCCGGCCGATGAGTAGCATAAGCGCCTACGTCTGCGCTCCGGCACCGCCAGCCGGGGCGCAGGCCGCCGTGCCGCCGTCACAAGGAGCCCGCCGCCTGAGATGAAAAAACTGAGCCTCACAAACAAAATAAGCCTGACGGTGTCGCTGCTGGTGGTGCTGGTGCTCTCTATCATGACCCTGTGCGCGTCATGGTTTCTGCAGAAGCAGTACGAGTCGACCGTTTCTGAGCAGCAGTTTTCCATGGTCTCCTCCATGGCTGAGGAGATCGACGGGAAGATACGCAGCGCCGCCGTACAACTCGAGGCACTGACGCGGACGGTTCCGACGCGGCTTTTCCGCGATGCCGCAGCGGCGCAGCGGTTCTTACAGCAGCGTCCCGACACCCTCGCCCTATTCGACAGCGGTATCTTCCTCTTCGATTCCGGCGGCCGGCTCCTCGCCGTGTCACCGCTGGAGCCCGGTCTCATCGGCAGGGATTACTCCTTCCGTGACTATTTCCGCAATGCGGCGCGCACGAAGCGCACCGTCGTCTCCGAGCCGTTCATCTCGACCCAGGCGCACGGGCACCCGACCGTCGCCCTGATCGTTCCGGTGCTCGACTCCGGCGGCGCCGTCGTCGGGATGCTGGGCGGAGCCGTCGACCTTTACAAGGACAACTTCCTCGGCAAACTCGCGCACGCGCGCGTCGGCAAGAACGGCTACTTCTACCTGTTCAACCGCGACCGCTACATCATCGTGCATCCTGACCAGGGGCGGATCTTGAAGCGGGACGTCCAGGTTGGCACCAATCTGCTGCTGGACCGCGCCATCGCCGGGTTCGAGGGGGCGGCGGAGAACGTCAATTCCCGCGGCCTCGCCTCGGTGAGCTCGTTCAAGCGGCTCAAGAGCACCGGCTGGATCCTCGGCGCCAACTACCCGCTGGCGGAGGCGTACGCGCCGGCACGAAATGCGAAGTTCCTTCTTTTCCTCGGGCTTGCCAGCGCCGTTGCGGCGAGCGTCTTTGTCTCACTCATGCTGATGAGGCGACTCACGGCGCCCCTTCTCACCTTCATCCGCCACGTCGAAGGGATAACGGACCAGGAGCGCGACCTGGAGCCGGTGGCGATCCACACCGGTGACGAGATAGGGAAACTCGCGCACGCCTTCAACCGGATGATCGAGGAACTGCGTCGGCAAAAGGATGCGGCACGTGAGTTCCAGCTCGCCATCGACCAGGCGCCCGTGACCGTGCTGGTGACCGACCGCGAGGGGATCATCCGTTACGTGAACCCTCACTTCACCAAGGTGACCGGCTACCTCGCCTCGGAGGCGCTCGGGCATACCCCCAGGCTGGTCAAATCGGGGTGGCACCCCCGCGACTTCTACGCGCAGATGTGGCAGACCGTACTTTCCGGCCAGGTCTGGCGCGGGGAGATGCGCAACAAGCGCAAAAACGGCGACCTTTACTGGGAGAGCGCGTCGATCTCTCCGGTGAAGGATGCGTCGGGGGAGATAAGCAACCTCGTGGCGGTGAAGGAGGACATCACCGAGAGAAAGCGGGCCCAGGAGGCTTTGATCCGCAGCGACGAGCGCATCAGACTGTTGCTGGAGTCGACGGCGGAGGCGATCTTCGGCATCGACCTCCTTGGCAACTGCACCTTCGCCAACCGTGCCTGCGCGCGGCTTTTGGGCTACGACAGCGCGGACGAGCTCCTCGGGAAGAACATGCACCTGCTGATTCACCACAGCTGCCCCGACGGGACGCCCAACCCGGTGCAGCAGTGCCCGGTCTACCAGGTGCTGCGCGGTAACAAAGGGGTGCATGACGACAAGGAGTACTTCTGGCGTGCCGACGGTACCAGCTTCGCGGTGGAATACTGGTCCTTCCCCCAACTGCAGGACGGAGAGCCGGTGGGGGGGGTGGTGACCTTCTTCGACATCACCGAGCGGAAACGGGCCGAAGAGGAGTTGCGCCGCGCCACCGAGGCGGCCGAGAGCGCCACCCGGGCCAAGAGCGAGTTCCTGGCCAACATGAGCCACGAGATCAGGACCCCGATGAACGCCGCCCTCGGGATGCTCTACCTTTTGCAGCAGACCGAGCTCTCCGCGCAGCAGAAGGAATTCCTGGAAAAGGCGCAGAGCGCCTCTGGGGTGCTCCTCAGGGTGATCGACGACATCCTCGACTTCTCCAAGATCGAGGCCGGCAAGATGGAGCTTGAGCACATCCCGTTCCGGCTGGAACAGGTGCTGGGCGACCTGGAAAACGTGGCGTCGGCCATCCTGGGTGAAAAGGTGGTCGCCTTCAAGGTCACCGCCGCCGGCGACATCCCGGAACTGCTGGTCGGGGACCCGATCCGTCTGGGGCAGGTGCTCCTGAACCTCACCGGAAACGCGGTCAAGTTCACCGAAAAGGGGAGCGTCGAGGTGGAGGCGGCCCTCGTGGCACTGGAGGATGGGGAGGCGACGGTGCGTTTCGCCGTTTCCGATACCGGCATCGGCATGGACGAAAAGCAGCGCGAGGCGCTCTTTCTCCCGTTCAGCCAGGCGGACAGTTCCACCACGCGCAGGTACGGCGGCACCGGGCTCGGCCTCGCCATCTGCCGGGAACTGGTGCAGCTCATGGGCGGCCGGATGTGGGTCGACAGCGAGCCGGGGCGCGGCAGTACCTTCAGCTTCGTCGCCCGCTTCGGCCTTAAGGACGCGGGACAGGACCCGGTACCGCAGCCGCCCCATGCGGCCGACGGAGAGACGCGGGACCTTTCCGGGGTGCGGGTCTTGCTGGTGGAGGACAACAAGATCAACCAGGAGGTGGCGCGGCTCATCCTCGAGCGGGGCGGCGTGCAGGTCGAGGTGGCGGCTAACGGGGCCGAGGCGCTTGCCATGGTTCATGCCGCCGGTGCCTCGTACCACGCCGTCCTCATGGACGTGCACATGCCGGTCATGGATGGGCTCGAGGCCGCCCGGCGCATGAGGCTTGACCCGGCGCTCGCCACACTCCCGATCATCGCCATGACGGCGGGTGCGCTGCCGAGGGAGCGCCAGCTCTGCCGCGACGCCGGGATGAACGACCAGGTCGACAAGCCGATCAACATTCCGGCCTTTTTCGCCACCCTGTGGCGCTGGGTGGGGGCGGAGCCGCGCGTCATAGAGACGGCGGCTGCGACGCCGGATTTACTAGAGGAGGACGACATCCCCGAGCAGATGCCCGGGCTGGAACTGAAGCGGGCCATGGAGCGCATCGGGGACGGTCGGCTTTTGAAAAAGCTGCTGGTGAGTTTCCGCAAGGAGAACGCGGCGATGGTCGATGAGATCGGGGCGGCGGCCTCGGTCGCGGATCTGAAGCTCGCCCGGCGCCTCATACACACCGTGAAAGGAACCGCGGGGAACCTGGGCGCCACCAGGCTCGGGAGTGCCGCTGCCTCCCTCGAGATTGCGCTGCGCGGCGAAGACGCTTCGCTTGTGCACCAGACCCTGGAGAGCTTTGCGGAAAAGCTCACCGAGGTGCTCGATTCCATCCGGCAGCTTGAAGAGCAGTGGGGCATTCACGGAGCGGAAAGACGTAACGTGAAGATCGCCTGTGACGACCTGGAACAGGTGGCGGCGCTCTCCCGGACCCTGGACCGCCTGCTGCAGAGTCAGAACATGAGCGCGCTCGCGGTTTGGGAGGAGATGCGCCCGCTTCTTTCCGGGGAGCTTGCGCAACGGCTGGACCAAACGCTGCAGATGCTCGATTTCGGGGACGCAGGCGCGGTCCTGAGGGAAATTATGGAAGAGCTGGAGATCACGCTATGAACCTTAGAAGTCAGATGAAGAGGCACAAGATCCTGATCGTGGACGACACCGCCGCGAATATCGAGATCCTGTACAAGATCCTCAAGGAAAACTACGACATCCTCTTCGCCAAAAGCGGGGCGGACGGCATCCGGATGGTGCAGGAACAGCATCCCGACCTGGTCCTTTTGGACATCATGATGCCGGACATGGACGGCTACGAGGTCTGCTCGCTGTTGAAGCAGGACCGGGCGACGGCCCGGATCCCGGTGGTGTTCGTTACGGCGATGGGGAACGACGAGGACGAGGCGCGCGGGCTGGAACTTGGCGCCATCGATTACCTTACCAAGCCGATCCGCCCGCACATCGTCCTGGCCCGGGTGCGCAACCACCTGGAGCTGAAGCACAGGGGCGATCTTCTGGAACGGCTCACCCGCGAGCTCGAGGAGAAGAACCGGACCCTGGACGTCCTCGCGCGCAAGGACGGGCTCACCGGCGTCTCCAACCGGCGCAATTTCGACGAGGTGCTGAATTCCGAGGTGCAGCGCGCCATGCGCAACAGCCGCAACCTCTCCCTCATCCTGTGCGACATCGACCACTTCAAGAGGTTCAACGACCTCTACGGTCACATGGCGGGGGACAAGTGTCTGCAGCTCATGGGGGAACTTCTGCGGGATACCTTCAAGAGGGCGGGGGAGGTTGTGGCGCGCTACGGCGGCGAGGAATTCGCCGTCATCCTGCCGGACACGAGCGCCGAACTTGCCGGGCACATGGCGGAGCGGCTGAGGCTCGCGCTTTTATCGCAGGCGCTGCCGCACGGTCATTCCGAGCACCACGTGGTGACGCTCAGTGCCGGGGTGGCGGGGACGCTCGTCGAGCGGGCGAATACCCTGGAGTGGTTCCTGGGACGCGCCGACCAGGCGCTGTACCGCTCCAAAGCCGAGGGGCGCAACCGCGTCACCGTCGCGGCGGCCGAAGCGGACGCGTAGATGCGGCGTTCTCAGTAGTCCACCCCGGGCTGCGGTTCGATCTCCTTGCGGTAGGCGTGCTTCACCTCTACCACCTCGCTCACCGTGTCCGCCAGCTCGACCAGCAATGGGTGGGCGTCGCGGCCGGTCAGCACGAGGTGCATGAGGGGCGGCTTCGCCTCGAGGATCTCCAGCACCTGCTCGAGATCGATGAGCTTCAGTTGCAGGGCGTTGTTGATCTCATCGAGGATGACCATGTCGAAAAGGCCCGACGCCATCTTCTCCAGGGCGAGCTGGATCGCGTCCTGGGCGTTGGCGCGGTGCTCGCTCTTAGGGTACGGGTTCCCCTGGATGCCGCAGAACCCCTTGCCGGTCGCATGCAGTTCCACCCGCTCTCCCAGAAGTTTCACCCCGTCCCACTCCCCCGCGTAAAGATCCCCTTTCATGAACTGGATGATGCAGACCCTCATCCCGTGCCCGAGCGCCCGCAGCGCCATGCCGAGCGCAGCCGTGGTTTTCCCCTTGCCGTGGCCGGTGATCACCACGATCAAACCCTTCCTCTCCTTCGGTTCCAGCCGGTCTATCTTCAGCGGCGGGCTTCCCTGTTTCTTCATGACGTCGCCTCCAAACTCTTACATGAATCAATGATGTGCGGCCATCTTGCCGAGGACGCGCCAAAGCCCCGCAACACCCATGAGGGCGATGGCGAGACCGGCGGCACGGAGCATGGCGTTTTTGAGCGCTCCCGAGACGGCGCTCGAGGCGGTGCCGAAGGCAAGGAGCACGGGAACGGTACCAAGCCCCATGGCGGCCATGGTGGCGGCTCCGATCACCGGGCTGCCGGTGCCCGCCGCGGCCAGAAGCGGCGCGTAGACGAGGCCGCAGGGAAGAAAGCCGAGCACGAGGCCAAGCGGCAGCGACGCGAGTGGGGAGTTGGCGGCGAGGAGGCGCTTCAATGGTGCGGTCAGGAAACGGGCGCCGGTCCCCTCCAGGGTGGAGAGGTTGAGGACGTTCAGCCCAAGCGCCGAGGAGAGCCCCACCATGATCACCATGAGGTTCGCCCCGACCATGAACCAACGGAAGACCACTTTCATGGACATGAGGTCGAGGGATGAGCCGATCAGGCCGGCGACGGCGCCCAGGGCGGTGTAGGTGGCGATGCGCCCCGTGTTGTAGAAGAGCTGCGACCTAAGGCGCGCCGCGAAGGCGTTACTGCTGTCTTTCAGGGAGATGGCGGCGACGATGCCGCCGCACATCCCGATGCAGTGGAAGCTCCCGGCGAGTCCTGCGAGGAAGGCCAACCAGATCTGTAGCATTTCGGTCTCCTGTGCGCTGTGTCAATGGGATGGTGGGGCTACTGCCGGCTTTGCGGGTCATGCGCTGAGACGTCGTCGTGATTGCCTGCGGAAGGGGGAGGCTCCTTCGAGCCGGTCCTTTCTCGATCCGGCAGAGGCGTCTCGTCGTCGAGCATCCTGTGTTTCGGGCGCTCCATGTCGTTGAACTCCCCCCGGTGCACCCCCCAGAGAAAGAAGAGCCAGCAGCCGCAACCAAGGCAGAAGGATAGCAGGATGAGCGCGATAAGCGAGCTAGTCATGCGGCACCCGCAAAAGTCTCAGCGAATTCCCCACGACGCAGACCGAGCTTAACGCCATGGCGGCCGCGGCGTAGACCGGGGTGAGCTGCCCGGTCATGGCTAGGGGTATCCCGATCACGTTGTAGAGAAAGGCCCAGGCGAGGTTCTGCCGTACCACGTTCATGGTGCGCCGGGCCATCCGGTGCGCGAGCGCCAACCGGTCCAGGTCCGCCTTCGCGAGTACTAAGTCCGAGGTCTCCATGGCGATGTCGGTCCCGCCGGCCACGGCGCACCCGACGTCCGAGGCGGAGAGGGCCGGCGCGTCGTTGATGCCGTCACCCACCATGAGGACGGTCGCTCCGGCCCCCTTCAGTTTCTCGATCTCCCGCGCCTTGTCCGCAGGCGATAGCCCGCCAAGGCCGAGCGCGACCCCAGCGCCCCGGGCCACCTTGTCGGTGCACTCCTGGCGGTCGCCGCTCAAAAGGAGGGTGTCGATCGCCTGGCGCCGGAAGTAAGAGACGAGCCCCGGCGCGTCGTCGCGTATCCGGTCCTTGAAGATGAGCGTCCCTGTGTAGTGACCCTTGCGGGCGACGCCGACCACCATGCCCCCCTCGGGGGATTCGACCCCGTCCGGGATCCCGGTGACCCCGAGACGCTCGAGAAAGGTCACGCTCCCCAGGGCCACCGTCTCACCCGCCACGCGCCCCTTGATCCCGGCTCCCGCCAGGGTGACCATTTCGGTGCCGGTCGGGTAGTCGATGTCATGCCGATCGGCGTAGGCCCGGATCGCGTGGGCAACCGGGTGCAGCGAGCCCCGCTCGACGGCCGCGGCGAGAGCTAGCACCTCCTTGGGCTTTCCCCCCGGCACCGGCTGGATGTCGACCAGCATCGGGGCACCCTGGGTGAGGGTCCCGGTCTTGTCGAAGACGGCGATGGTGATGCGGCTTAAGCGCTCGAGGATGTCACCACCCTTGAAGATGACGCCGAAGGACGCGGCGGCGCCGGTGCCGGCAAGAATCGCGGTCGGGGTGGCAAGCCCGAGGGCGCAGGGGCAGGCGATGACCAGGACGGCGAGCGCGATCATGAGGCTGGCCCCGAGGGCCCTTCCCTCCCAGTAGTGCAGGCAGAAGGTGGCGACCGCGAGGGTCAGCACGGCCGGGACGAAGTAGGCGGCGACCCGGTCCGCCACCCCTTGGATCGGGGCGCGCCGGCTCTGCGCCTCCTCGACCAGGTGCGCGATGCGCGCGATGAAGCTCTCCCCCGCCTCGCGCAGGCAGGCCACCCGTAGGGCTCCGGAGAGGTTGGTGCTCCCGGCGATCACCTCGTCACCCTTTTTCTTCACCTGGGGGAGCGGCTCGCCGGTGGCGGCGGACTCGTCGACGTCGCTTGCCCCCTCCTCGACCCTGCCGTCCACCGGGAAACGCTCCCCCGGGGCGACGAGGATCAGGTCGCCGGGGTGGAGATCAGAAGGGTCCACCGTCTCGAGCGTCTCTCCCGAGAAGCGCTGTGCCTGCCCCGAGGAGAGCTCCAGGAGCCTCGCGATCCCACCGGAGGCGCGGCGCTTGGCGCCGTTTTCCAAAAGTCTCCCGGCGAGGATGAGGGTGACGATCATGGCCGCGGTCTCGTAGTACACCTCGCCGCCGGAAAAGGTCGCATAGACGCTGTAGCCGAAAGAGGAGAGGGCGCCCAGGGCGATGAGAAGCTCCATGTTGGGGGCGCCGTTCGCGAGACCGCGCCAGGCGCCTTTCAGGAAGGGCCAGCCGCAGTAGAAAACGACCGGGGCGGTGACCAAGAGCGAGAAGAGCTGTAGGTATCCTTTCATCTGCGGCTCGATTCCCTGGAAGTAGCCGGCGTAAAGGGCGAAGGCGTAGGCCATAAGCTGCATGCTGAGGAAGCAGGCGGTCCCGAAGCGGATCAGGAGGTCCTTCTGCTCGCGCCTTGCCATCTCGCGCACCTCGCTCTCGGTGTAGGGACGCGGTGCGTAGCCGATCTGGTCGATGCGGTTGAAGATGGCGGCGGGAGAGGTGACGCCTGGGTCGAACAGCACGCGGGCACGGCCGGTGGCGTAGTTGACGCGCGCCTCGGTGACGCCGGGGAGCGCGCCGATGATCTTTTCGATGAGCCAGACGCAGGAAGCGCAGCGGATGCCGTCGACGATGATATCGATGGCGCTTGCCCCGGCCGACTTCCGGACGAAGCCGGCGAGGTAGCTGTCGCGGAAGCCCCCCTTGAAGGCCTTCGGGATGAGACCCGTTTCCTGCCACTGCCGGCGGCGGTAGTAATCGGAGAGCCCGGAGCCGCTGATCAGCAGGTAGGCGCCGTGGCAACCGTGGCAGCAGAAGGGGAGCACGGTGTCACCCTTGCGCTCCTCGACCAGCATCCCCGGTGGTATGTCGCCGCCGCAATGAAAACAGGGCACGAAGACTCCTCTCAATTGAAGAACACGACCTTCTGGCTCGCGCTCGCCTCACCCTTGGTGAAGACGAGGAGCCCCTTGAGTTCCGCCTTTCCGTTTGCGGGCCAGGGGGAGACGAAGACGCCCGGGGAAGCCTCGGTGAGCGACAGCACCACTGGGTTGCCGGCTTTTTCGGTACGGAACTGCAGCGCCCCGCCGGTTATCGGCACTCCCTTCTCGTCCTGCACCCGTACCTGCAGGTCGCGTCCGGCGAGGGAAGCCGACATGCTCCAGTTAAGGCCGGGGTTGCGCGCGCCGCTTTTGGTCCGGTCGTAGTTCAGGCCGTTTTCGTAGTACTGCGCGTCGGTCACCCCGGCTCCGCGTTGCATGGACATGAGCATGGTGCCCGCCATGCCCAGGAGAAAGACGGCGATCATGAGCATGATGGAGAGCTGCCAGCGGCAGGGGGGTAGGTTTACGGTTTTCTGCATGGATTTCCTCGTTTTTTCACTCTCCGGAGGGCGGAGGACGCTGGCATTGAGTGTGTCCCCACGAAGCACTGTGCTAGCCTCAGCGTTCCCCCCTTCGCAAAGGGGGGAGCGCGAGTTCACCTACCGTGCTTACCAGGTATGCATCCTTCTTCCGGTGTTCTCCGATGCACCTCTTCGTTTACTTAGTGGCTACCGGCAGCGGACTTGCCGCAACCAATTTACCCGCCGAGACGAGCCTCAGCTCGACGACGGTGCCCGGCGCCGGTGCGGGGTTCATCTTCAGCGCGAAGCCGATCTTCCGGTTCTCGTTTGCCGAAAGCTCCACGTCACGCACCGGGCCGACCAGCTCGACCCGGTAGCCGGGCATCGGCGCCGTCTCCAACTGGAAGGTCCCCGCCGCACCGGAGCGGTTCTCGAGGTACGCCGAGTAGAAGTTCACCAGCGAGCCGTCGGGCAGCGTCTTCACCTCGCCGCTCGCGTTTCGCTGCACCTTGAGGGTCGCCTCTTTGCGCGTCGTCACCCCGACGACCAGGAGCGCCGCGAGAAGCGTTACGACGCCGCCGACCAGAAGCGCCTTCTTGTTGATAGCCCGCGAACCGTCGGGAGCGGGCGGGCCGAAGGTGTAGTGGATGAGCCCCCCGCTGCCCCGCGGCGCCATAACGTCCCGGCAGGCGTCCAGGCAGCGGCCACAGTTGATGCACTCGATCTGCAGCCCCTTTCGGATGTCGATCCCCATCGGGCAGGCGCGCACGCAGGAGCCGCAACGGATGCAGGCTTCCTTGAGGCCGGGATCGAATTCCAGGGTAAGGGTGCCGCGCTCCATGGCCATGAGCTGGATGCGCCCGTAGGGGCAGACGGTCTTGCAGAAGGTGCGCCGCACGAAGGCGATGTCGAGGTATACGATCACCCCGGTCGCCGCGAGGGAGATCCCCGCCACGGCGCCCAGGCTTCCGGATAGAAGCCGCGCGAAGAAGTCCGGAGGCGCTATGAAATACCAGACCAGGTTCGACGCCACGAGCGCGGAGAGGACGAGGTAGCCCGCGTGGCGCAGTGCCCCATCGAGCGGGGCGGGGATCCCTCTGGTGCGTGCGTCGAGCCAGTCGGCTAGGTCTCCCAGGGTGGTCTGGGGACAAAGCCAGCCGCACCACACCCGGCCAAAGAGCATGGTGACGAACAAAAAGCCGAAGACCAGGATCAGCACTACGATGAGGAGGAGGTAGAACTCCTCGATGCGCAGCTTGGCGCCGAAAAAAAGGAGCGTCCTCGTCCCGGCGTCAAGGCGCAGCAGCGACTCCCCACCGGGGCGGATGAACGGGACGACGAGGAGAAGCAGGGTGCAAAGCCACTGCACCGTTTTGCGCCATGGCGCTATGCGTGCCGTTTTGAAGGGAGGCAGGTTCAAAGCGACAGCACGTACTGGACCAGCCCCTGGATCTTGTCGCCGGAGAGCTCGTTTTTGAAGCCGGGCATGCCGCCTGGGCGTCCGCCGGAGATAGTGGCGGTCACCTCGGCTGCCGTCTTGCCATACTTGTAGGTCTTTGCGGTCAGGTCGGGGCCGATGCCCCCCTTGCCGTCGGCGCCGTGACATGAGGCGCAACGGGCGGCGAACTCCTTCTTCCCTTCACCGATGAGGTTCGTCGTCCTGATCTCCTCGTGCGCCGGCACCGCCTTTGCCGCCGCCTCCTTTTGGGTCTGTGCGGCGAGGCGCGCCTCTTTGGCCTTCTTGATCTCGGCGTACTCGCCGTAGGAGCTCCACCCGCTTAACAGGTAGTAGGCCATGAAGATGGCGCCCCAGGTCACAAGCCCCCAGAACAGGATCCTGAACACCAGCGGCGCGTGTTTCTCCGCGCGGTACCTGATGCCGTCGTATTCCTTATTTTCATCGGACATCGCGTCCTCCTTTGCTCGCTTTTTTGTGCATCCCGGAACGGGGACTGGCTCCGTAGGTGCCTGTCCCCTGCACTTCCTAAGTTTCAGGATGGTCGTGTTTCTTCGGTTGGTCGTCGTCCATCATACGGAACTTCGGTTCCTCCCCTTTCGCCCGGTGCGCCTTGCGATAGGTGCGCGCCACGATGGCCGCGAAGACGATGAAGAGGAACAGGGTCACCCCGAGGTAGTAGATGCTGGCGCTATCCATATCACTTCCTGTGCACGGATTTGAGGTAGGTGACCAGCTTCCAGGTACGCTCCTTGCCGAGTGTGTCGCCGAAGGCGGGCATGCCACCTTCCGTAATTCCGCTGTAGATGGTAGCGAAGACCTTGGAGTCCGGCTTGTCCATGTCGCGCAGGTCTGGCCCCACCTCGCCTTTCAGTTCGAGACCGTGGCACTGGGCGCAGTGCTCGGCGTAGAGCTTTTGCCCCTCGGGGAGCACGGAGAGGTTGTCCTGGAAGGGATTCTTCAGTTCGCCCAGTACCTCCGCCTTTCCGGTCTTTCTCCAGGGGATGTCGTTCCCCACCTTCTGCATGTAGGCGACCATGGCGTCGAGTTCGGTCTTACCCTTGAGGGCATCGATATCGGCCTGCGTGTACGGGAACTTGAGCGCCTTCATCTTCTTCTCGGTGAGGCTCGTATCGAGCGGCCGGTCCAGAAAGGCGTAGGAGGGCATGTTGGAGCGCGGCACCATGGCGCGCGGGTCCTTCATGTGCTTCACG
The DNA here is from genome assembly GCF_004917065.1 of Geomonas ferrireducens. Lineage (NCBI taxonomy): Bacteria > Pseudomonadati > Thermodesulfobacteriota > Desulfuromonadia > Geobacterales > Geobacteraceae > Geomonas > Geomonas ferrireducens. The sequence goes on from NZ_SSYA01000003.1 coordinate 356,452, forward strand.
TGCCAGGCGTCCGGGTACTTCCCGCCGATCCTCGCGAGATCGGGGCCGTTTCGGCGCGATCCCCAGAGGAAGGGCTGGTCGTAGACGAACTCGCCGCTTTTCGAGTACTCGCCGTAGCGCTCGGTGTCGGAGAGCAGCGGCCGGACCGTCTGGGTATGACAGTTGTTACATCCCTCGCGGATATAGATGTCACGCCCCTCGAGCTGCAGCGGGGTGTAGGGCTTAACGGAGGCGATGGCGAGTTTCGGGTCGTTGATCCACCGGAAGGGGAGGACCATGGTGATGATGGTGCCGACCAGGATGGTAGCCGTGGCCAGGAGCAGGAAGATGATGGGCTTTTTCTCTATCATGGCGTCCCTCCTAGGCCGGTTGCACCGCGGCCTGAGCCTTGCCGACGGTGATGGTTTTGTAGATGTTGTAGAGGAAGAGCAGGAGACCGGCGAGATAGATGACGCCGCCCGCGGCCCGCATGTACCAGTAGGGGTAGAGCTCGGCCAGCGTCTCGATGAAGCTGTAGTGCAGGCTTCCGTCCGGGTTGGTGGCGTTCAGCATCGCCGCCTGCTGCACCCCGGCGATCCACATGGTGATGGAGAAGATGAGCTGTCCGGTCAGCACGAGCCAGAAGTGCATGTTCGCCATCGGTATGCTGTAGACCTCGGTGTGATAGAGCCTCGGGACCGTGTAGTAGATGGCGGCGAAAAGGACGAGCGAGACCCAGCCGAGCGTCCCCATGTGCACGTGCCCGGGTACCCAGTCGGTGAAGTGGATGAAGGCGGAGAAGGTGCGGATCGACTGCGACGGCCCCTGCAGCGTCTGCATGCCGTAGAAGGTGATGCCGAAGATCAAGAACTTGACCAGGTAGTTCTCGCGCATCTGGTGCCACTGCCCGTTCATCGAGAAGTAACCATTGAAGACGGCGGCCCAGGAGGGGGCGATCAGCATGACCGAGAAGCCCATGGCGAGCGTCTGGACCCAGTCCGGGACCGGAGCCCAGAGCAGGTGGTGCGCGCCGGTCCAGAGGTACATGAAGATGAGGCTCCAGAAGGCGACGACGCCCATCCTATGGCTGTAAATGGGGACGCCGGTCGCCTTGGGGAGGAAGTAGTAGAAGATGGCCAGAGGCGGCGTGGTGAGCACCATGGCGACCGCGTTGTGCCCGTACCACCACTGCACGTTCGCGTCGTTGGCGCCCGCGTAGGCGGAGTAGGACTTGGTGAGCGAGACCGGGATGGAGGCGTTGTTAACGAGATAGAGCACCGCTACCCCCACCAGGGTGGCGAGGATGTACCAGAGCGAGATGTACATCTGCTCCTCGCGCCGTTTCACGATGGTCATGACGATGTTCACCGCAAAGATCACCCAGAGCACCACGACGAGGCTTGCCACCGGCCATTCGAGCTCGGCGTATTCCTTGGAGCGGTTCATCCCCATGGCGAGCGTCACCGCGGCGAGCGCGATCACCACGTTGAAGAGCCACAACTGGGCCTTCGCGAGTGCCGGGCTCCAGAGGCTCGTTCGCGTCAGGCGCTGCGTGATGTAGATGAAGAAGGCCATGAAGCTGCCGATGCCCCAGCCGAAGATGCCGGCATTGGTGTGGATCGGGCGCAGTCGGCCGTAGGTGAGGTAGGGGGGGAAGTTGAGTTGCGGGAAGGCGATCTGGAATGAGATGAAGACCCCAAGCAGCACCGCCACGAGACCCCACACCATGCTCCAGATGACAAACCCTTTGACGATGTCGTCAGCGTACCCATCCTGTTGGTTCATGCCGTCCTCCTGGGGATGAATGGATCAATAAAGGCAACTATTGGACGATGGTGACATCGAGCCGTCACCCGTCGCTCTGTTGCCGGAAGCTTCTGTCATAAACGTTGGATCTGCCGTGACTTTGTCTGAAGGGTAGAGTTATTGCCGGAGGAACGTCCAATGATGCAGCAATAACAAAGTGTTAGTTTAGGTGGTAATCACGCTTTAGCAAGCATTCCGCCTGTATACGGGTTAATTTTTTACCCCTTTTAGCTGTAGAAAACGACGGGGGTGCCGAATAGGCAAAGTGAGGGTGTTCCCGCGTTGACTGGCGCGGGTTCCCCGCTACCCTATTTGATGGCGTCCAGACCGGACGGCGCAGGCCCGAGGATCATATGAATACAGGCGAACTTATTTACTATATTGCGGCAGGCGCGACCCTTCTTGTTGTCTGGATCGGGGCGACCTACTGGGCGGTCAACTTCTTCATCAGACAGGTAACCCAGCAGAGCTGCCACGATTTCAGGATGCGCATGATGGCCGAAGCGGAAAGGGCCTTGAAGATGTTCCGGGAGGGGCTTTGCGAGCAGATCGTGCAGCAGGAGAATAAGTCCGACGCGTTGGCGCGGCTCTACGCCACGCTCATCGACCAGTTGCGGCTCGGAAAGGAGTTCCTGGCCTCGCTGGCCGATGGTGAGCGGTCCCGGGCAGAGAAACAGCTGAGGACGATCAGGGGCACCGGGGAGAGTTTCGCCGACACCTTCCAGAAGCAGGGGCTCTTTTTCTCCGAGGAGTTCACCAGGACGGTGAAGGACCTCCTGACCCAGCAGAAGGCGGCACAGGAGCGTCTGGAGGAACTGCTGCGTCGGGTGCAGCGGGAGCCGCAGAACGCGCTCGCTCTAGACGACCTGAAGAAGGAATGGGGGCAGTTCGAAGACCATCTGAACCGGCTCATGGATTTTGTGCGCAACGAGTTCCGCAGACGCAACCCGGTGAGCAGCGTGATGATGAAGTGGTTGAACGAGACACCGACCTCAGGGGCGGCAGCCCCTCCCTCCAACTAATCCTTCTTGTCCAGCGGTTCGGGCTTGCAGAGATGGTCCTCCTTCTTGGCTGCCCGACCGCATTTCTTGCAGAGGTAGCGCGGTTCCGCAACGATTTTCTTCAACTCCTTCAGGTTGTCCTTTATCTCGTCCTTATCCCACTTGCACAGTGTCTTCGTGTCCTTCCCCATGGCGTTAGTTCCTCTCTCTTTGAGGCCGATTGATCTGTATAGGGAAACGTTGAGGCGCTTATAAGCAATCGTGCTTACGTGTTAAGCTGATTTAATATTGTTTTTGTGTCAGTGCGGTTGAAATGAAATTCTTTCCCGATATAGTAAATCAGTTTTCGAAATTTCCCAGTGACATCAATAGAAAAGGAGGATTCGATATGTCGATGTTTTGCCGTCAATGTGAGCAGGCCGCCAAGGGTACCGGGTGCGAGGTAGTGGGGGTCTGTGGAAAGAATCCCGAGGTTGCCGCCCTGCTCGACCTGATGATGTATGGGCTCAAGGGACTGGCCATCTATGCTGACAAGGCAAGGGAACTTGGCGCGCGCAACACCGTTGCGGACATGTACCTCGTCGAGGGGCTCTTCACCACGGTCACCAACGTCGATTTCGATCCTGTGCAGCTCGCCGGTAAACTGAGGAAGTGCTACGACCTGAAAGAGCAGGTGAAGTCGATGTACGAGACCGCCTACCGCGAGCAGAAGGGGGGCGAGGCGCCCGCCATCACCGCGGGACCGGCAGCTTGGGTGATCGCCGACAACCTCGAGGGGCTCGTGGCCCAGGGGCAGGCGCAAGGGGTGAAGACCCAGCAAAGCGACCCGGATCTCCTCTCCGCCATCGAGATCATCATCTACGGCCTGAAAGGGATGGCTGCCTACGCGAACCACGCCTGTCTCCTCGGCAAGACCGACGAGGAGGTCTACGCCTTCTTCCACAAGGCGCTTGCAGCCACCACCGATCAGACCAAGGGGCTCATGGATCTGGTCGGCATCGCCATGGAATGCGGCAAGGTGAACATCAAGGTCATGGAGATGTTGAACACCGGGCATGTCGAGCACTACGGTCACCCGGTTCCGACCAAGGTGCAGCTCGGCACCCGCAAGAACAAGGGGATCCTGGTTTCCGGCCACGACCTGCGCATGCTCGAGGAACTCCTCAAGCAGACCGAAGGGAAGGGGATCGACATCTACACCCACGGCGAGATGCTCCCGGCCCACGGCTACCCGGGCCTCAAGAAGTACGCCCACCTCTACGGCAACTTCGGCGGCGCGTGGCAGGACCAGGCTAAAGAGTTCCCGAACTTCCCCGGCGCCATCATCTTCAACACGAACTGCATCCAGCGCCCGGCGGACAACTACAAGGACCGTCTCTTCACCTGGGGCGAGGTGGGGTGGCCGGGTGCCAAGCACCTGACCGGCTACAAGTTCGACGAGGTGATCAACAAGGCGCTCGAATGTCCCGACATGCCCGACGCGCCGGGACAGGAGATCCTTACCGGCTTCGGCCATAACGCGGTGCTCGGCGTCGCGGACAAGGTGATCGAGGCGGTGAAGGCGGGGGCGGTGAAGCACTTCTTCTTGATCGGCGGCTGTGACGGCGCTAAGAGTGGGAGGAACTACTACACCGAGTTCGCCGAGAAGGTGCCGAAGGACTGCGTCATCCTGACCCTTGCCTGCGGCAAGTATCGCTTCAACAAGCTTGAGTTCGGCGACATCGGCGGGATTCCGAGGCTTCTCGACGTGGGGCAGTGCAACGACGCCTACTCCGCGGTGCAGATCGCCTCGGCGCTGGCGGGTGCCTTCAACTGCGGTCTGAACGACCTGCCGCTCTCCTTCATCCTTTCCTGGTACGAGCAGAAGGCGCACGTGATCCTGCTGTCGCTTCTGTACCTGGGGGTGAAGAACATCAAGCTGGGGCCGGCGCTTCCCGCGTACCTGTCCCCGAACGTCCTGCAGTTCCTGGTGGACAACTTCAATATCGGTCAGATCGGCAACGTCGACGCCGACCTGCAGGCGGCTCTCGCTTAGTAGCGTAATAAGAAACAGCAGTGGTAGAACAGACGAAAGCAGTAGAACAAACAAAAAGAAGTAGGTAGCTCCTTAGTCTCTGCGCCAGGTCCTCTCAGACCTGGCGCCTTTTTTTATTCGCCCAACTTTACTGGTGTGAACGAACGAAGGGGACCTTGCTGTTTGCAGGGTCCCCTTCTTTATTTCCCTCTGCTAGATGTCGGCTGCCGGAGCGACCACCGGCTCCGGCGCCGGGAGGTTGGAGGGCCTGATGGTGAAGAGGTGGTAGACGGTGATGACGACACCGGCCAGGAAGACGAGGCCGACACCGAAGGCGACCCGAAACCAGAACATCATGGTTAGGTGCGCCGTGCTGTAACCGATATCCAGGAAGCGTTCCAGGTAGGTCTGCAGGATCCCCGCGATCCCGAAGACGAGCCCCAGGATGAACATCCCGATGGTGGTGATCCAGAAGCCCCACTTGCCCAGCCGGTCGTCATACTTGTTGATCCCTTTGAGGCGCGGCATGGCGAAGTAGAAGATGGTGAGGTTCAAAAGGGCGTAGGCGCCGAAGAAGGCTAAGTGGCCGTGCGAGACGGTGACCTGGCTGCCGTGGGTGTAGTAGTTGATCGGCGGCAGCGTGTGCATGAAGCCCCAAAGACCGGCCCCGACGAGGTGATAGATGGCTAGCCCTATGATGTAATACCAGGTGAGTGGGTTCACGATCGGGTTTTTGCGCTCACGCACGTGCATCCAGGTGTCCACCACCATGAGCACGATGGGAAGGGGCTCAAGGGCGCTGAAGATGCCGCCCCACCAAATCCAGTAGTCCGGCGCCCCGATCCAGTAGTAGTGATGGCCCGTGCCGACGATACCGGTGAAGAGGAAGAGTCCGGTCTCCACGTAGAGCCACTTCTCCACCACTTTCCGATCCACCCCGGTCACCCTCATGATGATGTAGGCGACGATCGATGCCGTCACCACCTCCCAGGCCCCCTCCACCCAGAGATGAATCACCCACCACCAGTAGTAATAATCCGTGTTCAGGTTCTGGTAGAAGGGCATGCCGAAGAGGTACATGAGCGCCAGGAAGGTGACCCCGCCCAGAAGCATCCACTGCAGCGCCGTGCGGACCTCGGCTTTTATGATGGTCATGGCAACGTTTGCGATGAACATGAGCGCCGCGACCACGATGACCCAGTCCAAGGGGAGGGGGATTTCCAGGAGCGGCTTGCCTTGTGTCCATCCGAAGAGAAAGCCGACCACCGCTGTGACCGCCGCGCCGACAAAGATGATGAGCTGCAGGTAGGCGATCTTTTCACTGAAGAGATCCCTGGAACACTCGGGAGGGAGGATGTAGTAGGTTCCTCCCATGAAGCCGAGCAGCATCCAGGCGACCAGGAGGTTCGTGTGCAGCGCCCGGGCGGTGGAGAAGGGGAACACGTTCACCAGTTCCTGCGGCAGCGTGAAGGCGTAGTTGATGGAGAGCCAGAGCCCCAGGATCACCTGCAGGATGAAAAGCACCAGGGCAAGACGGAAGTACCACAGCGACACCCGCTGGCTTTGGTATTCGATCAGCATCATTTGCTCACCTCCTTGGTCGACTTAAGGCTCAGGATGAAGTCGGCGATGATCCCGGCTGTCTGCGGCGAGACGTCCTGCGGCGGCATGGCGACACCCGGCCGCACCGACTGCGGGTTGATCATGTAGTTGATCAGGGTCTGGCGATCATAGGTGATCCGGTTGGCGATGGCGGTCAGGTCACCGCCCACGTTGCGCCCCTGGTTCTCGAAGGTGTGACACCCGCCGCATGCCTGCAGGACGAGGTGCACCTTGTCGAGCTTCTGCGGCTGAGACTCGCGCAGCTTGTACGCCTCCACGAACTTCTCGTCCTGAGGCGGCCAGTGGCGGTTCTCGATTTCGCCAACCCAGCGCAGGAAGCTGACCAGTTGCTTCGTCTCTGTCTCGCTGACACCGAGATGGGGCATCTTGCGGAAGGAGTTTTTGTACATCACCTCCGGGTGCTGCACGATCGAGGCGATGTTGTTCTCACCCAAGCGGTAGAAAGCCTTGGTCATGTCCGGCGCGTAATAGCCGCCGAAGCCCAGGATGGTGTGGCAGTCGTTGCAGTTGTACTTGTGCCAGACTTTCTTGCCTGCGACGACTTGTTCGGTGAGCTTGTCGGTGTGGGTGAACTTCGGAGTCTGCTTGTGGAAATCGTAGGTTTGCCAGAGGAAGATCGCGGCGGAGGAAAGCGTCCCCAGCCAGAAGATCAGACGAGCTGTTTTCCCGGTCATACCACCCCTCCTTTGTCTGTTGGTTCTTAAGTTTATTTGAAGATTCTAATGATCGAACAGCAGAAGAATATCGTGGGGTAGGGGGATGTCAACCGTGCAGGAAAAACAACACCCCGAAAGGACTGGGGATGTCCGCTTCGGGGTGTCGTGTGACGCCGTGGCTCCCTGGCCGGGATGCCTCATGTGGGTACTGCTGGCTTCTTCTTAATCGTTTCGCCGCCTCAAGGGGCAGAGCGAAACCGCGGCCATACCCAGCCAGGAGAGCGCGAAGAAAGTCACTATGATCGTCATGGTTGCTCCTTTAATTCAATCAGTTCCGTAGCATGCAGCCTCACGGGAGATTGGGCCTCCTCAGAGCTTCGCGGCCTTCGGGAAGAGGATGTTGTTTTCCAGGTGCACGTGCTTGTGCAGGTCGTCCTCGAACTCCTTCAGCTTCTCGTAAGTGACCATGAAGGTATTGCAGACGTCGTCGGGGACGGTGTAGTTCCTGGCGAGCCGGCGTATCTCGTGCACCGCCGCGCCGACCTCGTCGTGCTCGTGCCCCAGTTCGGCGAGTACCGCCTTCAGCTTCGTAATCTCGTCGCCGGCCGGTGCCGCGCCCTGCTCGTGCAGTTCCGTCAGCCGTTTGATGGCCGGGAAAAGCTGCTCCTCTTCGCTTTTAAGGTGCTGAGCCATGTCCATGGCGACCTTCCTGAAGATCTGGGCTATCATCACCACCTCGGGATGGTTTTCCCCGTGCACCTGGGCGATCTTGTCGGCGTAAGCGGCGATGGTCGGGATGTTTTCCTTCAGGTAGCTGTGGTGCTGGTTCTTGATGTAGTCGGCGAGGAAGGGGAGATCCCATGCGTCGTAGTTCTGGCTGCGGTCCTGCGGGCGGGTTGCCACCTCTTCGAGCTCGCCGCGCAGCGCCTCGATGTCGATCCCCTTTTCCCTGCATGCCTGCGCCAGCGGGACGTTCCCGCCGCAGCAGAAGTCGATGCCGTATTTTTCAAGGACCTCGGCGGCGCGGAAGTCTTTTGCGACCACTGAGCCTACGGTTTCCGTCATTGTGGTTTCCTGAGTCTCTTTTTCCATGGTGTCGCTCCTTGGCCGCTCGTTTTTGACAAGGTCGGCCGGTTCAGACGTTGTGTGAGCCATCTGCTGTTAAGCCCATGGTAGCACCAACGGGTCAAAAACGTATGATTCAGGTCAAGAAAAGGTGCATTGATTTAATACTGAGGAAATCGGCTATGAACAAACTCCCACGAAGGGCAGCATGGGCCTGACGTTCCCCCCTTTGCGAAGGAGGAGCCTGCCCCCCGCAGCCTTGGCGAAGGAGGAGCCTGCCCCCCGCAGCCTTGGCGAAGGGGGGACAGGGGGGATTTGCCTTTGTCAATGTAAAACGAGGAATGGAGAAATCAGCAGCCCGGCCGAACCAGCAGCGCCCGAGGGCGTGATAATCAGCGCGTGGAAAGCTGTGAAGAATTCTGTACGAAGCGGCCGATGGCGCGGTCCATGGTGGAGATGTGGTCGATGAGCCAATTGGTGATGAAGCCGGTCATCGTGGTGACGAGGGGGGCGGTCAGTCCTTCAACTTTGAGGCGCTCCTTGAGCTTGTTGACCTCTTCCACAAACGCCACGTGCTTGGCGCGGTGCTTTTCGTAGTCGGGGTAGCGCACCTGCTGCATCAGCTTCTCTTCGTCCTTGAAATGGGTGACGGCGTAGGCTTCGAGGAACCAGAACATCCTCATGATCTCGTCGGTATTCTGTTGGGACTGGTAGGCGTCGGCAAAAGCGTTGAACTTGTCGAAAAGAAGCTTGTGCTGGATATCTATCTCAAGCACGCCTATGTTCAGATCGTCGTTCCATTGCATCAACATGGCTCCTCCGGTTTATCACTGAGGAAACTTTTATACCTACTCTTCTTTTTGTAATCAATATATTTGTGACTGTGCAGGCAAGAGCAGCGGGGCTGGACTCCCTGTATACCCAGGAAGCACGGGAAACTGTTGATAATTTGACACAATTTGCAGGCTCGGCTATAGTGCTCCGGTGTCCATGCCTTAGCGGGAGGTGGTTATGCCGACTGTTATGAGAAGTGGCACGTACCGGTTTCACTTCTATTCGGACGAAGGGCGAGAGCCGCCCCACATCCATGTGGAAACGCCGGACGGTGAGTGTAAGTTTTGGTTGATCCCGATACGGCTGGCAAGCAACAAGGGGATCAGCCCGCTTGTGTTGAGAGATATCGAGAGGCTGGTTTACCGTAACAAGGAATTGTTTGAGGAGAAGTTTCATGAAATCCACAAGCGCAGATAACGAAGCAGTGGAACCTGCAGCAATCAGAGCCTGGGCTGAGAGCCGTACCGTTTTTGTGGAACTCACGGATGGCAGAATCATAGGCTTTCCGGCCAACCGTTTCCCTTTATTGGCGCAAGCAACCGATGAGGAGTTGAAAGAAGTGACCATCAGGCTGAATGGTTTCGCTCTTAGATGGGAAAAACTCGACGAAGACATTACCGTGCCCGGTATAGTGGCCGGCAATTTCCCCTTACCTTACGTGATGAACTGATCGGCCCCGTTGCCCCCTTCCTCTGTCTATCCACCGTGCAAATCATTTGCAATGTTACAGCGCGTCATGCTATCTCACATTAAAACATTGGGCATTGAAATCAGTTTGGATGCCGGACCTTATCAGGTCTGGCGGAGGTAGTTGTGGCGAAAAAGGGTAGGGCGGTAAACAGACGGAAATCTTCTTCAGGCGGCGGACGCAGGCCGCTTTTTGCACTTCTGGCGGTAGCCGTTCTCATCGGCCTCACCTTCTTGTTGCTCGAGTGGTTCAAGAAACCGGCGCCGCCGGTGGCTCCCCCGCCGAAACCATCAGTTTCCGCGCCGAAACACATGCCGTTACCGGAGCGGGCGGCACCCGTGCAGCAGAAGATGTCCACCGCAGAGGCTCCCCCCGCACCTAAGCCGCACCCGGCTGCGTTGCCGAAAGCGCACGGCCCTGGGCGTCTGGCCATCATCATCGACGACATGGGGACGAACCTCCAGGAGTTGAAGACCCTGCAGTCGATCGGGCAGCCGCTCACGTATTCTGTTATTCCGAGCCTCGCCCATGCAAAGGACGTGGCCGAGGGGGCGCACGCAGCCGGTGCCCAGGTGATGGTGCACATGCCGATGGAGCCCGAGGGGTACCCGAAGCTGAAGATGGAATCGGTCGGGGTGCTGCTATCGATGGACGATGCAGAAGTCGCCGGGCGGGTGAGGGGGTATTTCCGTACCGTCCCCCATGCCGTAGGCGCCAACAACCACATGGGATCGCGCTTCACCCAGGATGCCGGCAAGATGAGGGTGGTTTTGCAGGTATTGAAGGAGAAGGGGGTATTCTTCGTCGACAGCAAGACCAGCCCCGCCTCGGTGGGGTACCGGGAGGCGAAGGCCATGGGGATGAAGTGTGCGGCGCGCCAGGTGTTTCTGGACAACGTGCAGGATGAGGCGGCGATCGGCAGGCAGCTTGCGCAGGCCGCGGCCATAGCAAGAAAAAAGGGTGCGGCGATAGCTATCTGTCATCCGCACCCTGCGACCATGCGAGCCCTGAAGCTCTATATGCCCGAACTAGCCCGAAGCGGCATCACCTTCGTCCACGCTTCGGAGCTGGCTTCTTAATTGCCGTTCAACGTTCAGCGTTCAACGTTCAAGAAAACGGTCGCCCTGATCGACTTCCCGCTACGGCCACAGTTCTCGCCGTCAGGAAAAAGACGGCAAGGTTGTCCATGCCGGCGAACGTTGAACGTAGAACGTTGAACGTGTAGTTAGAGCTGTCCCGCGATCCTCTTCTTCAGTCGCGCAACCTCGCGGTACTTCTCGTCCACAAGTATCGAAGCGGGGTTGTCGCCGCTTACCGGATGAACCATCAAAAATGCGTCGCGCAGCTCCCCGCCGTACCCGGCAAGAGTCTCCTGCATGATCCCCGAAAATCCGTCGCGCTCCGGCGCGCGCGCCATCGGGTATTTCTTCTTCAATAATTCGCCGCCGGCTAGGTCGAAGCGGTGGAAATCGATGCTCCCGGCCTCGTCCCCGACCCCCGGGTTCAGCACGAACACCGACTCCAGGGCGGTCTGGTGGATCATCTGCCTGGTCGGATCGTCGGCCGGCAGCTGCTTCTCGATCTTGAAGATGGTCGAGATCAGGAAGCCGGTGAAGCATTCGGCTTCCATGTAGCCGCTCGCTGCCCCGTCGGAACTCTCGCAGTAGTAGGAGACCTGCGAGTCCTGCCCGAGCTCCTTTCCGCAGACAAGGCACTGGCTCTTAAGCCCCGAAAGCCTGCCGAAATACTCTTCCTTCTTGCGCTTGTTCTCCTCGTGCTGCCACTTGTCGTATAGCATGGCGCGCGGCTCTTCGGTTTCGTAATACTCCTTGATGCACCACTGCCCGAGAGCCGCGAACTGGCCGTAGACGTCGGTGCCGCGCCCGTGGGTGAGGATCGGGTAGATCTTCCCCTCCGGGTTGGTGTTGAGACTCTCGACCTTCGGACTCTTCGAGATGAAGATGTCGGAGCAGCGGAAACCGCGGTTGATGGCGAAGGCCTTCAAAAGGGTCTTCTGGTCCTTGAACATACCCTCGAACTTGATGCGCTCGTCGATGAGGCAGGGGATGAGGGAGAGGCTCTTTCTGTCCAGCCCCCGCTTGTCGAAGAGCTCGAAGATGTTGCGGCAGTTGTCCATGCTGGCCATGTCCTTGATCGGAACCAGCACCCGGTCCGCCGCGTAGAGCGCGTTCTGGGTCATCACGTCGAGGTCCGGCCGGGTGTCGATGATGAGCACCCCCGGGATCTCCGACATGGCGAGCAGGCGCGCGAGCACCATCGGTCCCTTAAGCGAGCCGCGCAGGTCCGGAAGGGCGGTCGAGGAAGGGATGTAATTAACCCCGTACTGCCCGGTGTGCAACAGGTCGCGCCCACGAGTCTCCAGCAAAAGGTCGGCGACGGAGCCGTTTAACTTCTGCCCCTTTATGGAGAACATCTTGTCGATGGAGAAATGGTTGTCGAAGGAGAAGATGGAGACCGGGAGGTTTTCGTCCAGCGCCTTCAGAAAGATCGCGAGGTTGGTGGCCAGCGTGGTCTTACCCACGCCCCCTTTTTCCGAGGAAACAGTTATTACATAAGGGTAATTTTTCATGGCGCGCATACTAACATCGAGACGCGGGGACGGTCAACCGGTTTGACAGTGGCGCGCGCCGCGTGATAGAAACGGCTGCAACCTTCAGCATTGTGAGGAGTTTCAGCGTGAAGGTAGATTCAGGAGGCTAGATGCAGCTCTTCAAAGAACGGCGGGTCCTCACGGTAAGCGCGTTGACAGCGCTGGTGCGCGGCCTTTTGGAGGAGAACTTCGACCAGGTATGGGTCGAGGGGGAAATCTCCAACATCGCCTGCCCGCAGTCCGGCCACTGCTACTTCACCCTCAAGGACCCCGGCGCCCAGATCCGCTGCGTCATGTTCCGGGGCGCCTTCCGCACTTTAAAGTTCACCCCCCGCGACGGGATGCGCGTCGTCCTGCGCGGCCGGATGACCCTTTTCGAGCCGCGCGGCGAATACCAGCTCTCTGTGGACGCCATGGAACCGCAGGGGATCGGTGCGCTGCAGATGGCCTTCATCCAGCTGAAGGAGCGTCTCGCCAAGGAGGGGCTCTTCTCGGAGCTCCACAAGCGTGAGATCCCCAAGCTGCCGCGCAGGATCGGCGTGGTCACTTCCCCCACCGGCGCCGCCATCCGCGACATCCTCACCGTGCTCTCGCGCCGCTTCGCCAACGTGGAACTCCTTATCGCGCCGGTCCGCGTTCAGGGGGAGGGGGCGGCGCAGGAGATCGCTGCGGCCATCGCCGACCTGAACCGTGTCGGGAACGTCGACGTCATGATCGTCGGGCGCGGCGGCGGGTCCCTCGAGGATCTCTGGGCCTTCAACGAGGAGGTGGTGGCGCGGGCGATCCACCGCTCCGCCGTTCCGGTCATCTCGGCCGTGGGGCACGAGATCGACTTCACCATCGCCGACTTCGTCGCCGACCTGCGCGCCGCGACCCCCTCCGCCGCGGCGGAACTGGTGGTAAGAAGCAAGAACGAGCTGACCGCCGAGGTGGAAGGGCTCACGCACCGCCTCGCGGTGGCCCAGTCACGAAGGCTCGAGCGCGCCCGCGCCCAGGTCGTCGCGCTTTCCCGCGCCGTCGCTGACCCGAGCCGCATCCTTGGCCACCTCGCCCAGCGGGTCGACTCGCTGGACGCGAGGCTCGTGCGGGAAGCGGGGCTCATCCTCGACGATGCCTCCGAGCGGATCGTCTCCCTTGCCGCGCGGCTCGCCCGCCAGAGTCCGGCTCTCATCCTCGGACAGAACGCGGAGCGCCTCTCCACCTTCACGCTGCGCCTCGACCACGCCATGACCAGGCGCCTCGCCTGCGCCGCCGAGAGTGTCGGGCGCGCCACCGGGACGCTCAACGCCGTCTCGCCCCTTGCCACCCTTTCCCGTGGCTACAGCATCGCCCGGAAGCTGCCCGGGCGCGCCGTGGTCACCTCGCACCGCCAGATCGCCCCGGGCGACAGGCTCGAACTCTCCCTCGCCGCTGGCAGCGCGCTCTGCACCGTGGAGGAAACCCGCGGAGAGTGAATCCTTGACGGTTATTCAACGATCGGTATAATAGGCGATCACTTTTTCATTATATAGCGCGGCCGTCGTCTTCATTGGCGCCGCGGCAGCAAGCAGCACGAGGGATGGCATGGCCGTAGAAAAATTCGAGACAGCGCTCAAGAAGCTCGAAGACGTCGTGAAGAAGCTGGAAGGGGGAGAACTTTCCCTCGAGGACTCGCTGAAGGCCTTCGAGGAAGGGGTGAAGTATTCCGCCTTCTGCAGCAAAAAGCTGAACGAGGCCGAGCGCCGCGTCGAGCTTCTCGTAAAGCAGCGCGACGGCAGCCTGACCACCCGCCCCTTTGAGGACGAAGAGTGATGTCCCTTCTGCGCGCCTTGAGCCACCGTCTTCAAGGGCGCAGATACGGCACGTTCCGCCTCTACCCCTCCCGCGCAGGGAGTATCTCCACTCGCAAGGAAGCCTGAATGGATCTCAAGGAATACCTGAAGCAGAAATGCCAGTTGGTCGACCAGGCGCTGGAGCGCTTTCTCCCAGCCGCCTCCGAACTCCCCTCCTCGCTGCACGGCTCGATGCGCTACTCGGTCTTCGCCGGTGGCAAGCGCGTTCGCCCCGTCCTCATGCTTGCCGCATGCGAGGCGGTCGGCGGCTCACCCGACGCGGTGATGCCCGCGGCCTGCGCCATGGAGATGATCCACACCTACTCGCTGATCCACGACGACCTTCCCGCCATGGACAACGACGATTTCCGCCGGGGCAACCCGACCAACCACAAGGTCTACGGCGAGGCGACCGCCATCCTGGCGGGTGATGCCCTCCTGACCGAGGCGTTCATCCTCCTCTCCACGGAGGGGCAGGGGGGGGACCCCGCGGCGCGCCTCAGGGTGATCCAGGAGATCGCCGTCGCCGCCGGTTCGCGCGGCATGGTCGGCGGCCAGGTGGTCGACATGGAAAGTGAAGGGCGCCACGACGTCGACATGGCCACGCTCTCCTACATCCACACCCACAAAACCGGCGCCCTGATCCGCGCCTCGGTCCGCTCCGGCGCCATTATGGGGGGGGCGAGCGAGGAGCAGTTCAAGGCGCTCACCCGCTACGCCGACGCCATCGGCCTCGCCTTCCAGATCGCCGACGACATCCTGGACGTGGAAGGGACCACCGAGGAACTCGGCAAGGACGCAGGCAGCGACCAGGCCCGCGGCAAGGCGACCTATCCCGCCCTCATGGGGCTCGAGGCCTCGAAGACGCGCGCCCAGGAACTGGTGCAGATCGCGCTCGACGCCCTCGCCATCTTCGACGACCGCGCCGAGCCCTTACGGGCCATCGCCTCGTACATCGTAAAAAGGAAATCGTAAATGGCAGGTATCCTCGACGGCATCACCGAACCCAGTCAGCTGAAAGCGCTTTCCCTGCGCGAGCTGGAGACGCTCGCCGAGGAACTGCGTGCCCGCATCATCGAGACCTGCGCCGCAAACGGCGGCCATGTCGCGCCGAGTCTCGGCGTCGTCGAGCTCACCATCGCGCTGCACCGCGTCTTCGACTCCCCGAAGGACAAGATCGTCTGGGACGTGGGGCACCAGGCATACGCCCACAAGCTTCTTACCGGCAGGAAGGAACGCTTCGGCACGCTGCGCACCCTCGGCGGAATCAGCGGCTTTCCCAAACGCTGCGAGTCGCCGCACGACAGCTTCGACGTCGGCCACTCCTCGACCTCGATATCGGCAGGGGTCGGCTTCGCCGTGGCGCGCGACCTGAAAAAGGAGCGCAACAAGGTTCTCACCGTGATAGGCGACGGCGCCATGACCGGTGGCCTCGCTTTCGAGGGGCTGAACCACGCGGGCGAGCTGAACAAGGACCTGGTCGTCATCCTGAACGACAACGAGATGTCCATCTCGGAGAACGTAGGCGCCCTGTCGAACCTGCTTTCGCGCACCATCACCAGCGAGTACGTGCACCGGGCCAAGAAGGACCTGGAGGCCTTTCTCGAGGGTGTTCCCATGTTCGGGCGCTCCGTTTTGAAGATCGCCAAGCGCGCCGAGGAATCGCTGAAGACCCTGTTCACCCCCGGCATGCTTTTCGAGGCCTTCGGCTTCGAGTACATAGGCCCCATCGACGGGCACGACATCCCGAAACTCCTTGAGACGCTCGAGAACGTTAAGCGTTTCGACGACGCGGTGCTCATCCACGTGCTCACCAGGAAGGGGAAGGGGTATCTCCCGGCCGAGGCGAACCCGTCGCTTTTCCACGGCGTCGGCCCCTTCGACCAGAAGAGCGGCAAGGTGCTGAAAGGGAAGGGGGGCGCCGCCTCCTACACCGGCGTCTTTGGCGAAACGGTGAAAAGGCTTGCCCACGAAGACGACCGCATCGTCGCCATCACCGCTGCCATGCCGGACGGTACCGGGCTCACCCCCTTTGCCAGGGAGTTCCCGGACCGTTTCTTCGACGTGGGGATCGCCGAGCAACATGCCATCACCTTTGCCGCCGGCCTCGCCGCGGAAGGGTTCCGTCCGGTGGTCGCCCTCTACTCATCCTTCTTGCAGCGCGGCTACGACCAGCTCTTCCACGACGTCTGCCTGCAGGAGCTCCCGGTCACCTTTGCCATCGATCGCGCCGGTGTGGTGGGTAACGACGGCCCCACCCATCACGGCGTTTTCGACCTCTCCTATCTGCGTGCGGTCCCGGGACTCACCATCATGGCCCCGAAGGACGAGAACGAGCTGCAGCACATGCTGGTGACCGCGCTCTCGCTTCCCGGCCCCGCCGCGTTACGCTACCCGCGCGGCAACGGCCTCGGCGTTCCGATGGACCAGATTCTCGAGCCGCTCCCCATCGGCCGCGGCGAACTCCTCGAGAAGGGGAAGGACGGCGCCATCGTCGCCGTCGGCACCATGGTGCAGCCGGCCCGCGAGGCGGCGGCAGCTCTTGCCGCTGACGGAATCGAACTTTCCGTCATGAACGCCCGCTTCGTAAAGCCGCTCGATGCCGACCTCATCCTCTCGCTCGCCGAGACCGGTTTCCTGGTCACCCTCGAGGACAACGTGGTGCAGGGTGGCTTTGGCACCGCCGTTCTGGAGCTACTCGAGGAGCGCGGCGTCACCGGCGTAAAGGTGCTGCGCCTTGGCTACCCCGACCGCTTCGTCGAACAGGGTGAGCAGGCCGAGCTGAAGGCCGCCTACCGGCTGGACGCCGCCGGCATCGCGGCGAGTATCCGGGAGGCGCGGCGCCCGATTCCGGCCCGCTCCGAAGCGGCGGCTCCGGTCGGGGAACCCGTCCCGGACCAGCCGCATGCCTAAGATCCCCCCGCTCCTCGTTGCCTTCCTGCTTTATGCCGGTCCGGCCCTGGCTGCCGACCCGCTCACCTTGAGCGCCAAGGCCGACCAGATGATCGCCAGGGGGGACCTCGCCCAGGCGGTCGACGAACTGAAGGCCGCCACCTCGCTCTTTCCTTACGACGAAGGGGTGCGTCGCAAGCTCGCCTTCACCTACACTGAAATCGCCAAGCGCGACCTGCAGTCAGGGCATTTCCCCGCCGCCGCCGAACATTTCGGACAGGCGCACGAACTCCTCCCGGCAAGTGCCGAACTGGGCCTCATGCGCGGCATCGCGCTTTATCTCGGCAAGGATTACGCGGCGGCCCGCGAGGAGCTTTTGCAGGCCGGGGAGGGGAGCGAGCCGCTCATCTACCTCGGAAAGATCAGCTATGACACTGGCGACCTCCCCGGCGCACTCGAGTTCTGGCGGCGGGCGAAAGGGAAGGCACCGGACAACAAGACGCTGGAGACCCTGATCGTCAAGGCGGAGCGCGAGCTCCCCGTCGAGTCGCGCATGGACAAGGGGTACAGCTCGATGTTCGACCTCTCGTACGATGCCGAGCTGCCGCCCGGGCTCTCCGCCGAGGTGCTGGACGCGCTCGAGAGCGCCTACAACGCGGTCGGCACCGACCTCGGCGTCTTCCCTACCACGCGCATCCCGGTCCTGCTCTACACGAAGAAGGACTACAGCAGCGTGACCACCGGGCCGGACTGGTCCGGAGGGCTCTACGACGGCAAGATCCGCCTGCCGGTTGGTGGGCTCACCCGGGTGACGCCGCAACTGCGCGCCATCATCTTCCACGAGTTCACCCACGTCCTCGTCGCGGAACTTACCCACGGCAACGTTCCCACCTGGCTGAACGAAGGTCTCGCCGAAATCGAAGGGCGCAAGGAGTTCGCCCCGCCCCTGCCCCGATTCGGCGCCGTACATGGGAAGCACGTGCTGCCGCTTGCGTCCCTCTCCCGCGGCTTTGCCGGGATGGGGGGAGAGGAGGCGTGGCTTGCCTACCAGCAAAGCCATGCCATGGCGTCGTTCATGGTGCAGCGCTACGGCTGGTACGCCATGCAGCAGTTGCTCAAGTATCTGGGTGAGCGCGTCGGCATCGAGGAGGCCGTCGCCAAGGCTCTTTCCGACTACGGGTTGGATCTGGACGGCGTGATGCGTGAGTGGCGTGAGTCGCTGACAGCAACGGCTGCGGGCGACGGTGCCAACTGAGTGGTATAGTATGAACTAAGCCGCAAGTTCGGCAGTATCAGCGGCAAGACAGCAAAGCAATAAACGGGAGTTTTCTTGATTTACGGCACCGGCGTTGACATCGTTGAAATCGCCCGCTTTGAAAAGTTCTTGAGAGAGGGCAACGACGGACTGTTCCAGAGACTGTTCACCCAGCGGGAGATCGATTACTGCTCGGTGAAAAAGAACTGCGCCCAGCACTACGCCCTGCGTTTCGCGGCCAAAGAGGCCTTCCTGAAGGCTCTCGGTACCGGGCTGCGCGACGGGCTTTCCTGGAAGGATATGGAGGTGGTGAACGATCCCCTCGGTAAGCCTGAGCTGAAGCTTACGGGGAGGGCCGAGGAGCTTTACCGTCAGGCGGGGCTTGCCGGCTGCTTCCTCTCCCTTTCCCATGACGCGGGGTGTGCCGTCGCCTTCGTGGTACTGGAGCGCTAGATGAAAGTCGTGAGCGGTCAGGTCATGCAGCTTATGGATAAGAGGGCGATCGGCGAGTTCAGCATCCCGGGGCTCGACCTCATGGAGCGTGCCGGTCGCGGTTGTGCCGACGCCATCGTGGATACCTTCGGCGGCGGTACTGGGAAGCGCGCCGTGATCGTGGCGGGGAAGGGGAACAACGGCGGCGACGGTTTCGTCGTCTCACGCCTTCTGTCGGAACGCGGGTGGGACGCTCCGGTGCTGCTACTTGCCGCCCCCGCGGCGATCGCCGGGGATGCCGCGGCGAACCTTGCGCGCTTGGATTCCCGCGTGGTGAAGAGCGTACCGCAAGGAATAGCGGGGGAGCGGGAACTTTTCGAGGGGGCGACGGTGATCGTCGACGCCCTGCTCGGCACCGGGATGAAGAGCGAAGTCTCCGGCATCTACGGCGAGGCGATCGACGCGATCAACGCGGCCGGGGTTCCTGTGGTCGCCGTGGACATCCCCTCCGGCGTCGACTCTGCCACCGGGAAGGTGCTCGGGCGCGCGGTGCGCGCCGACCTCACCGTCACCTTCGCGCTGCCTAAGCTTGGCAACATCCTGAACCCCGGCGCGGAACTCTGCGGCAGGCTCGTCGTCGCCGACATCGGCATGCCGGACACCGTGGTTGTCGAGGCTGAAGGGGTCGAGTTCACCGATCTTCCGAGCGCAGCCCTCCTTTTCAGGCCGCGCCCGGCAACGGCGCACAAGGGAACCGGCGGCCACACCCTCGTCGTCGCCGGGAGCACCGGCAAGACCGGTGCCGCGGCCATGGCCGCGAACAGCGCGCTGCGCGCCGGGGCTGGACTCGTCACCCTCGCGGTCCCGGCACTTTTGCACCCGATCCTGGAGGCGAAGACCACCGAGGCGATGACCATCCCGCTCGGCCCGGGGGCAAAGGGTTACCTTCAGGCCGGGGCGCTCCCGGAAATCGCCGCTGCGGCGGCGGTCCGCGACGTCGTCGCCCTCGGTCCCGGTCTCGGGACGGCTCCTTCCACGGTTTACCTGGTTCATTCGCTTCTGGCCGCGCTCAGGCAGCCCATCGTGCTCGATGCCGATGCCCTGAACGCAGTGGCGCCCGCCCCGTCCCTTTTGCTCAAGAGAAAGGGCCTGATCACGGTGCTCACGCCGCACCCCGGCGAGATGGCACGCCTTATTAACGGCTCGGTCCCCGAGGTGGAGGAGGACCGTATCGGCTGCGCCCGTGACTTCGCAACCAGACACCGGGTGCACCTGATCCTGAAGGGGGCGCGCAGCATCATCGCCGCACCCGACGGCCGCATCGCCGTGAACGGCAGCGGCAACCCCGGCATGGCGAGCGGCGGCATGGGGGATGTCCTGACCGGCGTCGTCGCTGCCCTCATCGGCCAGGGATACGACCCTTTCACCGCCTGCCAGCTCGGCGCCTTCGTTCACGGCTTCGCCGCCGACCTCTTGCTCGAAACCCGCGGCAGCCAGGGGATGAGCGCCACCGACGTGCAGGAGGCGCTTCCCGCCGCGATGGACCGGATCGCCCGGACGCGCGGCGCTCATCACGTCTTAGATACCGACAACACATCACAGGGAGAATGACCATGCTGAAAGCAAAAGAGATCATGACCAAAGACGTGGTTACCGTAGGTCGCGACACCACAGTGAGAGATCTTGCCAAGCTCTTCGCCGAGCGCCGCATTTCCAGCGTCCCGGTGGTGGACAATGAGGGGCTTTTGATCGGCATCGTGTCCGAAAGCGACCTCATCGAGAGGGACAAACCGCTGCACATACCGACCGTCATCTCCATCTTCGACTGGGTCATCTACCTGGAGAGCGACAAGCGTTTCGAGAAGGAGCTGCAGAAGATGACCGGACAAACCGTCGCGGACATCTACTCGCAGGAGGTGCTCACCGTGGGGCCGGAGGCGCCGGTTTCCGAGGTGGCCGAACTGATGACCAACAAGAAGGTGCAGGCCGTCCCGGTGGTTGAGGGGCGTCGCGTGGTCGGTATCATCGGGCGCATCGACATGGTGCGCACCATGATAGGGTAGTCTCGATGCCTCTTATGCGGACCAAAAGCAGCGACGAGACGGTGCAGCTGGGGGAGAGGCTCGGGCGGCTGCTTGCCCCCGGCGACTTCATCGCCCTGACCGGTGAGCTCGGTGCGGGCAAAACCCAGTTCGCCAAGGGGATCGCCCGAGGTCTCGATGTCGACCCGGAGACCCCGGTAACGAGCCCGACCTACACCATCTTGAACATCTACGAGGGGAGGCTCCCCCTGTACCACTTCGACCTCTACCGTCTCGAGGGGGCACACGACGTCGACGCGCTCGGTTTCGAGGAGTATTTCTCCGGCGACGGCGCCTGCGTCGTGGAATGGGCCGAGCGCCTGGACGGGGAGGTGCCCGACGACGTCCTCACCGTGACGCTTAGCCACGAGGGGGAAGAGGAACGCAGTGTCAGCTTCGAGGGCTCAGGCCCCAGGTCACAGGCCATCGTCCGCGCTCTCTCAGCAGGGGAGCGAGATTAAGTCTGAAGACGCCTCTTCCAGTTCCGGAAGGGGCGTTTCTTTTTGTTGTAAACAGAGAAGGGGGCAAAAAGTGCTCATAAGGCTGTCTTGGCCTTGATTGTTTAAAAAAATGTTTTGACCGGGCACAGTAAACTTGCTAATAAAGTGTTTCCTATCGCCGGGAGCGAAGGTTCCGGGCGGATCAACAGCATATAGTACAAGGAGGACTGACATGGCTTTGGTGGTCCAAAAGTACGGCGGCACCTCGATGGGTTCCGTCGAACGAATTCGCAACGTCGCCAAGAGGGTGGCAAAAACCTACGACGCCGGCAACGACATGGTGGTAGTTGTCTCCGCCATGGCAGGTGAAACCAATAAACTGGTTGCGCTTGCCAACGAGGTCTGCGAATTCCCGGACACCCGTGAATACGACGTACTCGTCGCGGCGGGGGAGCAGGTCTCCATCGCCCTTCTGGCCATGTGCCTGAAAGCCATGGGGTACAAGGCGAAGTCCTACCTCGGGTTCCAGGTTCCCGTCCTCACCGATACCTCCTACAGCAAGGCCCGCATCGAGAGCATCGACGACAAGAAGATGCGCGCCGATCTGAAAGAGGGGACCATCCTGATCGTCGCCGGCTTCCAGGGCGTAGACGAGTTCGGCAACGTCACCACCTTGGGGCGCGGCGGTTCGGACACCTCCGCGGTGGCGCTCGCCGCGGCGCTGAAAGCCGACGTCTGCGAGATCTTCACCGACGTGGACGGCGTCTACACCACCGACCCGAACATCTGCAAGGACGCTAAAAAGATCGAGCGCATCTCCTACGAGGAGATGCTTGAGTTGGCGAGCCTCGGCGCGAAGGTGCTGCAGATCCGCTCCGTCGAGTTCGCCAGCAAGTACAACGTCGACGTGCACGTTCGCTCGAGCTTCAACGAAAATCTCGGAACCATGGTTACCAAGGAGGATAAAGAAATGGAAGCAGTGCTCGTCTCGGGTATCGCCTACGCCAAGGATGAAGTGAAGATCGCCGTCATGCAGGTGCCGGACAAGCCCGGGATCGCAGCGCAGATCCTTTCGCCGCTTTCCGACGCCAACATCTCCGTCGACATGATCGTCCAGAACGTGAGCGAGGCCGGTTCCACCGACTTCACCTTCACCGTGCCCCAGGCCGACTTCAAGAAGGCGCTTTCCATCACCAAGGAGACCGCCGCGGCGATCAACGCGAAAGAAGTTCTCTCCGACGAGAGCGTCACCAAGGTATCCATCGTCGGTCTCGGCATGAGGAGCCACGCCGGTGTGGCCACCACCATGTTCCAGGCGCTCGCCAAGGAAGGGATCAACATCCAGATGATATCCACCTCCGAGATCAAGATCTCCGTCGTGGTCGACGCGAAATACACCGAGCTCGCCGTCCGCGTGCTGCACGACGCCTTCGGACTGGCCGGGAAATAACACCCGTTCAACGTTCAACGTTCTGCGTTCCGGAACGTCCGGGCTTCGGCTTCGGGCGTTTTCGGTGCGGCGGGCGCGAACTTGAAGACGGCTTGGCTTTTGAATCGAACGTTGAACGTTGAACGTTGAACGTCTTTTGTTGAAGTTGGGGGTGATATGAGTCTGGTGAAACTTTACGATACGACGCTTAGGGACGGTACGCAGGCGGAAGACATCTCTTTCCTGGTCGAGGACAAGATCCGCATCGCCCACAAACTGGACGAGTGCGGCATTCACTACATCGAAGGGGGATGGCCCGGCAGCAACCCGAAGGACGTCGCCTTCTTCAAGGACATCAGGAAGGAAAAGCTCATCCAGGCGAAGATCGCCGCTTTCGGCTCCACCCGCCGTGCGAAGATCACCCCCGATAAGGACCAGAACCTGCGCACCCTGGTGGAGTCCAAGTCCGACGCCGCCACCATCTTCGGCAAGACCTGGGACTTCCACGTACACGAGGCGCTCAGGATCCCGCTCGAAGAGAACCTGGAGCTCATCTTCGACTCGCTGGAGTTCCTCAAGCAGAACATGCCGGAGGTCTTCTACGACGCCGAGCACTTCTTCGACGGTTACAAGTCCAACCCCGAGTACGCCATGAAGACGCTGCAGGCGGCCCAGCAGGCGGGTGCCGACTGCATCATCCTTTGCGACACCAACGGCGGCTCCATGCCGTACGAGATTGCGAGCATCGTGGAAGAGGTGAAGAAGGTCATCACCACGCCGCTCGGCATCCACGCTCACAACGACGGCGAGTGCGCCGTGGCCAACTCCATCATCTCTGTCCAGCAGGGTATAGTGCAAGTGCAGGGGACCATCAACGGCTTCGGCGAGCGCTGCGGCAACGCGAACCTCTGCTCCATCATCCCGGCGCTCAAGGCGAAGATGAAGCGCGACTGCATCTCGGACGCACAGATGAAGACGCTCAGGGACCTCTCCCGCTACGTCTACGAGCTGGCGAACCTTGCTCCCGACAAGCACCAGCCCTACGTCGGCAACTCCGCCTTCGCCCACAAGGGTGGCGTGCACGTCTCCGCGATCCAGCGCCATCCGGAGACCTACGAGCACATGCGCCCGGAACTGGTCGGGAACACGACCCGCGTGCTGGTCTCCGACCTCTCCGGTCGCGCCAACATCCTCGCCAAGGCAACCGAGTTCAACATCAATCTGGACAGCAAGGATCCGGTGACCCTCGAGATCCTGGAAGACATCAAGGCGATGGAGAACCGCGGCTACCAGTTCGAAGGGGCAGAGGCCTCTTTCGAGCTCCTGATGAAGCGCGCCCTCGGCACGCACCGCAAGTTCTTCTCCGTAATCGGCTTCCGCGTCATCGACGAGAAGCGGACCGAGGACGACCAGCCGATCTCCGAGGCGACCATCAAGGTCAAGGTCGGAGGGAAAATCGAGCATACCGCGTCCGAGGGGCACGGCCCGGTGAACGCCCTCGACAACGCGCTCAGAAAGGCGCTCGAGAAGTTCTACCCTAAGCTCAAGGACGTGAAGCTGCACGATTACAAGGTCCGCGTGCTCCCGGCAGGGCAGGGGACCGCTTCTTCGATCCGCGTCCTAATCGAGAGCGGCGACAAGGAAGGGCGCTGGGGTACCGTCGGTGTCTCCAGCAACGTCATCGAGGCCTCCTACCAGGCCCTCATCGACGCCATCGAGTTCAAGCTGCACAAGGACGAGGAGACGGCGGCACCCAAGAAATGATGCCGAGGAGCCAGCGACTCGCCCTATGGTGTCTCGCCCTGGCCCTCACCCTCCCGCTTTACATCAAAGGCCGCATCCCCACCCCGAAAGGTGAGGACGCGGCCTTTTCTCGTTTCACCGGGCAGACCGTGACGGTACGCCTGGCGGGAGACCTGCCGCGTCCCGGCGTCTATCGCCTCCCTAAGGGGGTAGATGCGGGCGCCGCCATTAAAATGACGCTCCCTTTCGCCGAGGTTGCGGCGAGCGTCAGAAGATCCGACAGTCACGTGCTTGCCAACGGGGATATCGTCACCTTTAGCCGGGATAAATCTGGTAAGTATCAGTTTTTATTGAACATGATGGGCGCCAAGGAGCGTATGCTCCTCGGCGTGCCGCTGGACCCGGACCTGTTGAGTGAGGCCGAATGGTCCCTCCTGCCGGGGATCGGGACGGCACTTTCCCGGCGCATCATCGAAGACCGTCAGGAAAATGGCGCTTTCGGCACCGTGGACGGGTTGCTGCGGGTGTCGGGGATCGGCCCTGGCAAGCTTGCAGCGATTAAAAGATACTTTTAATGCGCCGCAACAGGGCCTTTTTGCGAAGGTTCTTTTCGAAAAGGAGTAACTCTAGCATTACAACCTTCTCATATCTTCCTCCTTGGCATGTTAGGTGAAATATACGAACCCACATGAAGTTCTTTAATCAACTTTCTGTTGGGAGGTATGGCTTATGAAATGCCCTAAATGCAAAGGTAGGATGTTTGCCGAGAAATATTACGACTTCGTGAGATCGTTCGACGCCTGGAAGTGCACCTGCTGCGGCGAGGTGCTCGATCCGACCATCCTGGCCAACAGGGCAAGGAACTTCAACAGCCTCCTCGGCTGATACTGAAACGATAAAAGAACAGCGAAGGGGGACCGCTTAAGCGGCCCCCCTTTTTTTCTTGCTGATTTTGGGCTTGACAGCTCCTGGCCGGTCCGTTATAAAAGGGATCAAATTGGTCCTAAAGGTGTTTTTTATGATGGAACTAACCCGCAAGGGAGAATACGCAATCCGCGGCATCATCTATCTGGCCCAGCAGCCGCCGGGTCGGGTTTCGCTTATCAGTGAGATCGCCGCCGCCGCGGAAGTCCCGCAGACTTTCCTGGCCAAGATATTCCAGAGCTTCGCTAAGCTTGGTCTGGTCACCTCTTCGCGCGGTACCGGGGGGGGCTTTGTCCTGGCACGCCCCGCGTCCACCATAACCCTGCGCGAGGTGGTCGAGGCGGTCGAGGGACCTATCCTGCCTAACCGCTGCCTCTTGGGCAGTGCCTGTGACCGTGGCGGCCCCTGCCGCGTCCACGCCGTCTGGAAACAGGTGCAGACCGAGGTGGTCTCCATTTTGGACGCCGTAACCATCGATACCCTCGCACGCAGCCCTAATTGTAAAGGTTAAATTTTTTTGTAAATAATTAGGATAAAGAAGGTCCTGTTTGTCTTTTGTGAGCATTAATATCAACAACGGCTGAGCCGGCCCCACAGGCCAAAAGTTTCAATTTAATCAAAGGAGCGAAAAAATGGATGTACTAACCCTGAGCAGGCTGCAATTTGCCGTCACCAGCATGTTCCACTTCATCTTCGTCCCGCTGACCCTCGGGCTCTCGGTCTTCGTGGCCATGGTCGAGACCCGCTACGTCCTGAGCGGCAATGAGATGTACAAGAGGATGGCCAAGTTCTGGGGCAAGCTGTTCCTGATCAACTTCGCGCTGGGCGTGGTGACCGGCATCACCCTGGAGTTCCAGTTCGGCATGAACTGGGCTGAATACTCCCGGTACGTCGGGGACATCTTCGGGGCGCCCTTGGCCATCGAGGCCACCGTGGCGTTCTTCATGGAGTCGGTGTTCATCGGCGTGTGGGCCTTCGGATGGAACAAGGTCGGCAGGAGGTTTCATGCCTTCTCGATCTGGATGGTCGCGCTTGCCACGAACCTTTCCGGCCTCTGGATCCTGCTGGCCAACGGCTGGATGCAGCACCCGGTAGGGTACGTGCTCAGGAACGGCCGCGCCGAGATGGTTGATTTTCTTGCCCTCATCACCAACCCGTTCGGTCTGTTGAAGTTCGGGCACCAGATCGTCTCCGGCTACACCGTCGCAGCTTTCTTCGTCATGGGCATCTCCGCCTACCACCTGCTGAAGGCACGCAACCGCGAGTTTTTCAAGGCATCCTTCACCATGGCTGCCGGTTTTGCCCTCTTCGCCACCATCATGGTGGCGGTGGTCGGCGACTTCCATGCCGCCGACGTTGCCAAAACCCAGCCGGCCAAGTTTGCCGCCATGGAGGCGGTTTGGAACACCTGTAACAACGCTCCCATGCACCTGATCGCCTTCCCGGACGCGAAGAACGAGTGCAACCTGGTGTCCGCGCTTCCGGTCCCGGGGCTTTTGAGCTTCCTTGCCTTCCACGACTCCAACGCGGAGATCCGCGGCATCACATCTTTCCCGAAGGACGAGCGCCCGCCGGTACTGCCGGTCTTCCTGAGCTTCCGACTTATGGTCGGGCTCGGCACCTTCTTCATCGTGGTCGCTGCCGCCGCGTTCTTCCTCGCCAAGAACGGCCTCCTCGAGAAGTACCCCCTGTTCCTGAAACTGCTGGTCCTGATCATCCCGCTTCCGTACATCGCGAACCAGCTCGGCTGGATCGTATCCGAGCTTGGAAGGCAGCCCTGGATCGTGTACGGGCTGATGAAGACCTCCGACGCGGTTTCCAAATCGCTCGAGATGTCGCAGGTGGTCGGGTCGCTGGCAGGCTTCACGCTCCTTTACGGCCTGCTGGGCTTCGTGGACATCTACCTGTTGGTCAAGTTCGCCCGTAAAGGGCCTGAAGAAACTCATGTCGGCGCCACCGGCGCGTTCGGGAACTAGGGGGAAACAATGGATCTGCATATCGTATGGTTTGTACTTTGGGGTGTCCTCTGGGCCGTTTACTTCATGCTCGACGGTTTCGTGCTCGGCGCCGGGATGCTGCACCGCGTCCTCGGTAGAAACGACAGCGACCGCCGCGTAATCATCAACAGCTTCGGCCCGGTGTGGGACGGTAACGAGGTCTGGCTGATCACTGCCGGCGGTGCCACCTTCGCCGCGTTTCCGACCACCTACGCCCTCATGTTCAGCTACCTGTACACGCCGCTGCTGCTCCTTCTCTTCGCGCTCATCGTGCGCGGGGTCTCCTTCGAGTTCCGCAGCAAGGAGGAAGGGGCCGCCTGGAGGGGGTGCTGGGACTGGGCCATCGTCCTTTCCAGCTTCATCCCGGCCCTTCTCTTCGGCGTCGCCTTCGGCAACATCTTCTCCGGTCTTCCGATGGACCAGGCCGGCTACCACGGCTCGCTTTTGGCTCTTCTGAACCCTTACGGCATCGTGAGCGGGCTTCTCTTCGTGATGCTCTTCGCCGAGCATGGCGCCCTCTACGTCGCCGTGAAGAGCACCGGGGATCTGAGCCATCGTGCCGAGAACCTCGCGAAGACCCTGTGGGTACCGCTTTTGCTGGTCGCGGTCCTGTTCCTTGGCTACACGAACTTCGCCACCAAGCTCTACGACAACTACCTCAAGGCGCCGGTCTTCCTCGTCGTGCCGCTCCTTGCGGTGGGCGCGCTGGTCGGGGTGCGCATGTTCCTGGGTGCTGGGAACGCACTTAGCGCCTTCGCCGCCTCCTGCGTCACCATCCTGGGCGTGGTGGGTACCGGCGTCATCGGGCTCTTCCCCAACCTCATCCCGTCGAGCCTGGATGCGCTTTACAGCCTCACCATCTACAACAGCTCCTCCTCCGAGTACACGCTGAAGATCATGACCACGGTCGCCTTCATCTTCGTGCCGATCGTGATCCTGTACAAGATCTGGGTCTACCGGCTCTTCAGGGAGCGGGTCACCGCCGAAGCGGTCGCCGCCGATCACGAGGCCTACTAGCACGCTCCTTCATGGCCGCCCCCCACGCAAAGGGGGGCGGCTTTTCCATTTTTCGGGGGTGATCGGGGTGCACACCGTTGCCGCTAAGCGATTAAAGCGAAACCATTTCTATATTGACAAATTCCCGTCCCCTTTGCTACTTTACCCTCTTGTCGTGCCCCTAAGCGAACAGCTCCGGTGCCCATACCCCTTCCGGGGAGGCAGCTTTTCTAGCGGATGCCCCGACAGAACCCGTCCCACAACTCCCCCCCAGACAACCATGCACGAGGCGTTACGGCAGAGAGGCTGCCATATAAAGTGAACAAAGAGAGGACTTTTCATGCAGATCAACGTTGAATCGGTCAACAGCATCAAGAAGAAGCTGAACTTCGAAATTCCGGCGGATAAAGTTTCTGCTGAAGTCGACAAGGCTTATGCCGAAATAAGGAAGCATGCCGCCATCAAAGGGTTCCGCAAGGGCAAGGTCCCGATGAGCCTGATAGAGAAGCATTACGGCGAGAAGATGGCCGAGGACGTCGTGAAAAACCTCATCAGCGACACCTACTTCAAGGCGGTGAGCGAGCATGGCATTGAAGCGGTCGCCTATCCGGTGATCGAGAACGAGCCCCTCAAGAAAGGTGAACCGTTCAAGTACTCCGCTACCGTGGAAGTATTCCCGAAGGTGGAGCTCAAGGAGTATCTCGACCTCGAGGTGCAGAAAGAGAAGCTCGAACTCGATGCCGCCGTGGTCGACGCCCGTCTCAAGGAGATGCAGGAGCGCATGGCCCAGTTGGCGCCCGCCCCGGAAGGGCACGCAGCTCAGCTTGGCGACTTCGTGACCTTCGATTTCAAGGGTTCCATGGACGGCGTTCCGTTCGAAGGCGGGGCCGCTGAGGATTTCCAGCTGGAGCTCGGCTCCGGTCGTTTCATCCCGGGCTTTGAAGAGCAGATGGTCGGCCTGACCACCGGTGCAGCCACCACCATCACGGTTACCTTCCCCGAGGGGTATGGTTCCGCCGAGCTCGCCGGCAAGCCGGCTCAGTTCGAGATCGTCGTCAAGGAGATCAAGAGCAAGGAACTGCCCGAACTGAACGACGAATTCGCCAAGGAGTTCGGCGAGGAGTTCG
The DNA here is from genome assembly GCF_004917065.1 of Geomonas ferrireducens. Taxonomy (NCBI): domain Bacteria; kingdom Pseudomonadati; phylum Thermodesulfobacteriota; class Desulfuromonadia; order Geobacterales; family Geobacteraceae; genus Geomonas; species Geomonas ferrireducens. The sequence continues at coordinate 385,856 of NZ_SSYA01000003.1, forward strand.
AGACCCTGGACCTTTTGAAGGCGAAACTCGCCGAGATGAACCAGGCCCAGGAAGAGGCACGCATCGCCGGCGACCTGCGCGAGCGCGTCTTCAGGGCTCTGGTTCAGAAGAACGACCTTGAGGTCCCGGAGGCCATGGTGGATCGCCAGGTGCAGATGATGCTGGACAACACCAAGCAGCGCCTCGCCTCCCAGCGTATGTCCCTGGAGATGATGGGGATGACCGACGATAGCTACAAAGCCCAGTTCCGCGGCGTGGCCAAGGATCAGGTAAAGGGCTCCCTCATCGTCGACGCCGTCGCCGAGAAGGAAGGGATTCAGTTGACCGAGGAGGAGTTCGAGGCTCAGCTCGAGCAGATCTCGGCGCAGACCGGCCAGCCGATCGAGAAGGTGCAGCAGCTTTACAAGACTAACGAAAGGGCCAAGGACAGCCTCATGGCCCAGATGCGGGAAGACAAGGCGGTGCAGTTCATCATCGGACGCGCCAAAGTAACCGAGGTTCCCAAGGCGGAAATCGCCGAAAACAAATAGGAGATTCCATGCTGGTACCGATAGTAGTGGAGCAGACGGGAAGGGGCGAGCGGTCGTACGACATCTACTCGCGCCTTCTGAAGGACAGGATCATCTTTCTTGGGGGCGGCATCGACGATAACGTCGCCAACCTGGTGATTGCCCAGCTCCTCTTCCTTGAGGCCGAGGATCCGGACAAGGATATCCACCTGTACATCAACTCTCCCGGCGGTGTGGTCACCGCCGGGATGGCGATTTACGACACCATGCGCTACATCAAGGCGCCGGTATCCACCATCTGCATCGGGCAGGCGGCCTCCATGGGGGCGTTCCTGCTTTCCGGCGGTGAGAAGGGGAAACGCTTCTCGCTCGCCAACTCGCGCATCATGATCCACCAGCCGCTGGGCGGGTTCCAGGGGCAGGCGACGGACATCCACATCCACGCCAAGGAAATCCTGCGCATGAAGGACCAGCTGAACGAGCTTCTGGCCGAGCACACCGGTCAGAGCGTCGAGAAGGTGGCCGCCGACACCGAGCGCGACTATTTCATGTCGGGCGAAGAGGCGAAGGCCTATGGTATTATAGATGCCATCGTGACCAGAAACGTAGTCACCGGAGGTGCCAATTGAGCAGAAGAGATGACCGTTCCGATACGCTGATCTGTTCCTTTTGCGGGAAGAGCCAGGAAGAGGTGAAGAAGCTTATTGCCGGGCCGACGGTCTACATCTGCGACGAATGCATCGAGCTTTGCAACGACATCATCGCGGAGGAGTCCAAGCTTGAAGACGCAACGGGTCCCGACGTGAGGAAGCTTCCCAAACCGCAGGAGATCAAGGAGGTCCTGGACGAGTACGTCATCGGCCAGGAACGCGCCAAGAAGGTCCTTGCCGTCGCGGTGTACAACCACTACAAGCGCGTCGAGGCGCCCGTGAAAGCGGGGGACGTCGAGATGCAGAAGAGCAACATCCTGCTTCTGGGCCCCACCGGCTCGGGCAAGACCCTGCTCGCCCAGACCCTGGCCCGCATCCTCAAGGTCCCCTTTGCCATGGCGGACGCGACCAACCTGACCGAAGCGGGCTACGTGGGCGAGGACGTCGAGAACATCATCCTCACCCTGTTGCAGGCCGCCGACTACGACGTCGAGAAGGCACAGAAGGGGATCATCTACATCGATGAGATCGACAAGATCGCCAGGAAGTCCGATTCCCCCTCCATCACCCGCGACGTGTCGGGCGAAGGTGTGCAGCAGGCGCTTTTAAAGATCATCGAAGGGACCGTCGCCAGCGTGCCTCCCAAGGGGGGACGCAAGCACCCGCAGCAGGAGTTCCTGAAGGTCGACACGACCAACATCCTCTTCATCTGCGGCGGCGCCTTCCCGGGCCTCGACAGCGTCATTCAGCAGAGGATCGGCGTGAAGACGCTCGGCTTCGGCGCCGACGTCAAGAAGAAGGTCGAGAAGAAGGCGGGCGAGCTCCTGGCCGGGGTGACTCCTGAGGACCTCCTGAAGTTCGGCTTCATCCCCGAGTTCGTCGGGCGTCTCCCCATGCTCGCCTCGCTTTCAGAGCTGGACGAGGAGGCTATGGTGCAGATCCTCAAGGAACCGAAAAACGCGCTGATCAAGCAGTACCAGAAGCTGTTCGAGATGGAGCACGTGAAGCTCAAGTTCACCGACGGCTCCATGATCGCCATCGCCCGCGAAGCGCTCAAGAGAAAGACCGGCGCCCGCGGCCTCCGTTCCATCCTGGAGAACGCCATGCTCGACATCATGTACGAGATCCCGTCCCAGAGCATGGTGAAGGAGGTGGTCATCAGCGAAGAGGTGATCTACAACAAGGAAAAACCGATCATCGTCTACGAGAACGTGGCGGAAAGCGCCTAACAGGACAATATGACCGAAGAAACCAGCACCAGACGCAGAAAGAAGAGAGGGAATCCGGAAAGATTCCCTCTCTTTCCTTTACGGGACATCGTCATCTTCCCCCACATGGTGATCCCCCTCTTCGTGGGGCGCGAGAAGTCCGTGCTCGCCCTCGAAGCGGCCATGGCTCAAAACGACAAGCTGATCCTTTTGGCTACCCAGAAAAACGCCCGCACCGAGGATCCCGAGCCGGGTGACATTTATACGGTGGGAACGCTGTGCCAGGTGATCCAGCTCCTGAAGCTTCCCGACGGCACCGTTAAGGTGCTCGTGGAGGGGAAAAGGCGCGGCTCCATCGTTTCCTTCAATGACAGACCCGACTATTTCGAGGTCGACGTTGAGCCGCTTGTCGAGAAGCCGGACAACGTCACCGAGGTGGAAGCGCTCAAGCGCGGCGTGCTCGCCTCCTTCGAGAGTTACGTCGGGCTGAACGGCTCGGTTCCCTCCGAGATCCTCCAGTCCGTGCAGGGGATCGCCGATCCTTCCCGTCTAGCCGACACCATCGCTCCGCACCTGAACCTCAAGGTGGCCCAAAAGCAGGAACTCCTGGCCGCGGTGCAACCGGCCCGGCGCATGGAGCGGCTCCTCTCGCTCATGGGGGCGGAGATCGAGATCCTGCAGATCGAGAAGAAGATCCACGCCAGGGTCAAGAAGCAGATGGAGAAGACCCAGAAGGATTACTACCTGAACGAGCAGATCCGGGCCATCCAGAAGGAACTGGGTGGGAAGGACGAGTTCAAGCAGGAGTTGAGAAACCTCGAGGCGAAGGCCGGGAAGCTCCCGCTTTCGGCCGAGGCGAAGCAGAAGGTCCAAAGCGAGATCAGGAAGCTGAAGTTCATGTCCCCCATGTCCGCCGAGGCGGCCGTGGTGCGCAACTACGTGGACTGGCTCCTCGCGCTCCCCTGGGGCAAGTTCGCCGAGGAGAGACGCGACATCCCGGCTGCGCGCGCCTGCCTGGAGGCGGATCACTACGGCCTCGAGAAGGTCAAGGTGAGGATCCTCGAGTACCTCGCCGTCAACGCGCTCGCACCGGGGATGAAAGGACCGATCCTCTGCCTCGTGGGACCTCCCGGCGTCGGCAAGACCTCGCTCGCGCGCTCGGTCGCCAAGGCCACGGGCCGCGATTTCGTCAAGATCTCGCTGGGCGGGGTGCGCGACGAGGCGGAGATCCGCGGGCACCGGCGCACCTACGTCGGGGCGATGCCGGGGAGGATCATCCAGTCGCTCAAGAAGTGCGGCTCCTCGAACCCCGTGTTCCTCCTGGACGAGATCGACAAGATGAGCTCGGACTTCCGCGGCGATCCCGCCTCGGCGCTCTTGGAGGTGCTCGACCCCGAGCAGAACGCCTGCTTCAACGACCACTTCCTCGACCTCGACTACGACCTCTCGAAGGTGATGTTCATCACCACGGCCAACTCGAGCCACACCATTCCGAGGCCGCTTCTGGATCGTATGGAGGTAGTGCGGCTGGACGGCTACACCGAGCATGAAAAGCTCGCCATCGCGAGGCAGTACCTGATCCACAAGCAGGCCGAGGGCAACGGGCTTGCCGGCAAGGGGGTCGCCTTCACCGACGCGGCGCTTCTCGAGCTGATCCGGCGCTACACCCGCGAGGCCGGCGTCAGAAACCTCGAGCGCGAGATCGGCGCCGTCTGCCGCAAGATCGCCTTCTCCATCGCCGAGGGGGGAAAGCCGCGCCGCTCCGTGCAGCCCAAGCAGATCGCAACCTACCTTGGCCCCCCGCGCTACAAGTACGGTGAGGTGGGGCAGGAGGATGCGGTGGGGCTCGTGACCGGCCTCGCCTGGACAGAGGTCGGCGGCGAGCTCCTCAACATCGAGGTGGTCGCACTCCCAGGGAAGGGTAAGCTGACCGTCACCGGAAAGCTCGGCGAGGTGATGCAGGAATCGGCTCAGGCGGCGATGACCTACGTCCGCTCTAGAGGTGAACTCCTAGGTTTTCCCAAAGACTTCTACCAACACCTCGATATCCACATCCACGTTCCTGAAGGGGCCATCCCGAAGGACGGCCCCTCGGCGGGGATCGCCATGGCGTGCGCGCTCACATCGGCCCTCACCAGGAGGCCGGTGCGCCGCGACATCGCCATGACCGGCGAGGTGACCCTTCGCGGCACCGTGCTCCCCATCGGCGGGCTCAAGGAAAAGCTCCTCGCCGCCGGACGCGGCGGTATCAAGACCGTCCTCATCCCGAAGGAGAACGAGAAGGATCTGGCCGAGGTTCCCAAAGAGATCCTTTCCGGGCTCACCGTACACCCGGTGGCACACATGGACGAGGTGCTGGGACACGCCCTGCTCGCCGCAGTAGGGCTTCCTGCAGCAACCCTGTATGGGGATCAGGCCCAAGGAGCCGGCGAGGCTCCGGTGGTGCCCCACTGAAAAAAAATTAGAAAAAAGGTTGACAGCCCGAAGCGGGCTCTGATATAAGGTGGCTTCACTTTGCGATGCATCTCTAGGAGGAACTAATGAATAAAGCTGAGTTGGTAAGCGCCATTGCCGAAGAAGCACAGTTGACCAAGGTTGATGCGGACAAGGCTCTCAGCGGTATCCTCGATGCCCTGACCGACTGCCTCGCTGGTGGAGACAAAGTCACCCTGGTAGGCTTCGGCACCTTCAGCGTCGCCGAGCGCGCCGCACGTACCGGCAAGAACCCGCAGACCGGCAAGCAGATCGAAATTCCTGCTTCCTCCGCTCCGAAGTTCAAGGCTGGCAACACCCTGAAGGCCCTGGTTAACGGTTAAGCGGTTCCTTCGGGAACCTGAAGGATGCGGGGTTGTAGCTCAGTTGGTTAGAGTGCCAGCCTGTCACGCTGGAAGTCGCGGGTTCGAGCCCCGTCAACCCCGCCATACAAATAATGGGTGAATAGCTCAGCTGGGAGAGCGCCAGCCTTACAAGCTGGATGTCGGGGGTTCGATCCCCTCTTCACCCACCATTAGAAACACCGTTCAACGTTTAACGTTCAACGTTTCCGACTAACACGTTACGTCCTTGGTTCAAACGCTGAACGTTGAACCGACGCTAACGGGTTCACAAGTTGGGGTTGTAGCTCAGTTGGTTAGAGTGCCAGCCTGTCACGCTGGAAGTCGCGGGTTCGAGCCCCGTCAACCCCGCCATACGAGGAAAGGCCGCCATGCAAGGCGGCCTTTCCTTTTTTCGTTCTGGTCACCGGTCGCGACACCCGGCCCTTACTTTCCCTTTAGCTTGACTTGGCGCCGCTAAATCGTATATCCTCTGCGAAGCTCTTGTTTCGGGTGTATTTGCCGGCGAACCGGCCATGATATTGCGGTCTTAGCGTATTTATTGCGAACAAAAGGCGATCCCCCCTTGAAACCCATCAAGCCCATCGTGGTAATCCCCACCTACAACGAAAGAGACAACCTGGAAAAGCTGGCGCGGGAGCTCCTCGCGCTCGACCCGGCCGTGGAGCTTCTGATCGTGGACGACGCCTCCCCGGACGGCACCGGTGAGCTGGCAGACCGGCTCGGGGCCGAGACCGGACGGGTTTCGGTGATGCATCGAAGCGGCAAGCTGGGGCTCGGTTCCGCCTACCGCGAGGGTTTCGCCCGGGCTCTTGATATGGGGGCCGACCTCGTGGTGCAGATGGACGCCGATTTCTCCCACGATCCCGCCATGATCCCGTATTTCTTCGAAGAGGCCCGGCAGGCCGACCTGGTCATCGGTTCGCGCTATCTGAACGGCGTGAGCGTGGTAAACTGGCCGCTGCGCCGCCTCATGCTGAGCTACTTCGCCAGTGTCTACACCCGGGTGATAACCGGGCTCACCATCTCCGACTGCACGAGCGGTTTCAAGTGTTTCCGGGCCGACACCCTAAGGGCGATCGATCTCTCCAGCATACGTTCCGACGGCTACTCGTTCCAGATCGAGATGAACTACCGCTGCAAGGAAAAGGGTTTCCGCATCAGCGAAATACCCATCATCTTCATAGACCGGCACGCCGGAACCTCCAAGATGTCCAAGCGCATCGTCCGCGAGGCGGTGGTGATGGTATGGAAGCTGAAACTCGGCACGCTGCTGCGCAAACTGCTGCCGTGGGGGAGGGGATAATGTCCTCGTCTTTTTGGTCTGCGCTCTGCCTGGCCGGGCTTTGGGGCGGAATCTTCTGCACCATCCTCCTGATTCTCAAGGCGTTCCCCGCCCGGGACCGCTTTGACGGGCGCTCGGCGTTGCAGTGGGGTGGGGCTGGACTCGTCTGCTTCGCGATCTGGATACTCGGCATGACCCAGGCGTGACGCCGTTGTAGACGGAATCACTCCCTGTTTTACTGTTTTAATTCTCTCTTAATTGTGATAGTGATATTGGCTTATGCCCATATATACCTGCAAAATAGGCTCCTCTGACGGCAGGATTCTGGTCAAGGAGCTTGATTCGGTCAACGCCAACCTGCTAAGGCAGAGTCTGGAAGAGCAGGGTTACGTCGTATTCGAGGTGCGCAAGAAGCCGTTCCAGTTCCTGCTTGAGTCCGGCATCGGTCGCAGGAAGATCGGCAGCAAGGAACTCCTGCTCTTCAACCAGGAGTTCCTGGTGCTGCTCAAGGCGGGGCTTCCCATCATACAGGCGCTCGATACCATCCTCGAGTCGGGCACCGGTAAGCTGAACGAGATCCTCGGCGCCGTGCGCGAGGACATCAAGGGGGGGCTCGCGCTCTCCGCAGCGCTGGAGAAATACCCGAGGATATTCCCGCAACTCTACATCGCCTCGATCCGCGCCGGCGAGCGCACCGGTGACCTGCCACAGACCATCCGGCGCTACATCGCCTTCCTGAAGAGGACCGAGGGGTTCCGCGGGAAGATCATAAGCTCGCTTTTCTATCCGGCGATCCTGATTTCCGTTGCCGTGATCGCCATCGCCCTGCTCCTTGTTTACGTGGTCCCGACCTTCAGCCAGATCTACGCTGACTCGGGCAACGCCCTCCCGGTGCCGACGCAGATGCTGATCAACTCTACTAAAGCGCTGCGCCACTATCTACCCGTGTTCATCGGCATGGTCGCGGTAGGTGCGGTGCTGTTTCGGCGCTGGAAGGAAACCGAGGCTGGACGCTACCGGGTGGATGCGATAAAGATCAAGACGCCCTTCGTGGGGGGCATCGCCATTCGTTACGCGCTGGCGGGATTCACGAGGACCCTTGCCACCGTGCTCGGCTCCGGGATCCCGGTGGTCGAGGCGATGCGCATGTCGGTCGGCACCCTGAACAACAAGGTGCTGGAGCGCGGCCTGTTGATGGCGGTGCACCGCGTCGAGGAGGGGAGTAAGCTCTCCACAGCACTTGAAAACATGAAACTGCTTCCGCCGCTGGCGCTACGCATGCTGACTGTCGGCGAAACTACCGGCGCACTGGAGGAGATGTTGGGCGACATCTCGGACTACTTTGAGGATGAGATCGAGCGTAACCTCCACGTTTTGAGCACCGCCATCGAGCCCGCCATCATGATCGTCATGGGCGTCGTCATAGGCACCATCATCATCACCATGTACCTGCCGATCTTCAAGATCGCCAGTACCGTAGGCTAGAGGGACCATGCTGAAGCCGTTCAAGAGACAGAGGCTCGGTGACATCCTCGTGGAGCGGGGAGACCTGACCAAGGACCAGTTGGCGTACGCTCTGGACAAGCAGCAGTCCACCAAAGAGCGCTTGGGGGCCATATGCCTTGCCGACGGCCTTATCAGCGACACGGTTCTCGGGCGGGCACTGGCCGAGCAGTTTGGCCTTGAGTTCGTCGATCTCAAGGGGGTTCGCCCGGACGAGTCGCTCTTCAACGTCGTCCCCCCCGAGGTGATGTTCCGCTATCACTTCGTTCCCCTTGAAATGGAGGGCGATCTCCTCGTCGTCGCCATCTCCGATCCGACCGCGGTGCTGCAACTGGACGAGATGGCGCTGCTTCTGGAGCGCCCCTTGAGCTTTCGGGTCGCCGCGGACTCCGAGATCACCTACCTCCTGAAGCGGGGTGAGGGGACGAGCCGTGTCCTGAAGGAAGTCTCCGAGGACTTCATGCTCCAGCTCGTCACCGAGACTGACAAGGGGGAGGAGATCCTCTCCGTCGAGAATGTCTCGGCCGACACGAGCCCCATCATCAAGCTGGTCAACTCCACCATCCTCGATGCGCTCACCCGGCGCGCCTCCGACATCCATATCGAGACCGCCCAGGAAGGGGTGATCATCAAGTACCGCATCGACGGCGTGCTCTACAAGGCGACCGACCCGATCGACAACCACTTCCAGGGACCGCTCATCTCCAGGCTCAAGGTCATGAGCGAACTGGACATCTCGGAGCGGCGCATCCCGCAGGACGGCAGGTTCAAGGTGAGGATCGGCGCCAAGTCGATCGACTTCCGTGTTTCCATCATGCCCAGCGCCTTCGGCGAGGACGCCGTCATCCGTATCCTCGACAAGGAGAGCATCGCAAGCGACCTCCGGGGGCTCACCCTCGAGACCCTCGGCATGGCCTCCCACGAGATCAAGCGCTTCAGGAAGATGATCAAGGAGCCCTACGGCATGGTGCTCGTTACCGGCCCTACCGGCAGCGGCAAGACCACTACCCTCTACGGCGCGCTCACCGAGATCCATACCGGCCTCGAAAAGATCATCACCATCGAGGACCCGGTCGAGTATGTCCTTTCCGGCATCACGCAGATCCCGGTGAACGAGAAGAAGGGGCTCACCTTCGCCCGCGGCCTGCGCTCCGTTTTGCGCCACGACCCCGATAAGATCATGGTCGGTGAGATCCGCGATTCGGAGACGGCCCAGATCGCGGTGCAGTCCGCCCTCACCGGTCACCTCGTGTTCACCACTGTGCACGCGAACAACGTCTTCGACGTCATCGGCCGCTTCACCCACATGGGTATCGACCCCTATAACTTCGTCGCCTGTCTGAACTGCGTCATGGCGCAGCGCCTGGTCAGGAAGATCTGCCCGGCGTGCAAGAACGCCGTGGTGCACACTGACGATGAGCTGCGCGAGTCGGCCATCGATCCCGAGCGCACCCGCGGTCTTACCCTCTACGAGGCGCGTGGGTGCGACGACTGCAACGGAACCGGATACCGGGGACGTTCCGCCATCGTGGAGCTGCTGGACTTAAACGACGAGATCCGTGAGCTGATCATCTCGAAGGCGCCGGCCGCCGCGCTGAAAAAGGCCGCCAAGGCAGCCGGGACCATGTTTCTGAGGGAATCCGCGGTGGCCAAGGTGCTGGCCGGGGAGACGACCCTCAAAGAGATTAACCGTGTCACCTTTGTGGAGTAGGTGCCTGATATGCTAATGTCCAGCAAAAGTCTCGGGCTTGAGCTCTCCCCCGCCGGGTTCAGCTTTGCTCTTGCGAGCGGTGGGAAACTCCCCCGCGTGGAGGCGGGGATCTCCCTGCCGTTTGCGCCGGGGATGCTGACCCTGTCCCGCCGCGAGCCCAACATCACCGACGCCAAGGGGTTCGTGGCCCAGTTGAAAGAGGCCCACCTGCGCCTGCTCACCAGGGAGCGCGCCGTGAACGTCTCACTCCCCGACGCCGTCGGCCGCGTGGTGCTCCTTGAACTTGAGGCGCGCTTCAGGAGCCGCGAGGAGGGACTGGACGTGATCCGCTGGAAGCTCAAAAAGAGCCTCCCTTTCGACGTCGGCTCAGTCCAGCTTGACTACCAGATTCTGGAGGAGAAGGAGAACGGCGCCGTTTCTCTCCTGGTCTCCCTGATCTCGCGTCCGGTGGTGACCCAGTACGAGGAGCTGCTCGTGGAAGCGGGGCTCGAGCCCAAGCTGATCGACTTCACCTCCTTCAACCTCTACCGTCTCTTTACCCCGCGCCTGGACCTCGCCGAAGACGGTGCCTTCGTTTCCTACTACGAAGGGACCATGACGGTGCTGATCTTCAACGGCGGCGTGCTGAACTTCTACCGCAGCAAGGACGCGGCCGGGGAGGTGCAGCACCTGTTTCGCGAGGTGAACAGCTCTTTCCTGGTTTACGGGGACCAATTCCCCGGACAGGCGGTGAGCGAGGTCTTCTGCATGGCATCCCCAGGGGATGCCGAGTCCTTCCGTGCGCTCGTCGCGGAAGCGAGCGGCATGGAGCCGGTACTGCTCGACCTGGAGCGCATGGTGCGCCAGGGTGCGACCCTTGGGCTGGACCGCCCCGGCATGCACGCGCTGGCCGGCGCCCTCGGCGCCGCGCTTAGGAGCCTTTAACATGAGACTCACCATCAACCTCGCCACCAGGCGCTACGTCAACAAGCGCCAGCTGAACGCGGTGCTGGCAGTCTGCTTCGCGGTCGCCGCGCTGCTGCTCGTCTACCTCGTGCGTGAGGTCGCCACCAACCAAGCGGAGATCAACAGGCTCAAGGGACAGATGGCCGCGGCGAGCCGCGGGCCTGCGGGTGCTCCCCCCATCCCGGCGGCGCAGATGGGCGAGCTCGATGCAAAAATCGCCTTCGCCAACACCTTGATCGATCGCAAGACCGTGAACTGGGTGGGGCTTTTGGACAAGCTGGAGCAGGTGGTGCCTGCCGGGGTCATGGTGACCCTGGTCGATCCGTCCGAGCAAACGGGAGCGGCAGAGAAAGTGAAAGAAACGAAGGGGACGCAGGCGATCAAGGTCTCCGGCGTCGCCCTTAGCTTCGCGCACCTTCGCGCGCTGCTGGAGAGCATGGAGCGGACGCCCGGCTTTTCCGACGTCCTTCTTTTGAACCAGGGCGAGTTGAAGGTGGACGACTCCCAGCGCGGTTACACCTTTTCCATTTCCTGCAAGGTCAGCTACTGATGAACTTCCAGACGATACTCGACATGATTGCCGCACGGCGCAACGCGTTTGCCTTTCTGGCGTTTCTGCTGCTGATCGCCGGAGGGGTCGAGGCCTACCTCGCCACCTCCCAAAGGCCGGAACTTGCCAAGCGTCAGCAGGAGTGGTTCGCCAAGCGCGACGCCCTCGCCCGCGGGGAGACCGAAGCCGATGCCACACGGTACCAGCGCGGCATGCACGACCTGGAGCAGTTCCAAAAGCTCCTTATACCGAAACGCGATTTTGCTGCCGCCTTGACTCGAATTTACGAGACCGCCAGCCGCAACTCCCTGTCACTGCAAGGCATTTCCTACAAGCCGGGAAAGACGGTCAAGGGGACGCAGGTACTGCCATACGTCGTCTCCTTTCAGGTGAGCGGGAAGTACGGAGCGGTCAAAAAGTTCCTTGCTGAGATGGGGCAGTTTCCGGATATGGTGACGGTGGACAGCATGTCGATCGGCAACCCGAAGGTCACCCAGGAAAAGGTCGATTTGAAGCTCCAGACTACGGTCTATCTGCTTACGGAGGGGGCATGAACCGCCAGAAACTTGCGCTTTTCCTTCTGTTGATAGCCCTGATCGGTGCCGTGGCCTACGCTTTCCTACGTTCTCCTAGGCAGCAAGAAGCCGTCGTCCTCAAGAACCGGCCCGGGGCAAAGGCCACCGCGATACGCAAGGAGCCGGGGGCGCAGAAAACGGCGCCGGTTCCTGCCGGAGTGGTGCGTCTGGACCTGTTGCATGGAAACATCGCCGGGGCCGGCGCTTACCGGCGCAACATCTTCGCCCCGCTTTTCAGGGAAGCGGTAAAGCCCGGGACGCTCAAACTCCCGCCGCCACCGCCGCCGCCCCAGAAACTACCTCCGCCGCCTCCCCCGGTTGCCACGCCGGTGCCGCCGCCACCGCCGCCGCCACCGACACAGGCGCAAATGGACGAGACGGAACTTGCGAAGATCGTCTTTCTTGGGTTCCTCAAGAAGGGGGGGGAACGTACCGTGTTTCTCTCCAAAGGGGGGGCGATCTTCGTGGTCAAGAAGGGGGGGCAGGTTGGCCCCAAATTCAGGGTCGCCGACATTACCGATGACGCCATCACGATAAAATCGGTCGATTCCGACCGGCAGATGGTGATACCGCTGGTAGAGAACAGGTCGCTCAGCACGCGCCGCAAGTAACCAGGCCTCAAGGAGCAACTGCATGCATAGACTAAGATCGATCTCAACCCTCATGCTGGTTACCGTGGCCCTCTCCGGCTGTGCCGCGGGACGCACAGCTTTCAGCAAGGCCGAGCAGCTCGAGCGCGAAGGGAACCTGGACGGTGCGCTGGTAAAGTACGCCGAGGTCGCCTCCGCACATCCCGACAACGGCGAGTACCGGGTCAAGCTCCTCAACGTGACCGCTTCCGCCGCCAGGGTCCACTTCAAAAAAGGGGAGACCTTCTTCGACAAGAAGAACTACGACGAGGCCGTGCGCGAGTTCCAGAGCGCCTTCGCCATGGACCCCGGTTACGTGGAGGCGAAGCTGCGCGCCGAGCAGGCGCTGAAGCTCAGGAACGCCCAGACCTATCTGCAGGAGGCGCTGGACTTCGAGAAGGAGCACAAGCTGCGCGACGCCATGATCTCCTTCAGGCACGTGCTGCAGTTCGACCCTGAAAACGGCCCGGCGAAGGAGGGGCTGGACCGCATCCTCCTCACCAAGAAAAGCAAGCTGGACGGGTTCGATCTGAATCTCAAGTCGACCAAGCCGATCACTTTGAAATTCAAGGACGCGAAGCTCAAGGACATCTTCTCCATCCTGACCCAGCTCTCCGGGATCAACTTCGTCTTTGACGACGCGGTGAAAGACGTCAACATTTCGCTGCACCTGGAAAACGGGAGTTTCCAGCAGGCCATGGAGCTTTTGACCGGTTTGCAGAAGCTGGACAAGAAGGTGCTGAACGAAAGCACCATCATCATCTATCCGAAGACCCCGGACAAGCAGAAGCAGTACGAGGAGCTCTTCCTGCAGACCTTCTATCTGAACAAGCTTGACGCGAAAAAGGCGGTCAACCTCGTGCGCACCATGCTCCAGGTGAAGAAGATCTACGTGAACGAGGAGGCCAACGCCCTGGTGATCCGCGACACCCCGGAGGTGATCGAGGTGGCGCGCAAGATCCTGGAGGCGAACGACGTCCCCGACGCCGAGGTGCTTCTCGAGGTTGAGGTGTTCGAGCTTTCCAAGAAGGACTCCGAGACCTTCGGCATGCTCCTTTCGCGCTACGGGACCTCGATGGGAGTCACCACCCCAAGCGGCAAGTTCTTCTCTGACTCGCTGAGCACCACGGCGACCACTTCCGCCACCACCGGGACCACTACCACCGTCGCGGATACGAGCAGCCTGCTCAACCTGTTCCGGGTGAGCGGCTACAACGGTTACATCACCATCCCCAACGCCACCTTCAACTTCGGCAAGACCATGGCCAACGGCGAGACCCTGTCCAATCCGAAGATCAGGGTGAAGAACCGCGAGAAAGCGAAGTTCAACGTGGGGACCCGCGTGCCGATCACCACCACCTCCTCCACCTCCACCGGCACCAGCGTCAACGTCCAGTACGTCGATGTCGGTGTCAAGGTGAACGCCGAGCCGACGATACAACTGAACAACGAGGTCGCCATCAAGCTGGGCCTTGAGGTCAGCTCGATCCTGCAGCGTGATACCGTCGGTACCGACCAGGCGACCACCGTGGTCACCATCGGCACAAGAAACCTCGACACGGTGCTGTCGTTGAAAGACGGGGAGACCAGCATCATCGGCGGTCTGATCCAGAAGAGCAAGACCGACAGCAAGGACAAGGTCTTCCTGCTGGGAGACATTCCGATTATCGGATCGCTCTTCTCGAATACCGACAAGTCGAACGACAAGAACGAACTGCTCCTGGCGATCACGCCGCGCATCGTGCGTGGGGTCTCGGTGCCGGACACCGATGTGGCGGCCTTTTGGTCCGGCCGCGAGGACGATCCGTCCACGAACAAGCCTTACCAGTCCTTCATCGAACCCGAGTTCGTGCCGCAGGACGCGGCTCCGGCTCCGGCCAAACCGGCCCCGGCGACGAAGCCCGCACCCGCGCCGGCTGCGGCTTCCGCTCCTCCCCCGGTCGCGGCACCGGTCCCAGCCCAGGTCCCTTTCGATGAGCCGAACCCGGAGGACAACCCTGAGCTTCTCCAACCGGTGAACCTGGCTCCCGAAGCGCCTGCGGCCCCGGTTACCGCGCCGGTCGCTCCCGTGGCCCCCGCAGCACCCGCGGCACCGGCGGCTCAAGAGACGCCCGCCGCCCCGGTAGCGGCCGCCCCGCTGGCCAAGGCGCTGCTCGCTTTCACGCTGCCCCCTTCGGTTAAGATCAACGACCAGTTCACCGTGCAGGTGACCGTGGCGGATGTGCCGGGTCTTGAGAGAGCGGTGTTCGTTGTGAACTACGACCCGAAGGTGCTCGAGCCGGTTGCACAGTCGGAAGGCCCGCTGCTGGAGCAGACCGGGAAACCTGCCTCCTTCCAGTCCTACGCCGACAAAAAGAAAGGTGAGGTCTGGATTTCCGGCACGAAAGGGGAGGGGACTCCTGCCAACGGCGCGGTGGCCCTGCTGACCTTCAAGGCGATAGCGAAGGGGAGCACCGCTCTTTCCTTCTCCAACACGAGCTTCACCGGCAAGGGGGGAGCTGCGATCACCGTCACCCCTTTCAAGTCGGTAGTGGAGGTAAAATAGCCCCTCGGGCTTTTCATCATGCGGAAAACCCTGGCAGACAATCGAGGACTTAGCCTGATCGAGCTGGTGGTGACCATGGTCATCCTCACCTTACTCGCTTCGCTGATTCTCCCTTCGGCGCAGTTGGCCTCGAAGAGGACGAAGGAGCTTGAGCTGAGGAGGAGCCTGCGCGAGATGAGGACCGCCATCGACGAGTACAAAAAGAACCACGAAAAAGTGCAGTCGGAGCAAAAGACCCTGCCTGGTGTGGAGGGGTTGACGACTCACTACCCCAAGACGCTGCATCTGCTGGTTGAAGGCGACGATTTCGGCGGGCTGGTCAAGGAGAAGAAGAAGTTCCTCCGCCGCATTCCCAAGGACCCTTTCTATACTGGCGACGGGGATGACGATACCGTGTGGGGGCTGCGCTCCTCCCAAGACCCGCCCGACAGTACCAACTGGGGTAAGGAAGACGTCTTCGATGTGTACTCCAAAAGCGACGGGGTCGCGATAGACGGCACGAAATACAAGGAGTGGTGACCTCATGTTGAAGAGGATACTCAATACAAAACGGGGCTTCACGCTCATAGAGCTGATGATCGTCGTCACCATCGTCGGCATCCTTGCGGCTATGGCGGCTCCCAACTACCAGTGGGGCATCATCAAGGCGCGTGAGGCCGTGTTGAGGGAGGATCTCTACAACTTCCGCACCACCATCGACCAATACTACGCTGACCAGGGGAAATACCCGGAATCGTTGCAGGAACTGGTGGACAACAAGAACAAGTATCTGCGGGAGATCCCCAAGGACCCCTTCACCAAATCTAAAGAGACCTGGGTGGTGAGTGCCCCCCCTGCGACGGAGACCACCGACGGCGCCGCAACGGGAGGCGTCTACGACGTGCACAGCGGCTCCACGCTGATCGGCAGCGACGGCGTCCCGTACAACGAGTGGTAGCGGAGAGGCTTTCAGACGATGATACAGATGCATAACGTTTTCATGTCGTACCAGCCGGAATCGAGCGCGCTGGCCGATATCAACCTCAAAATCCCCAAAGGGGATTTTGTTTTTTTGACCGGGCAGTCCGGAGCTGGCAAATCCACGCTCTTGAAGCTGGTCTACGCCGACCTCACCCCCACCCGGGGGCAGGTGCTCATCGACGGGGTCAACCTGACCAGGCTCTCGCGGTCGCAGATCCCCATGCTGCGCCGCTCCATAGGGGTGGTCTTCCAGGACTACAAACTCCTTCCGAACCGCACCGTACTCGAGAACGTGGCGATCACGCTCGAGGTGCTCGGGTGGGGCAAACGCGACATCGGCAAGAAGGTCTTCCACATACTCAAACGCATGGGGCTAGAGGACAAGGTGAACGCGACGCCGCTCAGGCTCTCCGGGGGCGAGCAGCAGCGCGTAGCCCTCGCGCGCGCCCTGGTGAACGACCCGAAGATCCTCGTGGCTGACGAGCCTACCGGTAACCTCGACGACGAGAACAAGGAAGCGATCCTCTCGATCTTCAAGGAGGCCAACAACCGTGGGACCACGGTGGTCGTGGCGACCCACGACAGGCGCGTCATCGAGAACTCCCATCGCACGGTGATCCGGCTGGACAAGGGGCGGATCGTGGAGGTGCCCGATGTCCAAGGGTAACAAGGGGGCGGTGCGCCCGAAGCTCGAACAGGAAGGGTTCTTCGGCAGGTTTTCCTACTTCTCCAGCCGCGCGGTGGCGAATCTCAGGCAAAACGTCTTCGTAAGTGCGGTGACCGTCGGGACCATCGCCCTTGCGCTTCTCATCGCCTCGCTATTTCTCCTGGTGTATGTGAACCTGGATGGGATGGCGCAGGGGTGGAGCGACAAGGTGCAGGTGACCGCCTACTTCGATCAGGAACCCGCGCCGCTTGTCGTGGCCGCGCTGAAGGGGAGGGTGCAGGCACTCCCCGGCACCGCGAAGGTGATCTTCGTGAGCCAGGCCGAGGCGGAAAAACGGCTCAGAAGCCGCCTGAAGGGGCAGGAATCGCTCCTCGAAGGGATCACCCAGGAGGTGCTCCCGGCATCGCTCGAGATCCGCCTCGACCGTGAGCACCGTGACAACGATTCGGTTGCCGCCTACGTCAGGAAACTGAAGCAGATCCAAGGAATCAATGAGGTGCAGTATGGCGAGGAGTGGGTGCAGCGCTTCAACTCCTTCATGAACCTCTTCCGGCTCATGGGGGGGCTGCTCGGCGCCTTCTTGACCATCACCGTGCTCTTCATCGTCTCCAACACGATAAAGCTCACCATCTACGCGAGGAAGGACGAACTGGAGCTTTTGGGCCTTGTGGGAGCGACCCGCTTCTTCATCAAGGCCCCCTTCCTGATCGAGGGGGTGCTGCAGGGGGCCGCCGGCGCGGTGATATCGCTTCTGGCGCTGCTTGCCTGCTACTACACGTTCCTGAAGAACGCCGGTGATTTCCTCGGCATCAACCCGGCCTCGGCCGGACTCTCCTTCCTCCCCGCCACGCACCTGGCCGGCATCGTCGCCGGCGGGGTCCTGCTCGGCTTTATAGGAAGCGCCACCTCGCTCAAAAGGTTCATCAACGTCTAGCATGCGCCTACTAACTGCCATAAACCTGCTCATGCTGGTTCTCGCTCTGCCGCTTTTAAGCTACGCCGGCGCGAAGGAGGACCTGCAGGACATCAAGAAGCAGATCAAGGAGAAGAACCGCCTCATCACGAAGACCCAGAAGGTGGAGACCAAGGTCTCGGGTGAGCTGGTGCAGATCCAGAAGTCCCTCGCCGAGAAGCAGTCGACCCTCGTGGCGCTCGGGCGTGACCTGGCCGTGGTCGAGAAGGGGGTGGACCGCACCCTCCAGGACATCGAGAAGGAGCGTCAGGAGGCGGAGCGCAAGAAGGCCCAGATCAACCGCCGTGTCGCCGCCCTCTACAAGGGGGGGGACACCGGGAACCTGCGTGTCTTCTTCTCCTCGGAATCCTTTCCGCAGATGAGCGAAAACCTGCGCTACATGCGGAGCATCCTGCAAAACGACAAGAAGCTCTTCCAGCAGTACAACGACAACGTACAGCGGCTGAACAAGCTTAAACAGCAGCTGGAGCAGGATGCGGCGCGTAAGGAAGGGATCCGCCGCTCCATGGAAGCGAAAAAGCGCGAGATCGAGCAGGAAAAGAGCCGCAAGGCAACCTACCTCGTCAAGGTGCGGCAGGACAAGCAGGGGTATCTCACCTCGCTGCAGGAGCTGCAGGCCAATGCGGCGCGCCTGCAGAGCATGATCCGGAAGCTTGAAGCCAAAAGTAGAAAAGCGTATAGTGCCAAAGGTCGTTCCAAGGGTAGCGAGGGGAAACAGCCCGGGGTGACCGCCAAGGCGACGCCCGTCCCCGGTCGCGGTCTCGGGGCGCAGAAGGGGAAACTGTCATTGCCGGTAAGAGGCAACATCGTGGACCGCTTCGGCAGGCACAAGCACCCCGACTTTGACTCATTCACGGTCAGCAACGGGATTTCCATCCAAGCCCCAGCCGGCAGTGCCATTCATGCCATCGACGACGGCGAGGTGATTTTCGCGAACTATTTCAAAGGGTATGGTAATATGATCATCGTCGATCATGGAGAGGGCTTCTTCAGTCTCTACGCACACGCCTCATCGATCGCGAAGAGAGTCGGCGCCAAGGTCACGAGAAACGAGGTACTTGCGAGTGTGGGTGATGTCGATTCGACGAAGGGACCCATGCTTTATTTCGAGATCCGCTACCAGGGAAAACCGGTTGACCCGTCCCCCTGGTTCAGATAAGCAGGGTATCGCAAGAGAAAAACTCAGGGAGGCAAAATGTTCAAGGGCAGCAAATTCAAGAAGACAACCCTGTTTGTCACTACCGTTGCACTGCTGACGCTGGTCATCGCGTTCGGCGTACAGCGCAGATGTGCCGCCCAAGGGGGCGGAAACGATTATCAGTCCATCGAACTGTTCACCGACGTCCTCGCCATCGTGAAGAAGAGCTACGTCGAGGAAGTAGACACCAAGAAGCTCGTCTACGGTGCCATCAACGGCATGCTGAGCTCGCTCGATCCGCACAGTTCCTTCATGCCTCCCGAGACGTACAAGGAGATGAAGATCGACACCAAGGGCGCCTTCGGCGGTCTGGGGATCGAGATCACCGTGAAGGAAGGCATCCTCACCGTCATCTCCCCGATCGAGGACACCCCCGCCTTCAAGGCCGGGATCAAGGCGGGCGACCAGATCCTCAAGATCGACGACAAGTACACGAAGGACCTGACGATTACCGACGCGGTGAAGAGGATGCGCGGCGTTAAGGGGACCAAGGTCACCCTCACCATAATGCGGGAAGGGTTCGACAAGACGAAGGAGTTCGTCCTCGAGCGCGACATCATCCAGGTGAAGAGCGTCAAGTACAAGGTGCTCGACGACGGTTACGGCTACGTCAGGATCTCCCAGTTCCAGGAGAAGACCGACGACGACCTCGAGAAGGCGCTGCAGGCGCTGCAGGCCGACAAGAAGGTGCTGAAGGGACTCGTGCTCGACCTGAGAAACGACCCAGGCGGGCTCCTGGACCAGGCGGTCCGTGTCTGCGAGCACTTCGTACCGGAAGGGAAGCTCATCGTCTATACCGAGGGGCGCGAGAAGGATTCCCAGATGCGCTTCACCTCCAGGAAGAGCCACAAGCAGGGCGAGTACCCGATCGTGGTGCTGATCAACAGCGGCTCGGCCAGCGCTTCCGAGATCGTGGCGGGCTGCCTGCAGGACCACAAGCGTGCCGTCATCATGGGGACCCAGAGCTTCGGCAAGGGTAGCGTGCAGACCATCATCCCGCTCTCCGACAACTCGGGCTTGAGACTTACCACCGCGCGCTACTACACCCCGAGCGGCCGCTCCATCCAGGCCAAAGGGATCACCCCGGACATCGTCGCCGAACGCGTCGAGATCGCCTCCACCGGCGAAAAGCGCGAAGGGATGCACATCCGCGAGAAGGACCTCGAGAACCACTTCGAGAGCGACAAGAAGGACGACCAGGACGAGAAGACGGCGAAGCCCGCCCCCTATAAGACCGACGAGATGATCAAGAGCGACTCCCAGGTGCTGCGTGCCCTCGACCTCTTGAAGGGGTGGGAGATCCTCAAGACCATGGGAAAACTCCCTTCCTAGGGGTAAGGACGATCTGGAACCACAAAAAAGAAGGGGTAGCATGGCGCCGCCCCTTCTTTTTTTTTGCCACAGCAAGGCGGTGTAACCGGCTCAGCCGTTCTCTTGACACCCGCCTCCGTGCTGCGTAGAGTAACCCGGGTGCGGCAGTCACCCAAAGCAGTCGAGGTCAGCCATGATGATACAGACTCTCTCGCGTGTGCTTCTTTTTCTTTCACTCACCCTCCTTCCCGTTCCAGCTCTAGCCTTGCCGATCCTCTCCATCTCATCGCCCGGGGCTGACGGTGTCTTCGTGCTCTACGGCGCACAGATGTCCGGCGTCGCCGGTCTCGACGTGACGGTAAGTTTCGACGCTGCGACACTCAGCAACCCTCGGGTGACCATGGGAAGCCTCGTTTCCGGGATGATGAGTGCGGCGAACGCGGGTACTCCGACCATCCGCATGGCCATCGTCGGCACCAAAGAGCTGAGCGGCAGTGGTGTCATCGCCACCATCGCCTTCGATCGTACCGGGAGTTCTCCCGGAAGCATCACCCTGCTTACCGCGAGCCTCATCGATGCCGCGGGGAAGAAGGTCGCCATGGCCTCACCCATAGTCACCAATCCCCCACTGCCGTCGACGTCGGACAGTGCAAGCGGCGACGGCCAGACCGGAGGGAGCTCCGGGAATAGCGGTGGAAGCGGAGGAAGCGGAGGAAGCGGAGGAACCGGGACCGGGACAGGAACAGGAACGGGGACAACAGGGACAGGGACCACAGGAGAAACGTCCGGCTCGGGCGTGGGCACGCCCAAAACGGGTGGATACGTCGGTGGTACGCTCACCATGCCGGGGCAGGATACGACAGGCCAGGAGACCACGACGGGGCCAATCACCTCTGGAGACGATTACTCCTCCGCGCAGGAGTCGCAGAGGCGGGTACGGACCAAGAAGGGACAGCCGGACAACGTTGAACCTCAGCTCGAGCCACGGCCTTCGGACGAGCGCGGGGGGGCATCGACCGCCAACGGGAAGCCGGCCCAAGTCGTGGAACCGGTCAAGATCGAAAGCGTGCTGGCCAAATTCAAGGATTTCAAAGGGGAACGCACCCCGGCCAACCTGACGGCGCTCTTCGCTCCGACGCAACAGACGCAGTACACCCAGGTCCCGGCGGTGGTGCTGGCGGACGGCAAGGCGACGGCCACGCTGCATGTTTATATCAACGTGGGCGACGCGACCCCCAGGTTCAGTTTCGCCGACTGCAGCTATGTTTCCTACGGCCGCATCGAGAAGGGGTGGGAGATCCAGGCCCGCCCCGACCGCGACGCGGTGAGCGCAAGCATCGCGGTGCTCTACAACGGTCAGAGACAGGAATTCCCGCTGGTGGTGGCCCCTGCGGTTCGGCTTGCCAAGAAAGGTCAGAAAAAGGTCACCGAAGCAGACTTCCAGCGCTTCCTCGCTGATCGCGGCACCGATTCTGCACCGCACTTCGACTTGAACAAGGACGGCAAACGAGACTACGTCGATGATTACATCTACACGGCGAACTACCTGGTGCAGACAGATCAGGTCAAATAAAAGCACAAGCAACAGTTGTTTTCTGTTTCAGCACTGACACAGATGCCCTCCAGCCCATTAGCCGGAGGGCATCTGTCGTTGCGGAGGGGCTTTTCAGTTGCCGCACCGTCGACGATGTTGTATACAAAAACTGCTGCGATCATTTCACACATGGGAGGAACAGATGTTGAACCTAAAAGACGGCAGTCTTTTTCAGCAACTCTGCTTCATCAACGGTGCCTGGACTGCGGCCGACAGCGGTGAGACCATCGACGTAACCAACCCGGCAACGGGAGAGAAGCTCGGCACCATACCGAAAATGGGAGCGGCCGAGACACGCCGCGCCATAGAAGCGGCGCAAGCCGCACTCCCCGCGTGGCGCGCGAGGACGGCCCAGGAGCGCTCCGTCATCATAAGGCGCTGGTCCGAGCTGATGCTGGAGCACCAGGAGGATCTGGCGGTACTGATGACCGCCGAGCAGGGCAAGCCGATTGCCGAGGCCCGCGGCGAGACAGTCTACGCCGCCTCCTTCCTCGAGTGGTTCTCCGAAGAGGGGAAAAGGATTTACGGCGACGTCATCCCCTCGCACCAAAGCGACAAGCGTATCGTCGTCCTCAAGGAGCCGATCGGGGTCTGCGCCGCGATAACCCCGTGGAACTTCCCTTCCGCCATGATCACCCGCAAAGCCGGGCCCGCGCTTGCCGCCGGCTGCACCATGGTCGTTAAGCCTGCGACGGCGACACCTTACTCGGCCCTCGCTGTAGCCGAACTCGCGCGGCGTGCCGGCGTGCCGGACGGGGTCTTCTCCGTCGTCACCGGTTCGGCGGCGGGTATCGGGGGCGAGATGACCGCGAACCCGCTGGTCAGAAAGCTCACCTTCACCGGGTCGACCGAGATCGGTAAGAAGCTGATGGCCGACTGCGCGGGGACGGTGAAGAAGGTCTCCATGGAACTGGGCGGCAACGCCCCCTTCATCGTCTTCGATGACGCCGATCTCGACGCCGCGGTGGAAGGAGCACTCATCTCCAAGTACCGCAACACCGGCCAGACCTGCGTCTGCACCAACCGCTTCCTTGTGCAGGACGGCATCTACGACCGGTTCTCCGAGAAACTCGCCGCCGAGGTTGCCGCGATGAAGGTGGGCGACGGCCTGAAGGGAGAAACCCAGCAGGGGCCGCTCATCGACATGGCTGCGGTGGAGAAGGTGGAGGAGCATATCGGCGACGCCCTCGCCAAGGGGGCGCGCGTGGTGACCGGCGGCAAACGCCACGCCCTTGGCGGCTCCTTCTTCGAACCGACCGTGCTCGCCGACGTCTCACCGGATATGCTGGTCGCGCGGGAAGAGACCTTCGGGCCGGTGGCCCCGCTGTTCCGGTTCAAGACCGAGGAGGAGGCGATCCGTCTTGCCAACGACACCGAGTTCGGCCTCGCCGCTTACTTCTACAGCCGTGATATCGCGCGGGTGTGGCGGGTGGCGGAGGCGGTCGAGTACGGCATCGTCGGCATCAACACCGGCCTCATCTCCACCGCCGTGGCTCCCTTTGGCGGGGTGAAGGAGTCCGGTGTCGGTCGCGAAGGATCCAAGTACGGCATCGAGGACTTCCTCGAGGTCAAGTATCTCTGCATCGGCGGGATAAGATAGCTGCGCAGAGAAGCAGGTAAACCATGACCGAGGTGCTTCAATACAACGACGGGAAGGTGCTGCGCGGCGAGATCGATGTCGTGCGGGAGTTCCCCCTGGTTCTCAGGGTGAACGACCGGGAATTGGTTACCCTGGTTGCGTCTCCGCACGACCTGCGCTTCCTGGTGGCCGGCTTCCTGAGGCTCCAGGGGTTCGTCGCTTCGGCCGATGATTTTCTGGTCCTGAGCGTTTGCAACGACTACGGCATCGCCAACGTCCGTATAAAGGGGGAGCTCCCCCATGAACTGAAGCCGGTGCTCACCTCGGGGTGCGGCACCGGCGTTACTTTTTCCCTGCCGCAGGGCAGGCAGGCTTCAACCCCGCGCGGCGGTATCGCGGTCGGTGCCGTCTTCGAGCTGATGAGGCAGCTCGCCCAGACCTCGGACCGGTACAAAAGCCATGGCGGCCTCCACTCCGCCGCCATCGGGGACGTGGAAGGAAGGCTCCTTCTGCACGCCGAAGACCTCGGCAGGCACAACACTATCGACCGCCTGGCGGGGGAGGCTTTGCTTAAAAGGATTTCTCTCGAAGGCACCATCCTCGCCACCTCAGGCCGCGTCTCGACAGAGATGGCCGCGAAGGCGGCGCAACTCGGTATCGCGGTCGTCGTATCCCGTACCTCGCCCACCGACATGGCGGTGCGCATCTGCGACGAAAGCAGCATTACGCTGATCGGCTACCTGCGCGGCGCCAAACTCACCGCATATACCCATTCCGAATATATTTTATTTTCTTAATATTTTCACTCCGCACACCGCTAAACACCTCCGCTGATTCCAGATAAAACGCCATAGTAACAGTCTTTTCACACGGATCTGCGCCATGTTACAGGCACTTTCAACAATTGACAAAGCAGGGTAAAAATTGTATACAGTATCCGTTCAAATGAAGTACCAGCTGAGAGAAGAGTTATCATAACTTCCGTAAATAGCTGCACATTATCTGGAGGAGGAATCATGATCGAAGCGTACCTGAAGCAAGAGGCAGAAAGAAAAGCACTCGGGATTCCTGCGAAACCGCTCGACCCTGAGCAGACCGCGGAACTTTGCAAACTGTTGGAAGCACCCCCGGCAGGCAAGGAGGAGTTCCTGCTCCACCTCCTGAAGGAAAGGGTCTCCCCGGGCGTCGACCCGGCTGCCGAAGTGAAGGCCGGCTTCCTCGCCGCCATCCTCACCGGCGCCAAGAAGTCCCCGCTGGTCTCCAAGAAGGACGCGGTTCAGATCCTGGGCACCATGCTGGGCGGCTACAACGTCTCCCCGCTGGTCGCAGCGCTGAAGGACGCGGAAGTTGCCGACGAGGCCGTTAAGGCGCTTTGCGGCACCACCCTCGTGTACGACGCATTCGACGACGTTTTCGAGCTCTCCAAGAGCAACGCCGGCGCCAAAAAGGTCCTCGAGTCCTGGGCCAACGCCGAGTGGTTCACCTCCAAGCCGGGCCTGCCGGAAGTTGTGAAGGTGAAGGTCTACAAGGTCGAAGGCGAGATCAACACCGACGACTTCTCCCCGGCGGGTGACGCCTGGAGCCGTCCGGACATCCCGCTGCACGCCCTTGCCATGGGCAAGACCCGCTTCCCCGACGGCAACGCCACCATCGCCAAGTTCAGGGCAGAAGGGTTCCAGGTCGCTTTCGTGGGCGACGTAGTGGGTACCGGTTCCTCCCGTAAGTCCGCATGCAACAGCGTGCTGTGGCACATCGGCCAGGACATCCCGGCCGTTCCGAACAAGCGTCGCGACGGCATCATCATCGGCGGCGTCATCGCCCCGATCTTCTTCAACACCGCGCAGGACTCCGGCGCGTTCCCGATCAAGACCGACGTGACCAAGATGAAGACCGGCGACGTCATCGTGATCAACGCCAAGAAGGGCGAGGTCACCACCGAAGCCGGTGAGGTCCTCTCCACCTTCACCGTGGCCCCGAACACCCTGTTCGACGAGTTCCGCGCCGGCGGCCGTATCCCGCTGATCATCGGCCGCGCCCTCACCGACCGCGCCAGGAAAGCACTCGGCATGGCACCGACCGACGTCTTCACCCTCCCGGTCAACCCGGTTGCCAAGGCAGGCCAGGGGTACTCGCTGGCCCAGAAGATGGTCGGCCAGGCATGCGGCGTAGCCGGCGTCCTTCCGGGGACCGCTTGCGAGCCGAAGATGACCACCGTAGGTTCCCAGGACACCACCGGCCCGATGACCGCCGACGAGCTGAAAGAGCTCGCCTGCCTCAAGTTCCAGGCTCCGATGTTCATGCAGTCCTTCTGCCACACCGCGGCCTACCCGAAACCGGCCGACGTGAAGATGCACAAGACCCTGCCGCAGTTCATCATCGAGCGTGGCGGCGTGCCCCTTAAGCCGGGCGATGGCGTCATCCACTCCTGGCTGAACCGTCTCCTCGTTCCGGACACCGTCGGTACCGGCGGCGACTCCCACACCCGTTTCCCGATCGGGATCTCCTTCCCGGCAGGTTCCGGTCTGGTCGCCTTCGCAGGCGCCCTTGGCTTCATGCCGCTCGACATGCCCGAGTCCGTCCTTGTCCGCTTCAAGGGCAAGTTCAACCCCGGCATCACCCTGCGCGACGCGGTTAACGCGATCCCGTACTGGGCGATCAAGCAGGGCCTTCTCACCGTGCCCAAGAAGAACAAGGTCAACATCTTCAACGGCCGCATCCTCGAGATGGAAGGTCTTCCTGAGCTCTCCGTCGAGCAGGCCTTCGAGCTGACCGACGCCGCTGCCGAGCGTAGCGCCGCCGCCGGCTGCATCAAGCTTTCCGAGAAGTCGGTAGCCACCTACCTGCGCTCCAACGTGGCCCTCATGAAGCAGATGATCGCCGACGGGTACCAGGACGCGCAGACCCTGCAGAACAGGATCGACGCGGTCAACGAGTGGCTGAAGGCTCCGAAGCTTCTCGAAGCGGACGCCAACGCCGAGTACGCAGCGGTCATCGAGATCGACCTCGCCGAGATCACCGAGCCGATCCTCGCCTGCCCGAACGATCCGGACGACGTGAAGCTCCTCTCCGACGTTGCCGGCACCCCGATCCAGGACGTGTTCCTCGGTTCCTGCATGACCAACATCGGCCACTTCCGCGCCGCAGGTGAGATCTGGAGGGGCCAGAAGTTCAACCCGAACGTCCGTACCTGGATCTGCCCGCCGACCCGCATGGATCAGGCGAAGCTCAAGGACGAGGCGTACTTCTCCGTCTACAGCGCGATGGGCGCACGCGTCGAAATCGCCGGCTGCTCGCTCTGCATGGGTAACCAAGCACGCGTGCCCGACGGGGTGAACATGTTCTCCACCTCGACCCGTAACTTCGATGACAGGATCGGCAACGGCGCCAAGGTGTTCCTCGGCTCCGCAGAGCTCGGTGCCGTCACCGTGAACATGGGCAAGCTCCCGACCCCGGCCGAGTATCTGGCCGTGTACAAGGAGAAGGTCGAGCCGAACAAGGCAACCGTGTACAAGTACCTTCAGTTCGACGAGATGTAGGAAGAACTGGTAACAAGCAGCAAAAAGGCCCGCCGGGAAACCGGCGGGCCTTTCTTTTTTTGTGGCGGCAGTTCGACTGCCTGGGAGTCCCAGCTGTCCGACCTGTCCGACCTGTCCGACTGGTCCGACTGGTCCGACTGGTCCGACTGGTCCGACTGTGGGCGGAGCCCGACGCTACAGCAGCGCTTTCAGCTCTGCGATGAGATCGCCGAGGAGGTCGTAGCCCCCCTGCCAGAAGCTGGGGTCGCTGAAGACGATGCCTGCGGGTGCGAGGGTGTCGCCTGGCGACTTGGAGCCGCCATCGGCCAGTATGCCGCGGTAGACGGGGACGAAGCTCTCGCGCTCCTTCAGGTAGCGCTGGAACAGCGACAGCACCACCAGTTCCGCGCAGGTGTAGGAGTAGCAGTAGAAACGTGCGTGGATGAAGTGGGAGATGTAGCTCCAGCCGTAGCGGTAAGGCTCGATCATCTCGACCGAGTCGCCGTAGAGCTTCGCGTTCTCGTCCCACCAGAGGTCGCAGAGCTCGTTCGCGGTGAGAAGGCCGTCGTTACGCCTTAGGTGCATCTGCTCCTCGAACCTGGTGAGGACGTTCTGCCTGAAGGTGGTGGCGATGATGTCCTCGATCTTCGCGCACAGAAGCGACTTCTTCACCTCCACGTCGGTCTCGCGCTCCAGCAACTGTCGAGTGAGGAGCATCTCGCCGAACACCGAGGCGGTCTCGGCAAGCGGCAGCGGCGGGTGGTAGTTGAGCATGGTCTGGCGCTGCGCAAGCAGGTAGTGGATGCCGTGCCCCACCTCGTGGGCGATGGTCGCCACGTCGCGCAGGTTGCCGGTGAAGTTCAAAAGCAGGTACGGCGGGAGCGCCGGGGTCATCCCCATGCAGAACGCGCCGCCGCTCTTGCCGGGACGGGGCATGACGTCCACACGCTTCCCGGTGAAGAAGGAGTCGGCGAGCTCAGCGAACTCTTCGGAGAACCCGCGGTACGCCTCAACCGTCATGGTGCGCGCTTCCTCGAAGCTGTATTTGCGGTCGCTCTCGGTGAGGGGGGCGTAGACGTCGGTGTTTTTCAGCCTAGGCATGCCGAGGAGCCGTGCTTTCAGGCGGAAGTATTCCTGTGCCAAGGGGTAGTTTTTCTCGGAGACCTGCATGAGGCTTTCGACCACCTCGTTGGGGATCTCGTTACCGAGGTTGGTCGGCTCCATCGGGTGCCGGTAGTTTCTGAGCTCCATCTCCTGGGAGTGGTCAAGCGCCACGTTGTTGAACACTGCGGAATAGAGGATGCCGTTTTCCTCGTGCTTCTTGAGGAAGGTGCCGAAGGCGCGCTCGCGCAGCCCTGCGTCCGGGTGATGCAAAAGGGCAAGCAGTTCCTCGCCGGTCACCTCTTTGGTCTCCCCGCCCATCTCGAGGGTGTAGCGCAGGGAGGCGGAGACCTCGTCGAAGAGACGGCAGAAGGCCTGCACCCCGGTCAGGCTTTTTTGCGAAAGCAGGCTCTCCTCCCGCTCGGAAAGGGTGTGCGCCTTGAACTTGCGCAGCACCTCGAGGAAGTGGCGGTAGTTGTCGAGCAGGCTGTCTTTGGCGAACTTTTGAAACGGCTCTTCCTCCATCTGGATGATCTCCAGATCGAAGAAGAGGAGCTCCCGTCCCATGGCGTTGCCGAACTCCTCGGACTTCTGGGAGAGCCGTTTGTGCAGATCGCTCTCGCTGTCGGCGGCGAACAGCAGGTGTGCGTAGAGCTGCGGCACCGCCAGATTCTCCTGCAGCTTCTCGTAACTTTTAAGCGCCTCCAGCAACCCCTCGGCGGAGAGTTCGGCTACCTTGCCGCGGTAGCGCTCCCTGAACGCTGCAACCTGCGAAGTAGCACCCTCGAAAGCCTGGTTGAGCTCGGGTGCTGAAGGGGAAGAGTAAAGCGGGGTGGTATCCCAGCAGAGGTTGGTTGACATGGTTCCTCCTGAAGCTGATTTCCTAATGATTTCAAACGAATGCAACCGATAGTAATGCAAGGTCGCCAAGGTGTCAAGAAAGGGGAGGCGGGGTTTTGGTGGGTGAATCAGCGTCCGCTGCTGCATTTACGCGCCTTGACAACCAAAAGGGGCGCGATAGAAATAGCTGCTGTTAAAAAAATATAATAATCGTGTATCAGCCGCTGACAGCTCTTCCCGGTGGGGGTGGCAGGGAGCCTCCCCCGCAAGTGGTTCTTTCGTTAACCGCTAGTGCGAGGATGGACGCCATGAAAAAGCGTCAGGTGGTTCAGGATGCGGCTTATCAACCTGCACCGGGTACGGCAACAGGTTGTGACCGTTTCGGGGCAGGAAGCGGTGGTCAGTGCATCGTGTTG
Source organism: Geomonas ferrireducens (assembly GCF_004917065.1). Lineage (NCBI taxonomy): Bacteria > Pseudomonadati > Thermodesulfobacteriota > Desulfuromonadia > Geobacterales > Geobacteraceae > Geomonas > Geomonas ferrireducens. Next base: position 414,954 of record NZ_SSYA01000003.1, read on the forward strand.
CAGCGGCTTTTTTCCTGCCGCAACGATGCGATGCCAACGGGCGCGGAAGCGGGGCACGGCGCGGATGTCGGGTGCAGTGTTGGGGCCATGGCCTTCGCGTCACTCACCCTACGGGAAGCGCGGGACAGGATCGAGCGGTGGATGGTGTACGACGCGATCCGCGCCTGTGCGGGAAACATGAGCAAGGCGGCGGACATGCTGGGCGTCAGCCGTCCGGCCCTTTACGATCTGGTGAAGAAGTACGGGGTGTGCAGGATCAAGACGCGCGGCTGACGGTCAGATACGTACCGCCATGCCGCCGTCGCGCGGAATCAGTTCGCTGAAATAATGGATGGTGTGAAAGTCTTTCGACTGGAGCGGCTGCATCGTCGAGCTGAAGCGTCCGACGTAAATCAGGTAGCGGATGCCGAAGCGGCGCGCCGTGTCCAGGTTGGTCTCGCTGTCCTCTCCCAGCATGGTTCTTTCAGGATCGTACGGTACCTTCCTCTGCAGTTCCCCCCAGAAGAGCGGATCCTCCTTTGGCAGTCCCAGGTCGTGAGCCGAGATGATGCCGTCGAAGTAGCCGCCGATCGTGGTCCGGCGCAGTTTCAGGTTCAGCGTCTTACCGTGGGCGTTGGTGACCAGGTAGACCTTCTTGCCGTGCTGTCGCAGGAAGAGGAGGAACTCTGTCACGAACGGGTGCACCGCGATCAGGTGGTGCACCTCCTCCTTGAGCACCGGGATGTCGAGGCCCAGCTGCGCGGACCAGTAATCGAGGTCGGTCCAGTTGAGGGTCTTCTCCTGGGAGCGGAACATGCGGTAGAGCTTTTCCCTCGCCGCGCTCTCGTCGATGCCGTTTTTTTCGGCGTAGCGCCTGGGGACGTGCTCCAGCCAGAAGTGGTCGTCGAAGTGGCGGTCCAGCAGGGTGCCGTCCATGTCGAGGTGGACCGTGTCGATGTGGTTCCAGTCTACTTGCAGTGGGGGGAGGGACATTCAGGAGGTCTCTTTTCTTCGTCGGACCTGTCCGACTGGTCTGACCAGTCCGACAGGTCCGACGTCAGGCTAAGCATTGGCTTTCACGAAGGCTTTCACCAGCTCTTTGTCCGCAGCCATGATCTCGCAGCGCGTTTCCTTGCCCTGCAGCGCGGCGAGCTGGGGCGGCAGCACCGCGGGGGTGCCGATGGCACGCTCGACGGCGTCACCGAACTTCGCCGGGTGCGCGGTGGCAAGGCATACGACGGCCGGATGCCCGTTCACGCACTCGAGGGCGGCGCGCACCCCGACCGCGGTGTGCGGGTCGAGAACGTAGCCGGTCTCCTTGTTGAAGGAGGCGATCGTGTCGAGGGTCTTCGCTTCGTCCACGGTGCAGCTCAGGAATTCGCTCTGCACGCGCTGCACCTCTTCTGCGGTGAAGACGATCTTGCCGGTCTGCTGCAGCTCGGCAAAGGCGCTTCTCACGCGCTCCGGGTTTTCGTTGAAGAGGTAATAGAGGTAGCGCTCCAGGTTCGAGGCGAGCTGGATGTCCATGGAAGGGGAGACGGTCTGCACGACCTTCCCCAAAGAGTAGTCGCCGCTTTGCACGAAGCGCGAGAGGATGTTGTTCTCGTTGGTGGCAAGGAGGAGCTTTTCCACGGGTAGTCCCATGCTTTTCGCGAGGTAGCCCGCAAAGATGTCGCCGAAGTTCCCGGTCGGGACGGAGAATACCACTTTCCCCTGCTCGGGGAGCCTGCCCCAGGCGTAGAAGTAGTAGACCACCTGTGCGAGCACGCGGGCCCAGTTGATCGAGTTCACCGCGCCCAGCGCGTACTCCTTCTTGAATTCGAGGTCGTTGAACAGGGTCTTCACGATGTTCTGGCAGTCGTCGAAGGTCCCCTCTACGGCGATGTTGTGCACGTTGGCGTCGAGCACGCTGGTCATCTGCAGCGCCTGGATGGGCGAGGTCTTCAGGTGCGGATGCAGGATGAAGATGTTGATGTTCTCCTTGCCGCGCACCCCGGCGATGGCAGCACTCCCGGTGTCGCCGGAGGTGGCGCCCAGGATGTTCATCTTCTCGCCGCGCTCCTTCAAAAGGTACTCGAAGAGGTTTCCGAGCAGTTGCAGCGCCACGTCCTTGAAGGCGAGGGTGGGGCCGTGGAAGAGTTCCAGGATGTAGACGCCGTCCTTTTTCACCAGGGGCGTCGTCTCCTGGTGCTCGAAGGTCCCGTAGGAACGGTCGATGAGCGCCTTCAGATCGGCGGCCGGGATGTCGGTGGCGAAGAGGGATATGATATTGAAAGCGAGCTCACGGTAGGGGAGCTTGGACCACGCGGCTAGGGTGTCGCGGTCGAGCTGCGGGATGCTCTCCGGCAGAATGAGGCCGCCGTCGGTGGCAAGACCCATCATTACTGCGTCCTTGAACCCGATGGGGGTGATGTTTCCCCTGGTGCTTATGTATTTCATGTCGGTTCTCTTTCCTTTTACAGGTTTTTGTGCCGTTTCCGGCGACGCCCATATATAACAGCTAATGGTGTAAAAGTGAAGCGATTGCTGGGCTGCTGACTGTGTTCGGGTGCAGCGCGGCTGCCGTGACTTCGAGGCGGCGACAGGGAGCATAGTGAAAAAAACAGAGATGTCTTAAATTGCCCCAATGTCACATGCGACGGCAAAAGATCTCCTTCTTTCCGGCAGAAGAAATATGGGCGCTGAATGAGCCTAAGAACGTGCCTGAAAGCCCGAAAAAACGGCTCACTCTGGGAAAAAAGCGCTTGCATAAAGAAGGCTTCCATGGTAATTAATGGCGTACATGTTAATGTTCACTCAAAAGTGAGCTCCTCCGGCTCGCTTTTTTTTATGGGAAAACCTAGAGATGGCCAAGGTAGATGTAGCAGAAAGAGTCACTGAAATCGTTGCAGAGATCGGCGCACCGCTCGGTATCGGGCTGGTCGACCTCGAGTACAAGCGCGAGGGGCGCGACATGGTGCTCAGGATCTTCCTCGAGAAGGAAGGCGGGATCACCCTGGACGACTGCGCCGACGTGAGCCGCCAGCTCTCCGACATCCTGGACGTCGAGGACTTCATGCCCGAGCGTTACGACCTGGAGGTCTCCTCGCCGGGGATCTGCCGTCCGCTCAAGAAGGTCGCCGACTACGAGCGTTTCGCGGGACACCTGGTGAAGGTGAAAACCTTTGAGATGCTGGCCGACGACGCGGGGAACAAGCGCAAGACCTTCACCGGGAAGCTCCTGGGGGTTGCGGACGGGGTGATCAGCATCGACCTTACCGAGGGGCAGCATGCTTCCATCCCTCTGGACAAAGTGGCCAAGGCCAACCTCGAATTCGAATTCTAAAAATTTCTATTTGTAATTATCAGCAGAAGGAGACAGTCACGTGGAAACGAGCTTTAACCTCAAGCACACGATCGACCAGATCGTAAAAGAGAAGGGTATCGATAAAAGTATTGTGGTAGAGGCGCTGGAACAGGCAGTACTGACGGCCGCCAACAAGAAATTTCGTAATACCCGTGATCTGGAGGCGCACTATAACCCCGAGATCGGCGAGGTTGAGCTGTTCGAGTTCGTTACCGTCGTGGAAGAGGTGCAGGATTCCTACCGCGAGATCGAGCTCGACGAGGCCCGCGAGGAGGATCCGGACGTCGAGATCGGCGACTCCATCGGCATGAAGATGGACGCCTCCGGCTTCTCCAGGATCGCCGCGCAGACCGCGAAGCAGGTGATCATCCAGCGCGTGCGTGAGGCTGAGCGCGAAACCATCTTCAACGAGTTCCAGGAGCGCCAGGGCGAGATCGTGAACGGCGTCGTGCGCCGTTTCGAGAAGGGCGACCTGATCGTCGACCTCGGCCGCGCCGAGGCACTTCTCCCGCACAAGGAGCAGGCTCCGCGCGAGGTGTACCGTCAGGGCGACCGCGTGAAGGCCCTCATAACCGAGATCCGCATGACCACCAAAGGGCCGCAGATCATGCTCTCCCGCACCCATCCCCAGATGCTCGCCAAGCTGTTCGAGGCCGAGGTTCCGGAGATCGCCGAGGGGATAGTCGAGATCAAGAGCGTCGTGCGCGAGCCGGGTGGGCGTGCCAAGATCGCCGTCTACTCCCACGATGCCGACGTCGACCCGGTCGGCGCCTGCGTCGGTATGCGCGGCTCCCGCGTGCAGAACGTGGTCTCCGAGCTGCGCGGTGAGAAGATCGACATCATCCCCTGGAGCGAGGACATCGCCCGCTTCGCTTGCAACGCCCTGGCCCCGGCCGTGGTCACCAAGGTGTACGTCGACGAGGAGGAGTACGCCATGGAGGTCATCGTGGCCGACGACCAACTCTCGCTCGCCATCGGCAAGCGCGGCCAGAACGTGCGTCTTGCCGCCAAGCTGACCGGGTGGAAGATCGACATCAAGAGCGAGACCCGCATGGCCGAGGCCGAGCTGCAGCAGTTCGCCTCCTACGACGGCACCGAGGCCGAAGAGGCAGAGGAAACCGCCGAGAGCGCAGAGAGTGCCGAGCCCGTGGTAGAGGCGACCGAAGAGGATTAGGATGACGAAGGCCGCACCACAGAGAAGTTGCCTCGCCTGCCGTGAGACAAAGGACAAGGGCGAGCTGCTCCGCTTCGTGCTGGCCCCGGACCGTACCCTCGTACCGGATCTGCAGAACAAGCTCCCCGGGCGCGGCGCGTACACCTGCATGAAGGCTGTGTGTCTGAAGCTCGCGGCCCAGAAAAAGCAGTTCGCCCGCGGCTTCAAGGGGGATGTGCTGGGCGCCGACGCAGAGGGGCTGCTCAAGCAGGTGGTCCACAAGCTCGAGGAGCGCATCGCCTCCTACATCAGCCTCGCCAACAAGGCGGGGAAGGTGGTTTCAGGTTCGGATCAGGTACAGGAAAAGCTGAAGAAAGGTGGGGCGGGGCTTTTGTTCGTCGCCACCGATATATCGCCCGATATCGGCGAGAAGTTCAGGGGGCTCGCGAAGCTGAAGGATGTCCCCTGCATCTCCCTGTTCACCAAGGAACGCCTTGGCGAATTGCTGGGAAAGGAACTCAGAAGCGTCCTGGTTGTTATGGAAAGCGGCTTCGTGGGCTCGATTGAATTGGAAATGGAAAAGTACAGGAACTTCTTTGAGGAGGAGCGTGAGTAGATGAGCAAAACCCGCGTATATGAGTTAGCGGCACAGATGGGGATCGAAAACAAGGAGCTTATGGCAAGACTTGCCGAGGCAGGCGTGCAGGTCAAAAACCATATGGCTGTCCTTGAGGATTCGGATATCAAGGCGTTATCCGCCCCCGCGCACCCCCCCGTCAAAGAAGTTTCCCAGGAAGAGGTGAGGGTGAAGCCGACCCTGATCCGTCGTCGTGCGAAGGCGGTCGAGCCTGAGGCCCAGGCGGCAGCCGAGCCGGCCGAGCCGGTCAAGGAGGAGGCGCCCCAGCCGGCACCCCCCGAGAAGGCTCCGGTGGAAGAGGCGCCCAAGCGTCCGGAACCGGTCCGCGCGAGGATCATCGAGCCGGCTCCCGCTCCGAAGCCGGCAGCGGTGAAGCCCGAGGCTCCGGCCCCCCAGGCTCCGGCCGCCAAGGAAGAGAAACCGGTGGCCGCAGCACCTGCCGCGCCTGCGGCACCGGAAAAGCCGGCCGTCGAGGCCCCGAAGGCGGAGGCGCCTGCTGCCCCCGCACCCGAGGCGCCGAAAGTCGAGCCTGCCAAGGTCGAGGCCCCGAAGGCACCCGCCGCGGAAGCGCCGGCTGCCGCCAAGGCGCCCGAGGCGCCCGCCGCCAAGGCCGTGGAGCCCGAGCCGGACAAGCCGACTGCAACCCGCGCGAGGATCCTCGGCCGCGTCGAGATCCCGATTCCGACCCAGCGTCCGGCCGAGCGTCGCGAGTACCAGCGCCCCGCGCAGGGCGATCGCCCGGGGCAGCGTCCCGGCATGCCGCGCGGCGTGGAGCGCCCCGGCACTGAGCGTCCGGCACCGCGTCCCGGCGCAGGTCGTCCCGGCGAGCGTCCCCCCATGGGGGCGCGCCCCGATCGTCCGGCGCCCTTGGCCCCTGTCGAGCCGCCGCCGCTGCTGGACGACCGCAGCCGCAAGGGTAGGAAACCCGCCCCGGCAGGCGGCGCCGATTACGGCAAGAACGCCAAGAAGGGCGGCGCCCCCGCAGGCAAGGGGAAAAAAGAGACTTTCAAGGACCTTCTGGACAAACGCGAGCGGGTTTTCGAGCCCGGGCCGCGCTCCAAAGGTAAGAAAGGGAAGTACGAGAAGGTTCAGGTCGGCAAGAAGACCGAGATCACGGTACCGAAGGCGATCAAGAGGATCATCAAGATCAGCGAGTCCATCACCGTGGGCGAGCTGGCCAAGCGCATGGGGATCAAGGCGACCGACCTGATCCGCGCCCTGATGAAGCTCGGTGTCATGGCGACCATCAACCACCCGCTCGACTTCGACACCGCGACCCTTCTGGCCACCGACTTCGGCTACGAGATCGAGAACGTGGCGCTCGACGTGGACGAGCTCCTCGAGGCGGAGCCGGATGCGCCGGAAGCAATGCAGAAGCGTCCGCCGGTCGTCACCATCATGGGTCACGTCGACCACGGCAAGACCTCGCTTCTTGACGCCATCCGCCAGGCCAACGTAATTGCCGGCGAGGCTGGCGGCATCACCCAGCACATCGGCGCCTACGACGTGGAACTCAAGGGACAGAAGATCACCTTCCTCGACACCCCGGGCCACGAGGCGTTCACCGCGATGCGCGCCAGGGGCGCCAAGGTCACCGACATCGTCATCCTGGTGGTTGCTGCCGACGACGGCGTCATGCCGCAGACCCGCGAGGCGGTCAACCACTCGAAGGCTGCAGGCGTTCCGATCATCGTCGCCATCAACAAGATCGACAAGCCCGAGGCCAACCCGAGCAAAGTGAAGCAGGAGCTGATGGAGTTCGGCCTGGTTTCCGAGGAATGGGGCGGCGAGACCATCTTCGTCGAGGTCTCCGCGAAGAAGCACATCAACCTCGAGTCGCTGCTAGAGATGGTTCTCCTGCAGGCCGACGTCCTCGAGCTCAAGGCGAACCCGGACAAGACCGCCCGCGGCACCGTGGTCGAGGCCAAGCTGGACAAAGGGCGCGGCCCGGTAGCGACCGTCCTGGTCCAGGAGGGTACCCTGAAGGCGGGCGATTACTTCGTGGCCGGCATTCACTTCGGCCGCGTGCGCGCCATGCAGAACGACCGGGGCGAGAAGGTCAACGCTGCCGGCCCGGCCATGCCGGTCGAGGTCATTGGCTTCAACGGCGTGCCTGACGCAGGCGACATCTTCGTCGCCATGAACGACGAGAAGCAGGCGAAGGAGATCGCAAACCACCGCCAGATGAAGCTGCGCGAGTCCGAACTCGCCAAGCACAGCAAGCTCTCCCTGGAGCAGCTCTACGAGAAGATCCAGAAGGGCGAGGTCAAGGACCTCAACACCATCGTCAAGGGCGACGTGCAGGGCTCCGTCGAGGCGGTTGCCGAGTCCCTCAGGAAGCTCACCACGGATGCCATCCGTCTCAACGTGCTGCACGCCTCCGTCGGCGCCATCACCGAGACCGACGTCAACCTGGCCAGCGCTTCCAACGCCATCATCCTCGGCTTCAACGTTCGTCCCGAGGTCAAGGCGGCGGTGCTCGCCGAGAAGGAAGGGGTCGACGTCAGGCTGTACAACATCATCTACGACGCGGTGGACGACATCAAGAAGGCGATGGAAGGCCTCCTCGAGCCGACCTTCAAGGAGAAGTATCTCGGTCGCGCCGAGATCCGCGAGGTGTTCTCGGTGCCCAAGGCCGGCATGGTCGCGGGTTCCTACGTCACCGACGGCAAGATCATCAGGAACGCACAGGTACGCCTGCTGCGCGACAACGTGGTGATCTTCGAAGGCAAGCTCGGCAGCCTGCGCCGCTTCAAGGACGACGTTAAGGAAGTCGCCACCGGCTACGAGTGCGGCATGTCGCTTGAGAACTACAACGACCTCAAGATCGGCGACATCTTCGAGTGCTTCGAGATGGAGAAGGTAGCCGGCAAGCTGTAAGGAAAAACACGGGGAGAGCGGCGTCCCGCGTCCGGCATCCCGGCCCGCGGAAGCCCCTCTCCCCTTAATCGTTTCACGACAAGAGAGAAAGAACATGGTAAAGCGTTCCGACAAGGTAGCCGAAGAGATCCACAAGATCATTTCCGAGCTTCTCATAAAGGGTCTCAAGGACCCGCGCGTAGGTTTCGTCACCATCACCGGCGTGAAGGTGACCCCCGACCTCAGGCAGGCCACCGTCTACTTCACCGTGCACGGCGACGATGCCGCCAAGAAAAACAGCGAAGCAGGGCTCAACTCAGCGAAGGGATTCATCCGCAAGGAGATCGGCCAGGCATTGAAGCTCCGTTTCACCCCCGAGATTACGTTCAAGTACGACACCTCTTTGGACTACGGCCAGCATATCGAATCGATTCTGAAGGAGATAGGGGCTCAGGATGACGGCGACAACAGCTGAGATTAAGCGGATAGTGGCGGAGATCGACCAGGCTCAGAGCTTTCTGATCACCAGCCACGAAAGTCCCGACCCCGATGCGGTCGGCTCCTCCCTGGCCCTGGCCAATTACTTGACCGCGCGCGGCAAGGACGTCACCGTCTACCTTTGCGATCCGGTCCCGGACAACTGCTCCTTCCTCCCGATGGCGGAGCTGGTGTACGGCGAGATGCCGGAGCGCGACTTCGACGTCTGCTTCGTGCTCGACGTGGGGGAGTTCCGCCGCGCCGGCAAGGCGGTCACCGAAAACAAGAGGATCGGCCGTTTCATCAACGTCGACCATCATCTCGGGTGCGAAAACTTCGGCATCTGCAACCTGATCGACCCGAAGGCGAGCGCCACCGCGGCCCTCATCTACCGGATCATCAAGGCGGCAGGAGACGAGGTGGACTATCCCACCGCGCTCTGCATCTACACCGCCATCCTTTCCGATACCGGCAGCTTCCACTACTCGAACTCCGACCCCGAGTCCTTCGCCATCGCAGGCGAGATGATCGGCAAAGGGGTGAACGCCTGGAGCGTGAACGAGAACCTCTACGAGAGCGAGCCGCTGCAGAGGATCGCGCTTTTAGCCCTCGCCCTCTCTGACCTGACCGTCTCACCCTCAGGCGAGTACGCCTCGGTCACCGTTACCCTCGACATGTACGGCAAGACCGGCGCCACCGCCCAGGACACCGACCGTTTCATCAACTACCCCCGCTCCATCAAGGGGGTGCAGGTGGCGCTCTTCTTCCGACAGGTCGAGGATGGGCTCTTCAAGGTCGGCTTCAGGTCCAAGGGGAAGGTGGACGTCTCGGCGGTTTCCGCCTCTTTCGGCGGCGGCGGGCATCACAACGCCGCAGGATGCATGGTGCGCGGCACGCTCGCGGAGGTCAAGGCGCAGGTCTTCGACCGGCTGGAGCAGATGCGCTGATGCTGAACGGCTTTTTCGTGATCGACAAGCCGGCCGGTGTCACCTCCCATGACATCGTGTCGAAGGTCCGCCGCGCCATCAACCAGAAGAAGGTTGGGCACACGGGAACCCTCGATCCCTTCGCGACCGGTGTGCTGCCCGTGGCGGTGGGGGAGGGGACCAAGGCGATCCAGTTCCTCGACGAGTCCGAGAAGGAGTACCGTGCGGTCTTGCGGCTCGGCATCGCCACCGACACCCAGGACCTCACCGGTGAGGTGATCGCGGAAAGGGAGTGGTCGCACCTCTTGCCCGCGGACCTGGAAGACATCGTGCCGCGGTTTCTAGGTCTCCAGAAGCAGCTCCCGCCGATGTTCTCTGCCATCAAGCAGGGGGGCGTGCCGCTTTACAAGCTGGCCAGAAAGGGTATCGAGGTGGAGCGCGAGGAGCGCGAGGTGGAGATTCACTCGCTCACCTTCGAATGGATCCGGCTCCCCGAGGCCTGCTTTACGGTGCGCTGCTCGCGCGGTACCTACGTCAGGACCCTCGCCTGCGACATCGGCGAGGCGCTCGGATGCGGCGCGCATCTGCTGGAGTTGCGGCGCACGAAAAGCGGCCTCTTCAAGGAGGCGGACGCCATCACCATCGAGGCCCTGGCCGCGGCTGCCGACCAGCATGCGCTCCTCTTGCCCATGGACCGGGCGCTCGATCACCTGAGGAGCCTGCAGCTCACCGAAGAAGGGGGGCGCAAGGTCGGCAACGGCGTGGTGCCGCGAGAGGGGGAGTTCGTCGAGGCGCCGGGCCCGTTTCAGGACGGCGAACAGGTGCGACTCTATTTGGGCGAGCGTTTCCTGGCAGTGGCTTGCCACGACCGGCTCAAAGGGCTGCGCCTCATGCGTGTATTCAATTAGTATTCCTTCTTTACACGTACCTGCTTTTGTGGTAAGAGTTGAAGGTCTTGATCTATGCCGTGGCCTTGGGGTTGCGGGAAGGCATAAAAGTACATAAATAAAAGCACTAACAATTAAGATGGGAAGGGGGTGTAACCACATGCTGCAAACGGAAAAGAAGCAGGAAATCATCACAGCTCATAAGCTGCACGATTCCGACACGGGTTCGCCGGAAGTGCAGATTGCAATTCTTTCGGAGCGTATCACCTATCTGACTGAGCACTTCAAGACTCACAAGAAGGATCATCACAGCCGTCGCGGTCTGCTGAAGATCGTCGGTCAGAGAAGGGGTCTGCTTGACTACCTGAAGAAGAAGGATGTAGAGCGCTACAAGGCGATCATCGCCAAGCTCGGCATCAGAAGGTAAAAAAAGGCAGTATACCTCAACGGGTATATTGCCTTTCCTCTTTCATCATGTAAGGGCCTTTGTGCCCTTTTTCTTTGTTGGGGGCGTGGATAAAACCGTCCTGCGGCTTGATATTGCGCAAGGCGATTTTCTCGGCGGCCCCAACACCAACCGGAAGTAAATCAATGGAGGCCGTAACAATGGTACATAGCGTACAGGCAGAATGCTGTGGCAAGACAATCACCATCGAAACAGGAAAGATCGCAAAGCAGGCAAGCGGCGCGGTCATGATCAAAAGCGGCGACACCATGGTCCTCGTGACCGCCGTCGCCATGAAATCCGCCAAGGAAGGGCAGGGCTTCTTCCCGCTCACCGTCAACTACCAGGAGAAGGCCTACGCAGGCGGCCGCATCCCCGGCTCGTTCTTCAAGCGCGAGGGGCGTCCCTCCGACAACGAGACCCTCACCTCCCGTCTTATCGACCGTCCAATCCGTCCGCTGTTCCCGGAAGGGTTCCTGAACGACACCCAGGTCATGGCGACCGTCGTCTCCGCCGACAAGGACCATGATCCGGGCATCCTCGCCATGATCGGCGCTTCGGCCGCCCTCATGGTCTCCGACGTTCCCTTCGCCGGCCCGATCGCGGGCGTCAAGGTCGGGCGCGTGGACGGCCAGTTCATCGCCAACCCGACCGCCGAGCAGGAAGAGAAGAGCGACATGGAGATCGTGATCGCCGCCTCCAAGGACGCCATCCTGATGGTTGAAGGTAGCGCCTCCGAGGTTTCCGAGAACGACCTCCTCGAAGCGATCTTCTTCGGCAAGGAAGCGGTCCAGGGGATCCTGGCAGCCCAGGAAGAGCTGGTCGCCAAGGTGAAGCCGGTCAAGCGCGACATCCCGGCTCCGGTAGTCAACGAGGAGCTGAAGGTCCGCGTCGACGCTCTCGCCAAGGAAGAGATGAAAGCGGCGGTGCGCATCAAGGCCAAGCAGGAGCGTCATGACGCCATCGACGCCATCTCCGAAAAGACCGTGGCGGCTCTCGCTGAGGAGTTCGAAGGCTCCGAGAAAGAGGTCAAGGCGTTCATCGAGGACCTCGAGTACAACCTGGTGCGCGAGCACATCATCAAGGACGGCTCCAGGATCGACGGCCGCGACACCAAGACCATCCGTAACATCGCCACCGAGGTCGGCTTCCTCCCGCGCGCACACGGCTCCGCCCTGTTCACCCGCGGCGAGACCCAGTCCATCGTGGCCGCGACGCTCGGCACCTCGGTTGACGAGCAGCGCATCGACTCGCTCTACGGTGATTCCAGGAAGAAGTTCCTCCTGCACTACAACTTCCCGCCGTACTCCGTCGGTGAAACCAGCTTCCGCCTCGCCCCGGGCCGCCGCGAAATCGGCCACGGCATGCTGGCCGAGCGCGCGCTGCAGCAGGTGCTTCCGAAACACGACGACTTCCCCTACACCATCCGCATCGTCTCCGACATCACCGAGAGCAACGGCTCCTCCTCGATGGCGACCGTCTGCGGCGGCTCCCTGTCCATGATGGACGCCGGTATCCCGATCAAGGCGCCGGTTGCCGGTATCGCCATGGGCCTCATCAAGGAAGGCGACGATTACGCCATCCTCTCCGACATCCTGGGCGACGAAGACCACCTGGGCGACATGGACTTCAAAGTGGCCGGTACCGCCGACGGTGTCACCGCGCTGCAGATGGACATCAAGATCGGCGGCGTGACCCGCGAGATCATGGGTGCCGCCCTGGCGCAGGCAAAAGCAGGCCGCGTGCACATCCTGGGCGAGATGGCCAAGTCCATCTCCACCGCGCGCGGCGACCTCTCCGCCTTCGCTCCGCGCATCACCACCATCTGGGTCAAGGTCGACAAAATCCGCGACGTCATCGGCTCCGGCGGCAAGAACATCAGGAGCGTCACTGAGGCAACCGGCGTCGCCATCGACATCGAGGACACCGGCAAGATCAACATCGCTTCCAACAACAAGGAAGCCTGCGACCTCGCCATCAAGATGATCCGCAACCTCACCGCCGAGGCTGAGGAAGGCAAGCTCTACATGGGCACCGTTAAGAAGATCATGGAGTTCGGCGCGTTCGTCGAGATCTTCCCGGGAACCGACGGCCTGGTGCACGTCTCCGAGCTCGACACCGAGCGCGTGAAGAACGTGAGCGACATCCTCAAAGAAGGGGACAAGGTGCTGGTGAAGTGCATCGGCATCGACAAACAGGGCAAGATCAAGCTCTCCCGTAAAGAGGCTCTGGGCCAGACCTTCACCGAATAACATCTCTCATGTGAGAGCTGGCAATTTTTGGCTTTCCCGGTATAGTTCTAGCCATGATTAAAAAGACCACCCTAAATAACGGGATACGCGTCATCACCGAGCGTATCCCGTACGCAAACTCCGTCTCCATAGGAATCTGGGTCGCCAACGGCTCCCGCCACGAACGGCGGGAGTCGAACGGCGTCGCCCACTTCATCGAGCATCTCCTCTTTAAAGGCACCGAACGCCGCTCCTCATTGGACATCGCCCGCGAGATCGACTCGGTGGGTGGCGTCCTGAACGCCTTCACCAGCCGCGAGTACGTCTGCTACTACGCCAAGGTGCTGGACAAGTTCCTCCCGCGTGCCGTCGATCTTCTGACCGACATCTTCCTTCATTCCGTCTTCGATGACGAAGAGATCGAAAAGGAGCGCCGCGTGGTGCTCCAGGAGATCAACATGATGGAGGACACCCCGGACGACCTGATCCACGACCTCTTCCACCAGCACTTCTGGAAGGGGCACCCGCTGGGGATGTCGATCCTGGGCGATGCCGAGAGCGTCACGGGGCTTTCACGCGATGCCATCATCGCCTACAAGGACAAGATGTACCGTGCCGACGACATCATCGTCACCGCGGCCGGCAACGTCAACCACGACAAGCTCACCGTGCTCCTCGAGGAGTTCTTAAACGGCGTCGAGCCGGGGCACGGCCGGAGCGAGTCCGTCCCGCCGGTGTACGAACGTCGTATCGAGCTGGTCGAGAAGGACCTGGAGCAGATCCACGTCTGCCTTGGCCTCAAGGGGGTGCAGCAAAGCCACCCGCAGCGCTACGACGCCTTCATCATGAACGCCATTCTTGGCGGCTCCATGAGCTCGCGCCTCTTCCAGGAGGTGCGCGAGAAGAGCGGTCTTGCCTACTCGGTCTACTCCTACATCGCCTCCCATGCCGATGCCGGCTCCCTCGTGGTGTACGCCGGTGCGAGCCCGGAAAACTCGAAGGAGCTTCTCGAGATCATGCTGCGCGAGATCGGCCGTTTCAAACGCGAACCGGTCCCCATGGAGCAGCTCGAGGGGGCGCGCGAGCAGTTGAAGGGTAACCTGCTCCTGTCGCTGGAATCGAGCGACAACCGCATGTCGCGCCTGGCGAAAAACGAGATCTATTTTGGCACGCCGCTGCCTCTGTCCGAGATCATGGAAGGGTTCGACCGCGTCACCTCCGAGAGCATCCAGGAGCTCGCCCAAGAGATTCTGGACAACTCCGCGCTGACCCTGGTCATGCTGGGCCGGGTCGGTTCTCCCACCTTTACCGACTCCGATATCAACGTCTGATGAAAACCATACCCATCCGGATAAAGCGCCTGCGGTCGACCTCGCTTCCCTCTTACATGACCGAGCAGGCGGCGGGTGTCGATCTGCATGCCGCGCTCGATGAGGACTTCGTGCTGCACCCGGGCGAGCGCGCCCTGGTCCCGACGGGGATAGCCATCGAGATCCCGCCCGGCATCGAGGCGCAGGTGAGACCCAGAAGCGGCCTGGCGCTCAGGCACGGCATCGCGCTGGTGAACTCTCCGGGCACCATCGACGCGGACTACCGCGGCGAGGTCGGGGTCATCGTGATCAACCACGGCAGCGAGCCTTTCGCCATCAGGCACGGCGAGCGCATCGCGCAGATGGTCTTCGCCCGTTGCGAGCGCGCCGAGTTCATCGAGGTGGACGAACTGGGCGAGACCGCCCGCGGCGCAGGCGGGTTCGGGCATACGGGCAGGTAGATCCATCGCCATTCATCCTTACGGAATATAACCCGCTTGCCGGCCTCCTCTGCCGGTCAGCCGCGTCACCCATTCTTGAACTACCTACGGGGGCACGCTTATGAAAGATCCTCGCGTCAGACAATTCGCCGAAGTGCTGGTCAACTACTCGGCCCGCGTCCAGCCGGGCGACGTGGTGCTCATCTCCTGCGCCGGACTGGAAGGTACGCCGCTCGTGAAGGAGCTCTACGCCCTCTGCCTCGAAAAAGGGGCGAAGTACGTCGAGTACGAGTTCAGCGTCCCCGAGATCGGGCGCCACTTCTTCAACATAGCCAGCGCCGACCAGCTCTCCTATTTCCCGCAGCACAAGCTCGACTTCATGAAACAGGTCGACGTCTACTTCGGTCTCTCCGCCGCCGACAACTCCATGGTGAACGCCAAGGCGAACCAGACCAGCATGATTGCCTGGTCCAAAGTCGTGCGCCCCATCATCGACCAGCGCGTCAAGGGGACCCGCTGGGTGGTGACGCGCTACCCGACCCACGGCGCGGCCCAGGAAGCGCGCATGAGCCTCGAGGAGTACGAGGATTACCTCTTTGCCGCATGCTGCATGGACTGGGAGGAGGAGTCGAGGAAACAGGACGCGCTGAAGGCCTGCGTCGATGCCGCCGACCGGGTGCGCATCAAGGCCTCGGACACCGATCTCTCTTTCAGCATCAAGGGGCTTCCCGGGATCAAGTGCGACGGACGGCTGAACATCCCGGACGGCGAGGTCTTCACCGCGCCGGTGCGCGATTCGGTGGAGGGTTACATCACCTACAACTGCCCGACCGTGTACCAGGGGAAGGAGTTCAACAACGTCCGCCTCGAGTTCGAAAAGGGACGCATCGTAAGAGCGACCGCTCCTGGCATGGACGCTGATCTGAACCGCATCCTCGACACCGACGAAGGGGCGCGCTACGTGGGCGAGTTCGCCATCGGCGTGAACCCGAACATCAGGGTGCCGATGCGCAACATCCTCTTCGACGAAAAGATCTTCGGCTCGATTCACTTCACCCCCGGCCAGGCCTACGACGAGTGCGACAACGGCAACCGCTCCGCGGTGCACTGGGACATGGTGAAGATCCTCGCCGGCGACGGCGAGCTTTGGTTCGACGACATCCTGATCCAGAAGGACGGCCGTTTCGTGCACGAGCCGCTTCTGGGACTGAATCCAGAGGAATAGCCATGCTGCTCGAGATCAACCCTGACAACCCCCAGCCGCGACTCATCGCCAAGGTCGTCGAGATCCTGAAAAACGGCGGCGTCGTCGCCTATCCGACCGACACCACCTACGGCATCGGCTGCAGCATCTTCAGCAAGAAGGGGATCGAGCGGATCTACCAAATCAAGCAGCGCGACAAGAAGAAACCCTTTTCCTTCATCTGCTCCGATATGGCCGAGATCTCCCGTTACGCGCGCGTCTCGAACTACGCCTTCAAGCAGCTGCGCCGCCTGCTCCCGGGGGCGTACACCTTCGTCCTCGAGGCGAACTCGGTGGTTCCCGATCTCGTACAGACCAAGCAGAGGACGGTCGGCATCCGCATGCCGGACAACGCGATCTGCCTGGCCATCGTGAAGGAACTCGGCGCACCCATCGTTACCACGAGCGCCAACCTCTCCGGCGAGGATCCGATCGGCAACCCTTGGGAGGTCGAGCACGAGCTGGGTAAACAGCTCGACCTGGTGGTGGACGGCGGCGATCTCACCGCCGACGTAAGCTCCGTTGTCAGCCTGATCGGCGACCGCCCCGAAGTGCTCCGCAAAGGGGTCGGCGACGTGAGCTGGTGCGAATAGCACCGGTTACCTGAGGTTTTAAGATGCGTAAAACTACCGTGCGTCGCGGCATAAAAGCGATCAACGCGGGCCTCATCGCCCTGATCGCCGCCACCTTCTTCCATGGCGAGATCTCCGCCCTCTTAATGCTGGGCCTCGCCGGCGAGGCACGTCTTACCTTCTTCGGCTTCTTCATGGCGGGGATGCTGGGCGGCTTCGGCGTCCTGGTCGCCGCGCTCGGGCTCGTGCAAGGGAGCGCGGCAGAGTCTCGTACCCGCCTGCTCCCAAGCTTCATGCTCCTTTTCTCGCTGGTCGTCCTCTTCTTCGTCCTGACCTACACCTGGATCACCACCCCCACTCCGCCACCCCTGCAGCGTGGCGAAAGCATAACCATATAGACCAAACCCCGATTCAGGACCTGATTCCGGCTGAGAACCGCTTTTCTTAGCCTGTTTTTCTTTCCCGTTCATGATATATTGCAACCGATAAAAATAATTAAAAGGGAGGGTGGCATGTTTCGTCTCACCATTCACACTGCGTTTGCCGCGGCCCACAATCTGATCAACTACCAGGGGGACTGCGAGAACCTGCACGGCCACAACTGGAAGGTGGAGGTTTCCATCACCACCGACGAGCTCGACAAGGCCGGTCTCGGCATCGACTTCAAGATCCTCAAGAAGGAAACCAACAACCTTTTGAAGACGCTCGATCACAAGTACCTGAACGAGCTCGCACCGTTTTCCGAGATCTCCCCGTCGTCCGAGAACATCGCCCGCTACCTGTACCATGAACTGACCAAGATCTTCGGGTCGGACAAGGTGAAGGTCGAGATGGTCACGGTCTGGGAATCGGACTTTGCCGCCGCGAGCTACTATGAGTAAGCTGCAGGCCCCCCTGGTAGAATGCTTCTCCTCCATTCAGGGGGAGGGGGTGCTGGTAGGTCTGCGCCAGGTCTTTCTCCGCTTTGCCGGCTGCAACCTGAACTGCAGCTTCTGTGACACCCCGGGGATGTCCGCCATTCCGGACGAGTGCCTCCTGGAGCTCACCCCCGGGCGGCGTGACTTTCAGAAGGTGCCGAACCCGGTCACGCTGGAGCGGGTCGCGACGCTTCTGGAGAGCTGGGGTGCCGCCTGGCCGGGCATCCACCACTCGATCAGCATCACCGGCGGTGAGCCGCTCCTGCACGGCGCCCTCCTGGAGGAGTGGCTTCCGGAGCTGAGAGAGCTCCTCCCCATCTACCTGGAGACCAACGGGACGCTTCCCGAGGCCTTGGCGCCGCTCATCCCGCACCTGGACAGCATAGGGATGGACATCAAGCTCCCTTCCGCCTCCGGGTGCCCCGAGCTGTGGGACCAGCACCACGCCTTCCTGGAACTCGCGGCGATGAAGGACGTCTTCGTGAAGATCGTCGTCGACCAGAGCACCGAGGAGTGGGAGATCCGTCGTTCCTGCGCCATGATCGATGCGGTGGACCCCACCATACCGCTCATCCTGCAGCCGTTGACGCGGGAAGACGGGACCATCGGCATCACCGCGCTGCGGGCGCTCGAGCTCCAGGAACTCTGCTCTTCCCTGAAGGAGGTCCGCGTCATCCCGCAGACCCACAAGTTCATGGGACAGCTGTAGTTCCGTCGCCTGGCCTGCAGATAGAAATCTAAACAGGGGCGCCTTCCCGGGTGCCCTTTTCTTTTTACGCCCCGGCCGATATAATGAGTGGCTGCTGCTTCCCAGGAGGTTCCCGCTTTGCCGAAACCAGCCAAAGTAGACGAGATGAACGCGGTACTCGAAGAGCTCTCCAGCCAGCACTTGAAGGGGAAGGTGAGGGCGCTCCGCCTGAGCCTCATGGCCCTTTTGACCGGGGGGCACATACTCCTCGAGGACATCCCCGGGCTCGGCAAGACCACCATGGCGCTCGCCTTCGCCAGCGCGCTGGGCCTTTCCTTCGGGCGGGTCCAGTGCACCAGTGACCTGCTCCCCTCCGACATCACCGGCCTCTCCGTCTTCGACCGCACCGAGGGTCGCTTCAACTTCATCAAGGGGCCGATCTTCAACAACATCGTCCTCATCGACGAGATCAACCGCGCCATGCCGAAGACCCAGAGCGCCCTGCTCGAGGCGATGGAGGAGCGGCGCGTAACCGTCGAGGGGGTGACCTACCAGCTCCCCGAGCCGTTCATGGTGCTCGCCACCCAGAACCCGGTCGAGCAGGTGGGGACCTATCCACTCCCCGAATCGCAGATGGACCGGTTCCTGATCAGGACCGGCATCGGCTATCCCCCGGAGGAGGTCGAGAAGGGGATACTGAGGCAGGGGAGCATCAGGGACGAGATCCTCCACATCCCCCCCCTCTTGCAGCACGACGACCTCGTAGAGGCGATCCGCAGCGTGAGGGAGCAGGTTTACGTGGGCGAGAAGGTGACCGACTACATCTACGCCATCATCAAGGCGACCCGGACCCACCCGCTGGTCCAGACCGGGCTTTCCACCCGCGGCGGCATCGGCATGGTGGACGTCGCCAAGGCCGCAGCCTACCTGCACGGCCGGGACTTCGTTGCACCCGAGGACGTCCGGGACGTGGTGCATGCGGTCTGCCCGCACCGCCTCATCTTCCGCCCGGAGCACGAAGGGGTGGACAAGGAGCACGTATTAAACGCGATACTGAAAGAAATACCCCTCCCTCTCACATAAGGCTCACCAAGGGGGGCGGGCTTTACGTCGCCTCCACGCTACTTCTCGGCGTCTCCGCGGTCAACACCGGCAACAACCTCCTCTTCCTCGTCGTCGCCGCGATGCTCTCCTTCATGGCGGTAACCGGGGTGCTGGGGTGGCTGAACATCCGCGGCATCGCCCTCAGCGTGCGGCTGCCGGACGAGGTCTACGCGGGCACCGAAACGCTCCTGCCGGTCGTCGCGGAAAACGGCAAGCGCTTCCTCCCGTCCTTCCTGATCAGGGTGACCCTGTTGGGGAACTCCACGAGCTTCACCCTCCTTGAACGCAACCGTCCGCAGAACGCGGCGCTCCTTCTCTCATTCCGCGAGCGCGGTCCCCTTAAGCTTCCCGACGCCATGGTGAGCTCCCCGTTCCCGGTCAATTTCTTCGTGCGCGCCGCGGCGGTACATCTGCCGGTTGAGGGAATCATCTTTCCTGCACCCCGTTCCATCCCGGTACCGGCGTCGGGGGGGAAGCCCGACGCGGGGGAGGCGGTTTCCGCGGCAGCGTCCGGCTACGACGGCGAGCTTGCCAAGATTTCGGACTATCGCGGCGGCGAGCCGCTGAAGCTCATCCACTGGCGCCTCTCGGCCAAGCACGAGGTGTTCAAGGTGAAGGAGCTGACGGCGACCGCGGCGGAGCCGCTCGTCATCGACCTCGACGCGGTGCCGGGGCGCGACCTGGAAGAGCGCCTCTCCTGCGGCACCTTCCTCGTGAACCGGCTGGCGCGGGCGGGGCGGCCGGTAGGACTCAAGCTCGGGGAGCGCGTCGTCCCCCCCGGCACCACCCGGACACATCGGCTCAAACTGCTCACGGAGCTTGCCCTATATGGTAAGGGTTGATCTTTTTCTGAGCGGGCTCACCGCCTGCATCGCGCTTATCGGGTACCTCCCCCTGATGGCGCACCTGGGCCTCTTCGCACGGGTTTTCTTCCCTGCCGCGCTGCTCGCAGGAGTGTACCTGTACTACAGCGGACGCTCGCTGCCGGGGCGGGTGCTCACCCCGTTATCGATACTCCTCTTTATCTACCTAGCCTCCGGTTTCAGCGTCAACCGGCTCGTCCCGGTCACCGCCGACCTCCTCGTCATCTTCCTCGGGGTGAGGCTTCTCGGAGAGCGCAGCGGACGCCACTACCTGCAGGCGTTCGCGCTTTCACTCTTCTGCCTAGCCGCTTCCTCGCTCTTCGAGATGTCGGCGCTCTTTCTCGTCTACCTCTTCGCCCTGCTTCTCCTTGTTGCCGTGGCGCTGGTGCTCCTCACCTTCCACGCCCAGGACGAGGCGATCCTTCTCACCCGGTACGAAGCGAAGAAGGTGGTGACGGTTGCGCTTCTCATGCCGGTTGTCGCGCTGCCGCTGCTTCTTTTCTTCTTCTTCATCCTCCCGAGGACGCAGTACCCGCTCTGGAACTTCCTGAAGGCTCCGGCGGAGAAGCGGATCGGGTTCTCCGACACGGTGAAGCCTGGGAGTGCCCCCGCGGTCAGCGCGGTGAAGGGGGTGGTGCTGCGGGCCGTCTCGCCGAAAGTCCCGGAAGAGAAGCTTTACTGGCGCGGCGTGGTGCTGAACTCGTTCAAAAACGACGCCTGGGTCAGGAAGGGGGTAACTGGGGAAATAGAGAGCGTCCCGGCCGGTGAGCGGGTGACGCAGGAAATCTATCCCGAGCAGTCGCAAAGCGCCTACCTCCCCGCGCTGAACGTCGGGCGCGCCGTCTCGGGGCTGCGCAACGATGCCTCGACCGACGGTGTTTTCGTCGCCAGACGCCCGTTGGACCAGAAGGTGAAGTACCTGGCTGAGTCCGCGCTGAGCGACGTCATTCGAGCGCGAGGGGTGGACCGTGCCTTCTATCTGGAGCTCCCCGGCAATATATCACAGCGGATGAGGGGCAAAGGGCGTGAGGTGGCACAAAAAGGTGGGAATGCCGTGCAGCGGATGCGGCTTCTGGAGGATTTCTTCCGGGGGCAGCGGCTCACCTACGCCAACAGCGGTATGGCCGTCGGGGATGACCCGCTCGACTCCTTCCTCTTCGACAAGAAGCGGGGCAACTGCGAGTATTTCGCGTCGAGCTACGCGATAATGCTGCGCCTGGCCGGGGTCCCTTCACGTCTCGTCGGCGGTTACCGCGGCGGGATCTACAACGACATCGGGGGATACTACCTGGTCACCGAGGAGATGGCGCACGTCTGGGTCGAGGCGTACGAGGATGGGGTCGGATGGCGCTTCGTCGACCCGAGCGCGTGGGCCCTGGGGGCGGTGCGCGGCGCGTCGGCCGCCGGATTCGCGAAATACCTCGACATGGCCGGCTTCTACTGGGACAAGGCCGTGGTGACTTACGACCTGGAAAAGCAGATCGCCCTGGTGCGTGAGGCGGGGAGCAGGGTGCGTAACCTGCACCTTCCCGAGAAGAGTGGCAAGGGGCTCCTCGTCGTCATGCTCGTCGTAGTGCCGCTCACCCTCGTGGCCGTCTGGATCAGGCGCCGTCCGCCGAGCGTGGAAGCCCGCCTGCTGCGGCGCATGATCCGCGTGGCGGCCAGGCGTCATCCGGGGGAAATCGAGGGGGGGGAGGGGCTCTTCGAGCTCGCCGCGCGCCTTGACGACCCGCACCTGAAGCGGTTCGCCTCCATCTACGGAGGTGCCGTGTACCGCGACCGCTCCCTGAGCCGGGAAGAGGTGGTGCAGTTGGAGGAAATCATACGGCTCGCGTCCCAGCATCTTCCTTGACACAACGGGCACTTTGCTTTAGTTTTAGGGTTCCAATTTTCAGGTGGTAAGAGGCGTTAACTTGGCTTCCAAAAAAGACAAAATTCTGGAGAGCGCACAAAAGTTCGTGCTCAAGGGGCAGATCGACAAGGCCATCAAGGACTACCAGCAGGTGGTGGCCATGGAGCCCAACGACATCAGGTTTCGGCAGCGCCTGGCCGAGCTCCTGGTACGCGACAACCGCAAGGAAGAGGCGATCCAGCAGTACGAGGATATCGGCAAGCACTACGCCGACAACTGCTACTACCTGAAAGCGATCGCAATCTACAAGCAAATCCAGCGACTCAATCCCGGCAGCATCCCAACCGCCCTCAACATCGCGTGGCTGAACCACCAGCAGGGGCTCATCGGCAACGCATTGGCCGAGTACGGCCAGGTTGCCGCCCAGTACGAGAAGGAAAACCTCCCGAAGGAGGCGCTCAAGGTAGTGGAGAAGATGCTGGAGGTGGATCACGACCACGCCGCCACCCGCCTCAAGTATGCCGAACTCCTCTACGTCACCGGGGCGCACGAACAGTCCCGGGAGGCGTACCAGGATTTGGCTGCCGCCTTTAAGGCGAAGGGCCTTAACAACGAGGCCGCTTCAGTCGCGGCACGCCTCACCGAGCTCTTCCCGGAGCATCTGCAAACGCCAGCGGCAAGCATCACCGCCGAACCGTTGGAGGTGTCTCTGCCGACGGACCCGTTCGGGGGAGGAGCGAGTGTCACAGCTGCCGCGGAACAGCCTGCCGCAGCGTGGGAAATCCAGGAGCCGGCCGATGAGCCGGAGCTTCCCGAGTGGGAGAGCGAGGAGGCCGAACTCCCTGACCCCTTTGCACCAGCGCCGGCCGGGCCGGAGGAGGTTGTTCCCGCCCCCGTGGAGGCGCCGTCCCCGTGGGAGGCGGCACCCGTGCCCGAGGCTGCCGTGGCAGAGACCGCCTGGGAGGAGGAGATCGAGCTCGATCTGGGCGATGACCTCTTCGAAGCCCCCGAGGAAGCCGCGCCGGCGACGCCCCTGGTCCTGAGCGTACCCGAGCCCGCACCGGTCGAAGAGCCTGAGGCTGTGGCGACCGAACTCGAGCTCCCCATGGAATTACCCATGGAGCTCGACTTCGAGGAGGCGGCGGAGTCGGTCGAGGAGCCGGAAGAGGAAGTGCAAGCGGCGGTCGAACTCGATTTCGAAGAGGAAGAGTCGCTGGAGCTCACCTTGCCGCAGGAAGCCTCCCCCTTCGGAGACTTCGAGTGGGAGAGCGAACCGGAAGAGTTGGCGGAGGTGGAGCAGTTGCACCCGGAAGAGGCCGAACTGGCTCAGGCTGAACCTTTCGAGGCGCAGTGGCTCGAGGAACCGGAAGCGGTCTCTGAGGAGGCGGTCGAGTCGCATGGATGGGAGGAGATCTATCCCGAGGCGGCGGCAGGCGACGGTGCCGAGATGGACCTCATGGAGCTCGAAAGCCACTATGACTTGGGGATCGGCTACAAGGAGATGGGGATGTACGCGGGGGCCATCAAGGAGCTGGAGATCGCCGCCGCGAACCCGCAGCGCCGTTTCGCCTGCCTGACCCTGCAGGCCATCTGTTACCGGGAAAAAGGAGAGCCGGAGCGAGCGGAGGACCTGTTGCGGCGCGGCCTCGCGCTGAGCGTGATATCAAAAGACGAGCGCATCGCCCTCAGCTACGAGCTGGCGGTGCTTTTCGAGGGGACCGGCAGGACCGAGGAGGCGATCGAGTTCTACCGCGAGGTGGTGCGGGGCAATCCCGCCTATCAGAACGCCTCGGACCGGCTTTTTGCCCTCTCCGGCGAGGAGCCTCTCGACATCATCGATCTGGAACTGGAAGAGTAGTCGGTTACCAGGACATGAGATTCAGCGGCGGGACCAGTCGGATCGGCGCCATGAAGACGTCGGCCGTATAGCTTTCGGGGACCGGCGGGAGCGGGCCGGCGCTTTCCAGCATCTTCTGCACCGCCCGGTCGTACACGATGTTGCCGGAACTGATCATGATGTTGCTGCCGAGGATCCGGCCGCTCCTGTCGATCATCAGGTTCACCACGATCGTCTTCACCTTGTCGTCCTTCTGCTCGAGCCACCACTTCTCGTTGACCCCCTGCAGGACATTCTGGTAGTACTCCTTGATGTCGGGACGCAGAGAATCGCCGTCGCTGAGTGCCTTGAAGAACCCCTTGGTAAGCCCCATCCCGAAGGAACTTTTCGTCTCCTCCACCGCGGCCTGCGCAGGGGTGGGAGGAACGGGGGATGCCACCTGCTGTGCCGCCTGTGGAAGCTCGCGTGCGGGGGGCGTTTCCGGAAGCGGTTCGGCTTCTTCGTCAGACTTCATCGGCTGCGGGATCGGTTCGGGCTGCGGCTTTACCGCCGGGGCGGCGGGCGCGGGGATGGATTTCAGATCGACGTAGGTTACGGCGGGGCGCGGTGGTGCTCCCCCGCCGCCGGGAAGACCCACTAGAACGACGGCCAGCACCGTGTGCAGAAACAGCGATGCGGCAAGCCCGAGGACGAACTGCTTGTTCGGCCTTAGCGTGTACTCCTCTTCCTCGAGCGGATCCAGTGCATCTTCCATGGTGAAGGTACGTCCTTCTCCCCCGGCAGGGGGATTTTTTGCGTTCGGCGTCCGTCATGTATAACAAATTAGCCGCGTCGCTGGCAACCAAAGAAAGCCGTTTACGTCAAAGCAACGGCTAGATGGCTACGAAGCGCCATAGCTGACCTCAGCTCCCCCCTTTGCGAAGGGGGGGACGGGGGGGATTTGCTTTGAAGAACCAAAACAAAAGGGACCCCGAAAGGTCCCTTTTTACGTTCCAGTTGAATTTCCAGCAGACTACATGCTCTGCGCATCCACCACGGCGATGGCCGCCATGTTGACGATGGTGGCGACGTCGTCCCCTCTTTGCAGCACGTGCACAGGTTTCTTCATCCCCATGAGCAGCGGCCCGATCGCCTCGGCGCCACCCAGGCGGTGCAGGAGCTTGTAACAGATGTTCCCCGAGTTGAGATCGGGGAAGATGAGGATGTTGGCGGCTCCCGTGAGCGTCGAGAAGGTGTAGTTGGACAAAAGCTCCGGCGTCACCGCGGTGTCCGCCTGCATCTCCCCGTCGATCTCGAGCTCCGGGTCGCGCTCCTTAACGATCTCCACGGCCCGCTTCACCTTCAGGGTGAGGGCGTGGTGCACCGAGCCGAAGTTGGCGAAGGAGAGCATGGCGATGCGCGGCACGATGTCGAGAAGCCTCACCTTCTCGGCGGCGAGAAGCGCCGTCTCGGCCAGCTCCTCGGCGGTCGGCTCGATCTCCACCGTGGTGTCGGCCATGAAATAGATACCCTTCTTGAAGACCATCATGTACATGCCGTGCACGCCGGAGAGCTGCGGCTGCCTCCCGATCACCTCCAGTGCCGGCCTGATGGTGTCCGGGTAATGGGTGTCGATGCCCCCTAAAAGGGCGTCGGCGTCCCCCATGTGCACCATCATGGAACCGAAGTGGTTGCGCGACTTGCGGCGCACGATGCGGTGCGCCTCGGAAAGGGTGATCCCCTTTCTTTGCCTCAGGCGGTAAAGCTCCTGCGCGTAGGTCTCGGTGAGCTCGCTCTCCTCCGGGTCGACGATGGGGACCGAGAGCTCCAGCCCGAGTTCCGCGATCCTCGCCTCCACCTTCTTCCGGTTGCCGATCAGGATCGGTTTCGCGATTCCCTCCTCGACGAGGTGGTGGGCGGCCTTCAGGATCTTCTCGTGGTCTCCCTCTGGGAAGACGATCCTCCTCGGATCGCACTTAGCCTTGTTGATGATGGCGCGCATGGTCTCCTTGGCGCGACCCTGCAGGGTCTCCAGCCACTCGACGTAGCGGTCCATGTCCTCGATCGGGGTGCGGGCGACGCCGCTCTCCATGGCGGCTCTCGCGACGGCCGGGGCGACCCGCAGCAGCGCCCTCGGATCGAAGGGCTTCGGAATGATGTAGTTGCGCCCGAAGGAGAAGCTCTCGTTGCCGTAGGCGCGGCAGACCGAGTCGGGACACTCCTCGCGGGCCAGTGCGGCGAGGGCCTCGACCGCCGCCTTCTTCATCTCCTCGTTGATGGTGCTCGCGCGCACGTCGAGGGCGCC
Organism: Geomonas ferrireducens; assembly: GCF_004917065.1. Classification (NCBI taxonomy): domain Bacteria; kingdom Pseudomonadati; phylum Thermodesulfobacteriota; class Desulfuromonadia; order Geobacterales; family Geobacteraceae; genus Geomonas; species Geomonas ferrireducens. The sequence goes on from NZ_SSYA01000003.1 coordinate 441,004, forward strand.
GCGGAAGATGAAGGGGAAGCCGAGGACGTTGTTCACCTGGTTCGGGTAATCGCTTCTGCCTGTGGCCATGATGACGTCGGAGCGGACCGAGAGCGCCTCCTCCGGGGTGATCTCCGGGTCCGGATTCGCCATCGCCATGATGATCGGGTCCTTCGCCATGCCGCGCACCATCTGCGGGGTCACCGCCCCCTTGGCGGAGACGCCGATGAAGACGTCGGCCCCCAGCATCGCGTCCTCCAGTGTGCGCGTTTCGGTGTCGAGCGCGAGACGCTCCTTGTAGGGGTTCATCCCCTCGCTTCTCCCCTTGTAGATCACCCCCTTGGTGTCGCACATGCAGAGATTTCCCGGGGCGGCCCCGAGGGAGAGGGCGAGGTTCGCGCAGGCTATGCCGGCGGCCCCGGCGCCGTTCACCACGATCCGCACCTCCCCGATCCTCTTCCCCACGAGATGCAGCGCGTTGATGAGCGCCGCGGAGCAGATGATCGCGGTGCCGTGCTGATCGTCGTGGAAGACCGGGATGTTCATGGTCTTCTTTAGTTCCTCCTCGATGTAGAAGCACTCCGGCGCCTTGATGTCCTCGAGGTTGATGCCGCCGAAGGTGGGCTCCAGGAGCTGCACCACCTTGATCACGTCGTCGGGGTGCTCGCTCTTCACCTCCAGGTCGAAGACGTCCACGTCGGCGAAGCGCTTGAAGAGGACCCCTTTCCCCTCCATGACCGGTTTGCCCGCCAGCGCGCCTATGTTGCCGAGGCCTAACACCGCGGTGCCGTTTGAGACCACCGCCACCAGGTTCCCCTTGGCGGTGTAGAGGTAGGCGTCCGACGGGCTTTCCTGGATCGCGAGACAAGGTTCGGCGACCCCGGGGGTGTATGCGAGTGAGAGGTCCAGCGAGGTGAGACAGGGCTTTGAGGAAACGACTTCGATCTTGCCCCTGCGACCCGCGGCATGGTATTGCAATGCGTCATTCTTCTTCGTCATGGTATCCTCCTCGGTCAGTATGGTGAGGGTGATCTTTTTAGACTGGAGAAAGCTACGTAAGCGCTGGTTCTTTAACAGGAGATGCGGTCACGGAAATGGATGTTGTGGTGGGGCTGCGAAATTATAGCATGACGCGTCCGGTCCACAATGACCGCGCAGGAAACGAGAATCAATGCCGGACATCCTCAAGTTTCAGCTGGTCTTCTTGCAATGTCATGGCGGGGTTGTAAATTGAGAGAGTTTGGTTATAATCAGCCGGCTTTTGACAGGACATCCGGCAGGAGGAGTCATGGACAGGCTTTTTGCTCCATGGAGGGTTGAGTACCTGACGCAGCCGCCGGCGTCGGGCTGCATTTTCTGCGCGCAGGGGGACGACAGGGAGCTCCTGATCGTGCATCGCACCCCGCTTGGTCGCGTGATGCTGAACCGCTACCCATACAGCAACGGCCACCTGCTGGTATCGCTCAACCGGCACACGGCGGAGCTGAACGACCTGACGGGCGAAGAGATGCAGGAGCTCCTCATGACCGTGGCGCTATGCAAGGATGTGCTGATCAAGGCGAGCAAACCAGACGGCTTCAACATCGGTCTGAACCTCGGCAAGGCTGCCGGGGCCGGTGTCGAGGACCATCTGCACATGCACGTGGTGCCGCGCTGGAACGGCGACAGCAATTTCATGTCCGTGATCGCCGACGTCCGGGTGCTCCCGGAGTCGCTCTGGGCAACCTACGATCGGCTGAAGCCGTTTTTCGAGGAGGCGCGTTGAAGGGAAAAGGGTGCATCGGCATCGACATCGGGGGGACCAACCTGCGCCTGGCGCTGGTCGACCAGGAAGGGCGCGTGCTCGCGAGGAACGAAGAGGCGACTCTTCCCGCGGCCGGGCTCCCTTTCCTCCTCTCAAGGCTCGAGTTCGCACTCGAAGGGCTTAGGGAGACGGCCCGCTCGGCGGGGATGGAGGTAGTCGCGGTAGGCGCAGGAGTGCCCGGACTCGTAGGTCGGGACGGCGTGGTGCGCGCCAGCGTCAACATACCCGCGCTCGAGGAGGTGCGGCTCGGGGAGGAGATCGAGAAAACGGTGGGGCTGCCGGTGCTCCTTGTGAACGATGCCAATGCCTGCGCCGTGGCCGAGCATCGCTTCGGTGCAGGGCGCGGCTGCTCTTCGCTCCTCGTCGTCACCCTCGGCACCGGCATCGGCGCCGGACTCATCCTGGACGGAAGGCTATGGACCGGAGCCGATGGCGCCGCGGGGGAGCTTGGACACGTCCCGGTTGAGCCGCTCGGGCGCCCCTGCGGCTGCGGCGCGCGCGGTTGTCTCGAACAGTACGCCTCGGCGACCGCCATATCCGGCGGGAGCGGTGACGCGGAAGCGGTCGCCGCGATGGCAAGGGGAGGGGATGCCGGGTCACTCACCCTCTTTGCGGAGGCGGGACGCTATCTCGGCATCGCGGCGGCGGGGGTGGTGAACCTCTTGAACCTCGAGGCGGTGATCCTCGCGGGGGGCGTTTCGGGAAGCTTCGAACTTTTGGAGCCGTCCCTGCGCCGGGAGCTTTCCGCCCGCAGTATTGCCGTTCCCGGTGCCCGCGTCCGCATCCTCAAAGGGAGCCTCGGCAACGACGCCGGCGTCCTCGGTGCCGCGGCCCTGGCCTGCAGTTCACTCCCTCTGTAGTTCCCGCAGACTTCTCTCATTATTCAGACTACCTTTCGATAAAGATATGCTATAGTTGCCGCTGCCCCGCAGGCCCGGGGACACAAAAGACCCATGGAGGCGCTCATGTCGTTGCATAAAAGCTTCATTGCAGCAGCAATTTCCTTTCTCCTTTTGACCTCAGCCGCAGCATCCTTCGCCGCGACCCCGGAAGAGTCCTTTCGCAGCACTTTCCCGCAGGTAGCCTTGGACAGCATGACGCCGACCGAGATCCCGGGACTGTACGAGGTGGTCAGCGGCCAGAACATCTTCTACTACTACCCTGACAAGCAACTGGTGCTGACCGGCGAGATCGTGAACAAGGACCTGAAGAGCCTGACCGCCGAGCGCAAAGGGCAGCTTGCCGCGAAGCTCGTGAAGGATCTCCCGCTCGACAAGGCGTTGAAGATCGGCGACGGCAAGAAGGTGGTGATCGAGTTCACCGACCCGGATTGCCCCTACTGCAGGAAGGGCGCCGAGTACTTCACCAAGCGCAGCGACGTGACCCAGTACATCTTCTTTGCGCCGCTTGCCCACCCGGGCGCCATCACCAAGATCGAGTACATCCTCTCCGCCGAGAACAAGACCCAGGCCTACGACGCGATGATGCTCGGGCAGGAAATCCCCGCGTCGGCCAAGCCCGCGTCGGCGGAGATCAAGAAGCTGGCGCAGGAGCACATGGCGCTCGCAAGGAAGGTGGGGATCAGCGGGACGCCGACCTTCTTCGTCAACGGCCAGATGGTGGTGGGGGCGGACACGAAGAAGCTGGACGAGCTCCTGAAGTAAGCTTACGGCTCGGGCGTGACCGAGACGGTGCCGAACCTGCCGTCGTAGCCCGGATCGATCTCGACCTCGCCCCGCCGCATCCTGCCGATCGCGACCGCGAGGGGCGCCGCCGAGACGGCGATCTCTTCAAGCGGTGCCTCAAGAAGGACGTGAAACTCGTTTCCCAACCGGCCCAGGAGCTCGAAGTAGAGCTTCTGGGCTTTTTTGCTGCCGCTTCCGACGCGAAGCGTCGCAGCGATCAGGTCGATCAGAGGAATGACGGAGCAGAAAGGGGGCGCCCCGGCGGGTCTCGTCCCGGAGGGACGGTCCGCAACGGACTCCAGCCGGTGCAGCACCCCAACGGTCACCTTTCCGCCGCATGCCGGGCAGCGGTAACCGTTGGCGACCGTTTCCGAGGGGGTAAGGCGCACGCCGCAGCACCTGTGGCCGTCGGCATGGTACTTCCCCTGTTCGGGGAAGAATTCGATGGTCCCGGACAACCCTTCGCCGGAGCTGATGGCGCGGTAGATCCCCTGGTAAGAAGGGTCGGTGTCGAAGATGGTCGCTTCCCGCCCGAGCTTCGATGCGGAATGGGCGTCCGAGTTGGAGACGAGGGTGATGCCGTCGAGTGCGGAGATGCGCCAGTTCATGGCGGGGTCGGAGGAAAGTCCGGTCTCGATGGCGAAGACGTGGGGGGCGAGCTCCTCGAAGCACTCCTCCAGCGTGTTGAAACCGGAGAAGGCGCCGAAGACGGAGAAGTGAGGTGTCCAGGCGTGAGCCGGGATGAGCAGCGCCTCGGGGGAGGCCTCGAGCAGCATGGCGAGGAGGTCCTTCGCGTCGAGCTTCAGGATCGGCCTGCCGTCCGAGGCGATGCTCCCGACCCTGGCGAGCCTCTCGTTCAGCCTGCGCACCGCGTCGAGGTCTGGAAGGAGCACCAGGCAGTGCACTTTCCTGGTGCGACCGTTTTTACGGTAGATGCAGCTGATCTCACCGCTGGGCAGGAAGGAAACCGGCGCGAGGCAGCGCTCCGGCACGTCGGGGGCGCCGCAAAGGTCGAGGGTCTCCCGAAGCCGGAAGAGCCCGTTGCCGTCCGGGACGAGTTCGTGTTCGAGTTCCTCGAGCCACAAGGGATGGGTGCAGTCGCCGGTGCCGATGACCCGGATACCCTTCAGCTGTCCCCAGCGCCAGAGGCTTTCGAGGCCTAGGTCGCGGCTCGTGGCTATGGAATAGCGCGAATGGATGTGCAGGTCCGCGATGAATCTCATCTGTGTCCTGGTGGGTGGTCCGCCTTCAGGCGCGGCGGGCGGGGGTGCGGGGGGCAGGGGGACGGCTCAGGCGCCCGCCTTGTTGCCGAACTTCGTGACCATGTGCTGACGGTAGCTCGAGATGTCGCTGCGCAGCGAGGCGAGCTTCGACATCTTCTCGTCGATCTTCTCGATATGCTCGTCCAGTATCTCCACCAGGCGCGGCACCATGCGCTCGGTCTGCTTCGCCTCGCCGTACGCCGCGTAAAGCTCCTGCATTTCCCTGATGGTGAGGCCCAGTTCCTTCAGCTTGATGATGAACTTGATCCGGCGCACGTAATAAGGGGTGAAACCTCGGGTTGCGCCGTCGCTTCTGGGAACGCTCTCGATGATGCCTACTTCTTCCCAGTAGCGTATGGTCCTGGTGGTGAGCCCCAGCGCAGAGGCGACCTCCCCGATGGAGGTGACTTCTTCGCCGTCCGTCAATATGTCCATGGAGTCCTCGTGGTGTTAAATTCCAAGCTAATCTAGAACATGGCGTTCTGGGTGTCAATCGCTTTCCGGCCGGAAAGGTGCGGAAAAGTACGCGATACGCCATATAAAATGCGCGGTTTACAAAACGACGTTTTTGGGATATGTAGTCCAAAAAGCGACAAAAGGAGGCCATCGACATGGACATTTTCCAGGCCATAACCGGGCGGCGCAGCATCCGCAAGTACAAACCGACGCCGGTTGAACCAGGCAAAATAAAACAGGTACTTAACTTGGCGCGTCTGGCGCCTTCCTGGAAGAACCTGCAGTGCTGGCGTTTCCTGGTGCTGACCGAGCCGGAGCGCATCGGACGCCTGCTCGAGGCCTTCCCGGACGACAATCCGGGCAAAAAGGCGATAGCATCGGCACCGTGCATCGTCTTGGTCTGTGCCGATCCCAACGAGAGCGGCGTCGAAAACGGCATCGAGTACTACATCGCCGACGCGGCGCTCGCCTTCGACCATCTCTGCCTCGCCGCCTACGGGCTCGGGCTTGGGACCTGCTGGATGGGGTGGTACGACGAGGAGCCCATCAAGGAGGCGCTCGGCATTCCCGCCGCAATCAAGGTGGTGGGGCTCACGCCGCTTGGGTATCCCGACCAGTCCCCCAATCCCCGCCCGCGCAAGGAACTGGCGGAGGTGGCCTTCAGCGAGGAGTGGGGGAACAGCCGGTGGTGAGCGGACGATGATTTCCGCATTCGCCGCCAAGGTTACCATGCCGCGGGTCGAGCAGCCGCACCGGACCGTGCTCGCCTTCCTGCTGCAACGTTTCCCGAAGATCCCGCCGGAGGTGTGGGAGCGTCGCGTCGCCGAAGGGAAGGTGCTCTCGGAAGACGGTACGCCGATCACCCCCGAGACTCCCTACGCGCCGCAGAAGCGGGTCTTTTATTTCAGGGAGATCGAGAATGAGCAGGTCATCCCTTTCACCGAAGAGATCCTCTTTCAAAACGAGGAACTGCTGGTGGCGTGCAAGCCCCATTTCCTTCCCGTTACGCCGGTAGGGGCCTACCTCGAGCAGAGCCTCCTGCACAGGCTGCGCAGACGGACCGGGATCGATCACATCGTTCCGCTGCACCGCATCGACCGCGAGACCGCCGGCCTCGTCCTCTTCTCCGTGAACCCGGCCACCCGCGGCCTTTACGGGGGACTTTTCCGGCAGGGGCGGATCGAGAAGAGCTACCTCGCCCTTTCCGAGGGGAAGGTGCCGGGTGAAGAGTGGAGCGTCGAGAGCAGGCTCGTGCCGGGTGACCCTTGGTACACCATGACGGTCGCGCCGGGAGAGGCGAACGCCCGCTCGCGGATAAAGCGCATCGGCGAAAAGGGGGGCGTGTCGCTCTTCTCGCTCGTTCCGCACACCGGCAAGACGCACCAGTTGCGGGTGCACATGAGCAGTCTCGGGATGCCGATCATGCACGACAGACTTTACCCGCAACTGCGTCCCCGGCAGTTCGATGATTTCGAAAAGCCGCTTCAGCTCCTGGCGCACACGCTCCGATTCGAGGACCCGGTGACCGGGAAAGTCATGGAGTTTCGGTCGAATCGGGAGCTTTTGTGGTAATCTAGAACGGTCTGCGGCTGGAGCAGGTCCGGTACACGGAGGTGCAAGATGGCCAAGAACGTGCTTTTGATGGTTGATTACGGCGTCAACAACAGCATTCATGTCGGCCTCTTCAAGATTCATCTGAAAGAGGCGGGATGGCGCGAGGGGTTCCTCGAGGGGGCCTTTGAAAAGAGCATGGACCTTCCCGATGCCATGATAGAGAAGGTGGTGCAGGAAGAGTTCGACAGCGCGGCCAACCAGGCTTCCTTCAAGAAGACTTATTGCGAGCTGTTCGTCACTGAGGATGAGCTGAAGTTCTCTTGGGACTGGAACACCCCTTAGCCGGGTTACAAGTATTAAATATCTGGACAAGATCCACGAGGATTGGTTAATATCCCACCTATGAAAAAACCCGCAGCAATATTCATCATTTTCTTCACTTTGGCAGTGGTAGGTTTTGGAACATGGCAACTCTTCAAAGGGAATTTTGAGGCGGCTTTCTCTTCCGTTCCATTCCTGCTGATCATCTACTTTTTTATTAAACCTTACCGTAGCACTTGACGATAAGCGTCACATCCTTTTTGAGACTCATGATGCTTTCCCGCAGTTTGTTGTGATTGCAGTGAAAGCTCCGGTTTCGCATTGGCATCGATTACCGGCTGCTCTTGTGTAATGTCGATGGGAGAAATCATGTCCAATTGTGTGCTCGTTATCGATGACTCCACCGCCATACGGGAACAGGTGGTGCGCACCCTGAAAGATGTCGGCCTTTTCGAGCAGTACCGGGAAGCGCGGGACGGCCTGGAAGGGTTCAAGACGCTGATCGAATCCAAGGCCGACCTCGTCATCTGCGACGTCGACATGCCGCGCATGGACGGCTACAAGTTCCTGCAGTTGGTGGCATCGCGCCCCGACCTGCAGGGGCTTCCCATCATCATGCTGACCGGCATGATGGACTTCAACTCGAAGATCAGGGGGCTCGAACAGGGGGCAAGCGACTACCTCACCAAGCCGTTCGATCCCGGCGAGCTCGTGGCGCGGGTCCGGGTGCAACTTAAGATCAAGTCCCTGCAGGACGATCTGAGGAAGGCCAATGAGCAGTTGAAGCGCCTGACCAACATCGATCATCTCACCAACCTCTTCAACAGGCGTTACCTGGCCGAGATAATGGACGGTGAGTTCATCAGGGCCAGACGTAACCACGAAAATCTCTCCCTCGTCATTTTTGACATCGATTACTTCAAGAGCGTGAACGACACCTACGGGCACCAAAACGGCGATGTCGTCCTCTCGGCCGTCGCGGGTATCGCCCAGCAGCAGATGCGCGCCTACGACAGCGCTGCGCGTTACGGCGGCGAAGAGTTTGTCCTGGTGCTCCCCGGTACTGCGCTCGAAGGAGGCGTCATCGTTGCCGAGCGCCTGCGTCAGGCCGTGCTTGAATCCTCCTTTCCTCCCCCCATGGAAGATCTCACCCTCACCATCAGCGCCGGGGTCGCCACCTACCCGGGCCCGTCCGTTGAGAACATCGACTCGCTGTTTCGCCGCGCCGACGAGGCGCTGTATCGGGCGAAGCAGAGCGGTAGAAACCGCGTCGAGATGATGCCGACCTGAAAAAATTAGATATATTTAAGAAAATAACTTGAAAAAATTCTAATTTAATTGTAAACGTACCTTCTGCTCGACACCGAACCAGGAGGACGTTCCATGGACAGTTTTGACGAAGCCTACGCCAGGTACCTGAAGTTGCTGGCGAAGCTCGATCGTACCGACGATGTCGCGGAAAAGAACCAGCTCTTTCGCCAGCTAATGCACCTGCTGTGTGAGCTGGAGCAGAATCTGAAAGCCGTAAAGGCTAAACAGGGTGATTGGTCCAGGCGGGAAGAGCTCGCCTACTGGATCTAGTTTTTTCTCCATCCTTTTCCGTCAGGCCTCCCCACAACACATCCCCCCGTTGTCAGTTCCTTCGCGTCTGCCGCTCCCGCGTAATTCATTAAGATGTTTGACACATTTCGTTACTCCTATATCCTATAATTAAAGTTCCTGACGGTGCGCCGACCCGCGGCTCGCACCGTTCTTTCAATCCCAGCTGGAGGAGGTTGCCATGAAGATTCTGGTATGCATAAAGCAGGTGCCGGATATGGAGTCCCGGTTCAAACCTGATGCTTCGGGCGTCTGGTACGCCGATACGGACCTTGCCTTTAGAGTGAACGAGTACGACGAGTACGCCATCGAGCAGGCCGTGCTGCTCAAGGAGCAACTGGGCGGCGAGCCTGAGGTTACCGTGCTCTCGATAGGGCCGGACCGGGTGGTCGAGGCGATCAAGAAGGGGCTTTCGATGGGCGGGGACCGCGGTGTTCACGTGCAAGATGCAGCGGCACACCTGAAGGATTCCTGGCAGGTGGCGTCGATAATCGCCGCCTATGCCGCCGGGGAGGGGTTCGACCTCATCCTCACCGGGTTGCAATCACAAGATCGAGGTTCCGCCCAGGTCGGCGTCACCGTTGCGGAGCTGCTCGACTATGCCTGCGCCACCACCGTGGTCGGCTTTGAGTATGCCGATGGCACCGTTACGGTGAAGCGCGAGCTGGAAGGAGGGGTGAAGGGGACGGTGCGCCTGAAGATGCCGGCCGTGGTGACCTGCCAATTGGGGCTGAACCAGCCGCGCTACCCCACACTGCCAAATATCATGAAGGCGAAGAAAAAAGAGGTCCGCGTCATCCCTGTAGCCGAGTTGCTGCATCAGGATCAAAGGGTGGCTCCGGTCGAATTCCGGGCTCCGGCCAAGAAGGGAAGCGCCGTGGTGCTGGAAGGGGAGCTCGCCGACCAGGTCGACCGTCTCATCGGGATACTGAAGGACAAGACAGCGGTGCTGCGCTAGGGGGATGCCATGAAACTCTTACTGATCGGTGAATGCCGTGAAGGCAAGTTGTTGGAATACAGCTACGAGCTCTTCGGGTTCGCTTCGCAGGCGGGAGCAGAAACCGCAATGCTCATCGTCGGCGGGGATGGGTCCCTTCCCGGATACGGTGGTACCGTCTACTTGGCCGATGCAGGCAAGTACGGCGAGTACAACCCGGACCTGCACAAGCGTCTGGTGCAGGCGGTAGTCGAGCGGGAGCGGCCGGACTACGTGGTGTTCATGCACACCTCTTACGGCTGGGATCTGGCGCCGAGGGTCGCGGCCCTGTTAAAGGTGCCGCAGGTTTCCGAGGTGGTCGCGCTGGCGGAAGGGGGAGGTTTCGAGCGGCCCTGCCTGAGCCAGAAGATGCGTCAGGTCGTGAAGCCGCAGGGAACGCCCGTGGTGCTCACCCTGCAGGGGGGAGCCTTTCCCGCGCTGGTGCCGGGGGGGACGCCGCAGGTGCAGCCGGTCGACGCGTCGGGGGAGGGGAGGCTCGAGTTTCTGGGCTATGAAGCGGCGGCGCGCAAAGGGGTGGATTTGACCAAGGCCGAAGTGATCGTCAGCGTAGGGCGTGGTGTCGGCAAGAAGGAGAACATACCCGTCATCGCCGAGCTTGCCAGGGTGCTCGGAGGTGAAGTCGGGGCGAGCCGCCCCGTCGTGGATAGCGGCTGGATGGATGCAGGGAGCCAGGTCGGGGTGACCGGGCAGACGGTGAGTCCCAAGTTGTACGTGGCGTGCGGCATCAGCGGGGCGATTCAGCATCTGGCGGGGATGAAGAAGTCCGGGTTCATCGTAGCCATCAACAAGGACAAGGAAGCCCCCATAGCCGGGGTTGCCGACGTGCTGGTGGTGGCCGACGTGATGCAGTTCGTCCCAGCACTGACCGCGAAGCTGGCAAAGTAGCGCAGCGGCCGGCGGACCCTCTAACCCTCTGACCAGTCGGACCAGTCGGACCAGTCGGACCAGTCGGACCAGTCGGACCAGTCGGAGTGGCCGTAACAAGGCAGGAGGCGCTGATGAACGGTTCTGACGACCTCATTCTGCCGCACGGCGGCTTTCGCCGCTTGCGCAGCTTCGTGGTGGCTTTGGCCGCCTACGACGGCACCATCATCTTTTGCGACCGTTTCATCGACAAGCGCTCGCGCACCCACGACCAGATGGTGCAGGCCGCGCGCAGCGGCGTGCAGAACATAGCCGAAGGCTCTCTCGCCTCTGGCACTTCGAAAAAAACCGAGCTTAAACTGACCGGAGTCGCCCGCGCCAGCTTGGGGGAGCTGATCCGCGACTACGAGGACTACCTGCGCCAGAACGGTCTGCAGATTTGGGACAAAGATTCCCCAAAGGTAAGGGGGATGCGTGCAAGGCTCGCCGGACGGCTGACCAAGTCGGAGAGGTCGGACAGGTCGGACAGGTCAGACAGGTCAGACAGGTCAGACAGGTCAGACAGGTCAGACAGGTCAGACAGGTCAGACAGGTCAGACAGGTCAGACAGGTCGGAGTTTTTCGACGAACCTTTGCTGGCTGCTTTGCGAGCCCTGCGCACCAGCAGCGCGGAGGTGGGCGCCAACATCCTCCTCTGCCTGTCCCACCAGGCAAGCTTCCTGCTAAGACGCCAGATGGAGCGCCAGGAACATGACTTAGTCCAAAACGGCGGCTTCACGGAAAGACTCTACAACTACCGCAAAGAGCACCGCTGACACAAAAAAGGCGCGGCAGCCATCGGCTGCCGCGCCTTCTCTTAACAACACCTGCGAAGCCTACCGCATCAGCTCCAAAAACTCCTCTTCACTCAAAACGCTCACGCCAAGCTGCCGCGCTTTCTCGAGCTTGCTCCCGGCGTCGGCGCCGGCCACCACATAGTCGGTCTTCTTGGAAACTGACCCCGCGGCATGCGCTCCTTCCTGCTCTACCATCTTCTTGGCCTCGTCCCTGGTGAACTTCTCCAGGGCACCGGTGAAGACGAAGGTCTTGCCGGTGAACCGGCCGCCGACCCGCTTCTCCTCGACCTTGGGACTCACCCCGGCCGCTTTGAGACGCTCGATCACCTTCAGGTTCTCTTCGTTTCTGAAGAAATCGGCGATGCTCGCTGCTACCTGCGGACCTACCTCGCGGATGCTGGTCAACTCTTCTTGGCCGGCTTTGGCGAGGTTGTCGATGCTGCCGAAGGCACCGGCCAGAAGCTTCGCGGTGTGCTCCCCCACGTGCCTTATGCCTAGCGCGAAGATGAGCCTGGAGAGCTCACGCTTCTTGCTCGCCTCGATGGCGTTCAACAGGTTCTCGGCAAGCTTCTTCCCCATCCGCTCGAACTGCATGAAATCCTCTTCCTTGAGCGCATAGATGTCGGCCACGTCCCTGATCAGCTTCAGACTCAACAACTGTTCGATGAACTTGTCCCCGAGTCCCTCGATGTCCATGGCGCGCCGCGAGGCAAAATGCTTCACCCGCTCAAGCAACTGCGCCGGGCAGGCGAAGGCGACGCAACGCACGGCGACCTCGTCGGGGATACGCACTACTTCGCCGCCGCAAACCGGACAATGCACCGGGACCTCCGGTTTGACCGCGCCTTCGGGGCGCTTGTCCAACTGTACCTGCACCACGGCGGGGATGACGTCGCCGGCACGCTCGACGATGACGGTGTCACCTTCACGGATGTCCTTGCGCTCGAGCTCCTCCCAGTTGTGCAGCGTGGCGCGGGACACCATGACGCCGGATACGTTCACCGGCTTCAAAAAGGCAACCGGGGTGATGACGCCGGTACGCCCGACGGAATGGAAGATCTTTTCTACTACCGTCGTCGCCTGCCGGGGAGGGAACTTCCAGGCGATGGCCCAGCGCGGCGAACGGCTCTTTTCCCCAAGCTCGCGCTGCATGGTGAAGGAGTCCACTTTCACCACGACGCCGTCAATCTCGTAGGGGAGTTCCTCGCGTTGCTCCATCATCTCCTGGTAATAGGCGAGCATCGCTCCGATGCCCCTCACCACGCGGGTAAGCGGATTCACAGGGAGGCGCCATTTTGGAATGGTCTCCAGGAAATTGCTCTGCGAGGTGAAGTCGGCGCCGGCAATCTCCCCCGGTGCATAGCAGAAGATGCTAAGCGGGCGCTTGGCGGTTATGCGGGAGTCGAGCTGACGCAGTGACCCGGCGGCCGCGTTCCTCGGGTTGGCGAAGGGAGGTTCTCCTGCCTCCTCGCGCTCCTGGTTGAACTTCCGGAAAGGGGCAAGCGGCAGGTACACCTCGCCGCGAACGGTAAGAAGTTCAGGGGCCTTGTCCGTCTCCAGACGCAGCGGCACGTCTTTGATCGTCTTCAGGTTCTGCGTCACGTCCTCGCCCACGACGCCGTCACCACGGGTCGAGCCGATCTCCAGAAGCCCCTGCCGGTACACGAGCTCTACGGCGACACCGTCCATCTTCGGTTCGCAGACGTACGCAATCTCCGCGTCCCCGGAAAGACCTAAGAAGCGCTTGACCCGGTCGTCGAAGTCGATCATGTCCTGCTCGGTGAAGGCGTTTTCCAGCGAGAGCATGGGGAGGGTGTGGCGCACCTGGGAAAACTTGGCGAGCGGCCTTCCTCCTACGCGCTTCGTGGGTGAATCGGGAAGAGCGAGCTCCGGGAACTCGGTTTCCAGCGCGAGCAGCTCGCGAAACAGCGCGTCGTACTCCGCGTCGGTTATTTCCGGCATGTCCTGCTCGTAGTAAAGGCGGTTGTTGCGCTCGATCTCTTGCGCGAGCCAGACGATGCGCTCCCCTGCGGCTTGTGCTTCCATTTTCTCGGACCTCGATGGCTTTTGTCGTGAACGCTGCTTTATAGCACACCCTTCAAGAGATTAACAACGGGAGATGGCTTGCAGCGCGTCATCAAAGATAAGCGCGGCGGCCTCGTTGTTAAACTCGCGGCTGTCGCGCGGAAGGTTCACCAGACGACACTTAAGCTGAGTGGCATCAGGTGTAAACCCGGTGGCCGAACCCCGACAAACATCCCTGCCCGCCTGGCTCGTTGTCCGGGACCACACTTCTTTAATCTGACACCCTAAAATAGCAAATGTACCTCTTACTTTACTAATACAAGCCTCTACATTAACAAGTGAGACCGGCTCATTAAGGCGTGGCGCACATTTTGGGTCATTTCCCGGCCAATTTAGATGCGGAGAACGGCCCGCAGTGGTAAAAATGACGCACACTCGTCGCTTGCCGGGACGTAAATTAGCAAATGATGGTCTTACTTTGTTCTACTGCACCCATACATTAACAAACGCACCCCTTCTTTTTCTTAAAGCAGACCTTACATTAACAAATTACGCCCCTGCTTTTTCTTGAAGTAGACCTTACATTAATAAAAGCGCCCCTGCTTTTCCTAAAAGCGACCTTTGCATTAACGAGATGCACGTCCAAAGTTCTTTCCCTGTTGTGTGTGGAGGGTTAGGCAGGAGGTGGATGGGGGAGACGCGATACCGCCTTGCATTGCCCTGCGGCATCTGGTAACAATACGGCGGCTTTTTTCATCTCGCAGAGGATTACATGCTCGACCTTTCACGTCTAAATCCCGAACAGCTTGCCGCGGTAAAGCATACCGAAGGGGCACTCCTGGTTCTTGCCGGTGCCGGTTCCGGTAAGACCGGCGTCATCACGTATCGCATCGCGCACCTTATCCTGAACCTGAAGGTGCCGGCGGACCGCATCCTGGCCGTCACCTTCACCAACAAGGCGGCAAAGGAGATGAAGGAGCGCGTCGAGCACCTGGTCGGACGTCGTGATTCGAAGGGGATCGTCCTGTCGACCTTCCACTCCCTGGGAGTGCGCGTGCTCAAGCGGGACATCGAACGCTTGGGGTACAAGAAGAACTTCTCGATCTACTCAACCGCCGATCAGGTGGGACTCGTGCGGCAGATCGTTCGTGAAGTGAACACGGACAGCAAAAAGTACGATCCGGAGAGCATCATTTGGCGCATCTCCGGCGCGAAGAACAAGTTGATCCCGCCCGATCGCTATACCCCGAACCCGCTGGACGACGTGGACATGATGGCCGCCCTGGTCTATCCCCGCTACCAGTCCGCGCTGAAGGCGTTCAATGCCATCGACTTCGACGACATCATCATGCTCACCGCAGAGCTTTTACAGCACCACCCGCCGGTGTTGAAGCACTGGCAGGAGCGCTTCAGCTACCTCATGGTGGACGAGTACCAGGACACCAACTCCTCCCAATACCTCCTGGTGAACCTTCTTGCCGCAGGCAGCGGCAACCTCTGCGTCGTCGGTGACGACGACCAGTCCATCTACGGATGGCGCGGCGCCGATGTCGGGAACATCCTCGACTTCGAGAAGGACTTCAAGGGGTGCCGCACCATCAAGCTTGAGCAGAACTACCGCTCCACCGGCAACATCCTCGATGCAGCCAACAGCGTGATCGGCAACAACAAGGTGCGAAAGGCGAAGCGCCTCTGGACCGCGTCGGGGGAGGGACCGCTCGTCGACCTCTGCATCGTGCAGGACGACGAGGAGGAGGCAACCAGCGTGGTCGAGCGCATCCAACTGGAGCGCTTCAAGAAGAACATCCCATATAGCGACTTCGCCATCCTCTACCGCACCAACGCGCAGAGCCGTGCCTTCGAGGAGCAGCTGCGCTTCGAGGACATCCCCTACGTACTCGTGGGGGGCACCCAGTTCTTCGAAAGGAAGGAGGTCAAAGACTCCCTTTCCTACTTGAAGGTGATCGCGAACCCCCTGGACGAGGTGGCTCTTCTGCGCATCGTCAACTTCCCCAGGCGCGGTATCGGCGACAGCACGGTGATCCGCATCAACCAGTGGTCGCTCGAAAAGGAGATCCCTCTTTTCGAGGCGTTCAGCCGTGTCGCCGAGATAGAGGGGGTCGCCGACAACATCAAAGAGAAGGTGCATGCGTTCCACCAGACCCTGCTCGACGCCGCGGCGGCGTTCAAGGAAGAGGGGGGGCTCGCGGAGAGAGGGAAGATCCTCTTCGAGAAGCTGAAGATCGAGGAGGAAATCTTCCGCACCATCGACGACCAGAAGACCGCGCGCCGGAAGGTGGAGAACGTGGAGCAGATTATCAACTCCATGGCCGCGTACGAGGAGCGCGTGCCGCAGGCGACCCTCGGGGGCTTCATCGAGAAGGTCTCCCTCATGGATGAGGACCGTTTCTCCGGCAAGGATAAGAAGGACCACGGCAAGGATGCGGTGACCCTCATGTCGCTGCACTCAAGCAAGGGGCTCGAGTTCCCCTTCGTGTTCCTGGTCGGGATGGAGGATGAGATACTGCCGCACAAGCGGGCCATCTACGAGGACGATACCATCGACGAGGAGCGCCGCCTGTGCTACGTCGGCATCACGCGGGCGAGGCAGCAGCTCGTGATGACGCGGACCATGTACCGGAAAAAGTACGGGAAGCTTGAGGAGCGGGTCCCCTCCAGATTCCTGGAGGAGATCCCGGCGAACGTCTTGAACGTGCAGCAAAGTGGGGTGGCGCGCGAGGTCACGCCGGAAGAGGCGGAAAAGAGCGCGGAGGATTTCTTCGCCAAGATGAAGGCGATGATGGGGTAGGGGCGAATATTCGCCCCTACGGTTTGCCGAGGGTTTTCTGTCCGGGTTTCCAGCCGAGCGGGCAGAGCGAGCCGGTCTGCAGCGCCTCGAGAACGCGCATGGTCTCCTCGACGCTTCTCCCCACGTCCAGGTTGTGCACGACCTGGTACTGGAGCACCCCTTCCGGGTCGATGATGTACAGCGCGCGCAGGGCGACCCCATCCTTCTCGTCGAGGCAGCCGTACTTCGTGGCGACTTCCTTCTTGATGTCTGAGAGCAGTGGATAGCGCAGGTTCCCCAGGTCACCGCGCTGGACCCAGGCGAGGTGGGAGTACTTGCTGTCCGTGGAAGCGCCCAGAACGACGGTGTTCAACTGCTCGAAGCCGGCGAGCGCGTCGTTGAACCCCTTGATCTCGGTCGGGCAGACAAAGGTGAAGTCCATCGGGTAGAAGAAGAGGACGACCCATTTGCCGCGGAACTCGTCGAGGGAGACCTGCCGGAACTCTTTTCCCTGTGTCGTACTGACCCAGGCGTCGAGCTTGAAGCCGGGGGCCGGATCACCTACCTTGGCGGTCTGCTGGAGATCCTCCGCACCTATCGCAGAAGGAGCGGATGCGAAGAGGGAGAGGGCCAGTGCGGCTAACAACGTAACGGTAGAAAGTTTCATCTGTCGCTCCTGTGACTGACGCTATCTGCTTTACTGTTTACGTTTTCCGGTATAATTCAACGACGATACATCATACCCTAGCTCTGTATGAGCAACCAACAAAAACTTTTCACTCAGTGCTTAGTATGGTATTGGTGTGGCAAACCAAACACAAAGGAGCAACATAATGACTGAAGAAAAAAATCCCGTGGTCATCATGGAAACCTCGATGGGTACCGTTAAGATCGAACTCTTCAAAGATAAGGCCCCCATCTCCGTCCGCAACTTCCTCTCCTATGTCAAGGACGCATACTACGACGGCACCGTCTTCCACCGCGTCATCAAGAACTTCATGGTGCAGGGTGGCGGCCTGGACGAGAACATGCAGCCGAAGAAGACCAAGTTCGCTATCAAGAACGAGGCGACCAATGGCCTTAAGAACGTGCGCGGCACCCTCGCCATGGCCCGTACCGCGGTCGTCGACTCCGCTACTTCGCAGTTCTTCGTCAACGTAGTGGACAACGCCTTCCTGGACCACACCGGCAAGACCCCGGACCGTTTCGGCTACGCCGTCTTCGGGCAGGTGATCGAAGGGATGGAAGTTATGGACGCGATCCGGGACGTGAAGACCACCACCAAGGCCGGTCATCAGGACGTTCCGGTAGAACCGGTCGTCATCAATTCGATTCGTTTGGCCGAGTAGAAATGATAGAGAAGCCGCCCCTTCCGGGGCGGCCGTTTTTGATGAGCGGTTGGCGTATGCGTCAGCCGCTCATTTCGTTTGGAGGGAAAGGCGGGACGTGATGTCGGAGATGGCGGCGCCGCTTGCATTGCGGGCCGAGAATGCGTCGAGGGTGAAGGACTCCGCCGTAGGGGCGGCCACAGCTGCCGTCGTGCAGGTGAAGGCGACCAGGGGGCCGACGGTCATACCGACCGGATTGGCGATGTTGACGGCGAGTACGGGTCCGGAGGCCGTCGAGGAGGGGGTCACCACGGCGGCGCCGACATAGCTTCCTCCGATGGCCGGTGCCACGACCCCGTCAGCGACGGCACCGTCGGCATCGGTCGGCACGGAGACTCCGGCGGGAAGGCGCAAGGTGAACTGGGCGGCGTAGAGGATGGCGTCGGCAACCGGCCCCTGCGTGGTGACGAGGACGCGCACCGTTCCGTTCGCCGGTTCCGGGATGTGCACGTTGCCGTCAGTGCCGGAAATTTGATCCGACCCGGAGCCACCGCAGGCTGCGAGTAACAGGCACATCAGCATCACCGCAAGCAATTTCATAATTCCTCCCTCAAAGCCTTTTCAGTTCAGCTCTTTGCGCTCAAGGTGCAATGCCCCCTCACTGTTTCGCATCGAGAAAAGATTGTAACGGATGTTCTATTGGTATCAACTAATGTTTGAGTGGTAGGGGAGCCGGCCGCAGTACCCCGGTAAAATGTGTTGAAATTTGCTGTACTTAATCGTTGACAAAGGAAAATGGCGCCTATACAATCTCTCCGCTTTGCCTATACACTAGCTGCACACTTTTTCTGGGGGTCTCACCTTATGGAAATGAAGGACTTCATCTTTACCTCTGAATCTGTCTCTGAAGGGCATCCGGACAAGGTTGCCGACCAGATATCCGACGCCATCCTCGACGCCATCCTGGCTCAGGACCCCAAGTCGCGTGTGGCCTGCGAAACGCTTGTCACCACCGGCATGGCGGTGATCGCAGGCGAGATCACCACCAACGCGGTCATCGACTATCCGAAGATCGTGCGTGAAACGATCCGTGAGATCGGCTACCACGATTCCGCCATGGGCTTTGACTGGGAAACCTGTGCGGTGCTGACCTCTATAGATAAGCAGTCCCCGGACATCGCCCAGGGCGTCACCGAAGGCGAGGGGATGTTCAAGGAGCAGGGCGCGGGCGACCAGGGGCTCATGTTCGGCTTTGCCTGCAACGAGACCCCGGAACTGATGCCGATGTCGATCCTGCTGGCTCACAAACTGGTGTCGAGGCTTGCCGACGTCAGGAAGACCGGCGTGCTCGACTTCCTTCGTCCGGACTCCAAGTCCCAGGTTTCCATCCAGTACATCGACGACAAGCCGGTGCACGTGGACACCGTCGTCATCTCGTCGCAGCACACCCCCGAGGTGTCCTACGAGATGATCAAGGAAGGGATCATCGAGGAAGTCGTCAAGAAGATCATTCCGGCCAACCTGATGGATGCGAACACCAAGTTCCTCATCAACCCGACCGGCCGTTTCGTCATCGGCGGCCCGATGGGCGACTGCGGTCTCACCGGCCGCAAGATCATCGTCGACAGCTACGGCGGGCACGGCGCCCACGGTGGCGGTGCATTCTCCGGCAAGGACCCCTCCAAGGTGGACCGTTCCGCGGCGTACATGGGGCGCTACGTGGCGAAGAACCTCGTCGCCTCCGGCGTCTGCGAGCGTTGCGAAGTGCAGGTGGCCTACGCCATCGGCGTTGCCGAGCCAGTCTCCGTCATGGTTGACTGCAACGGCACCGGCAAGATCCCGAGCAAGCGCATCTCCGAGATCGTGCGCGAGGTGTTCGACCTGCGTCCGCGCGCCATCATCGAGCAGCTCGACCTGCTGCGTCCGATCTATAAGAAGACCGCAGCCTACGGCCACTTCGGCCGCGAGCTCCCCGAGTTCACCTGGGAGCGCACCGACAAGGCCGCGATCATCAGGGAGAAGGCGGGGCTCTAACACCCGTTCAACGTTCAACGTTCCACGTTAAAACAAAAGGCCTTCCGGTATTTCGGAGGGCCTTTTGTTTTGCCAATGTGGCAGTAGCGATATCGTTGCGGTATGTCGGACAAGCTCGGCGAACGTTGAACGCTGAACGTTGAACCGCCGTTAAGGTTTTTTGCTGAACCTGTACCCCACGCCGCGCACGGTCTGGAAGAAAACCGGGCGGGAGGGCTCGGGCTCGAAGTACTTCCTGAGCCGCACGATGAAGTTGTCCAGCGTGCGTGTCTCGGCATCGGTGGCGTAACCCCAGACGCTCTCCAGGATCTCCCCACGCGGGATGGCCTCTCCTTCGCGATGGAAGAAAAGCGACAGCATGCGCACCTCGAGATCGGTCAGGTCGATCTCACCCTGCCGCGTCCTTGCCCGGTAGGAGAGCAAAAAGACCTCGTTGTCGCCGAAACTATACCCTTCCTCGACCGGTTCGGGGCGGTACCACGCGCTGCGACGGAGCATGCCGGATACCCTGAGCAGAAACTCCTTCAGGTTGAACGGCTTGATCAGATAATCGTCCGCCCCGGCGGCAAGCCCCGAGATGCGGTCGCTCTCGGCGGAACGTGCCGTCAGCATCAGAACCGGGACGCGCGAATCGAGCCCCCGTATCTTCTCGCAGACCTCGAACCCTCCGATCCCGGGGAGCATGACGTCCAGGATGATCAGGTCGAACTTCTCCATCCGTACCTTCTCCAGTGCCTCCTCGCCGCTCTCCACGTGGCTCACCAGGTACCCTTCCTGTTCAAGGTTGAAGGTGATGCCGCGCGCCAGGTGCATCTCGTCCTCGACTAGCAGTATGTGCGGTTTTTCGCCGGACATCCTATCCTCGCTGCTGCCTGCCCTGAAGCGGCAGGGTGATGTGGAAGGTGCAGCCTTTGCCGGGCCCGGGGCTCTCGACCGAGATCTTGCCGCCGTGTGCGTTCACCACGCTTCTCACGATGTAGAGCCCGAGACCGGTTCCCCTGATGTTCTCCCCCGGCGTGCGCACCCGGTAGAACATCTCGAATATCTTCTCCAGTTCGTCGTTTCCTAGCCCCTTGCCGTTGTCCTGGAAGTCGAGCACGCACTGCCTGCCGCTTGCGCTGCGCTTCAACGACACGCGGATTTCCGGCGATACCGGTGAGTAAAGGAGGGCGTTCTCGAAGAGGTTTCTGAGCGCCATCTCCATCCCTTCCGCGTCGATGGTCGCTGTGATGTTCGGCTCGATCTCCACCGTCAGCTTGCCCCCCTCCGGGAGGTCGCCGTTTTTGCTTTCGAGATAGCTGGTGACGAACCCTGAGAAGTCGATCTGCTTCGCCTTTTCGCCCAACTGACGGAACTCGATCCTCGTCGCCATGAGGAGGTTGCTGATCAGGATGTTCAGACGTTCGGTATCGGAGAGCATGGTGTCGAGGAAGCCGTCGAGCTTCTCCTTGGGGAGCTCCCTCATCTTCACCGTTTCAAGGTGCAACTGGATCGAGGCGAGCGGGGACTTAAGCTCGTGGGTCAACTGGGATATGTAGCTGCGCTGCTGCAGATAGAGGTTCGCCTGCCGCCGCCAATAGAGGAAGATGACATAGACCCCGGCCAGGATGGCAACCGCCATCAGCAGCCCCTCGACCAGAACGATCCACTCAACCCCGTGAGTTACCAGTTCGGGCTTGTAGCGCAGGGCGAGGGCTTTGAACTCCTTGTTCCTTCCGATGAACCAGTAGACCCAGGAGACGACCATCACCACCCAAATCAGCTGGATCCCTATCAGTGCAATCAACGGGTTGGAGAGTTTCCGGTTCATTTTCATGCCACACACGTAGCATCGCTGCCTCGTTTTTGCAAGGGGTATCTGAGAGTACTGGGGGCGTTTGTTTTTACACTAGTATTACAAAAGCCGTCGACGTTCTCTGATAATGTGTTTACGTCGCAGTCTGATACTCAGGAGGAGTTATGTTCAAGCCGTTGCGCATTGGTAAACACGAGGCACGATACCCGCTTATCCAGGGCGGCATGGGAGTAAGAATTTCAGCGGGCTCGCTGGCTGGTCACGTCGCTAAGTGCGGTGGTGTGGGCCTGGTGGCTTCCCCCGGGATAACCCTGAACAGCGAGTTTTTCGACGGCAAAAACTACCTCAAGAGCAACGCGCAGGCGCTGAAGGACGAGATCCGCAAGGCCTACGAGATCGCCCCGGACGGCATCATCGGCGTCAACGTGATGGTCGCCCTCACCGATTACGAGGAACTCGTGGTGGCTTCGGTCGAGGCGGGGGCGAAGGTGCTTGTCTGCGGCGCCGGCCTTCCCTTGACCCTCCCCGGGCTCACCGCGCACGCGCCCGACGTCGCCCTCATCCCCATCGTATCCTCGGTGCGTGCAGCGCAACTGATCGCCAAAAAATGGGATAAGTCCTACAACCGTCTTCCCGATGCCGTCGTGGTCGAGGACCCGGATACCGCCGGGGGGCACCTGGGCGAGAAGATGGAGAACATCGGCACCGGTGAGTACGACCAGTACGAGACCGTGCGCGGCGTGAAGGAATTCTTCCGTTCCGAGTACGGGCTTGATATTCCGATCATCGCGGCCGGTGGCATATGGGACCGCGCCGACGTCGAGCACGCCCTGGCTGAAGGGGCCGACGGCGTTCAGATGGCGAGCCGCTTCGTGACCACCGTCGAGTGCGACGCCGAGGATGCCTTCAAGCAGGCCTACCTCGATTGCAAGAAGGAAGACATCGGCCTCATCATGAGCCCGGCCGGTCTTCCGGGGCGCGCCATTCTCAGTAACCAGCAGGGGATCTTCGACTACGACCGCGACCACTCCTCGGTCTGCTCGTACGGCTGTCTCAAGAAATGCTCCTACAGGGAGAGCGGCGAGCGCTTCTGCATCGTGAAATCCCTTGATCGCGCCCAGCGCGGCGAGGTCGACTCCGGTCTCATCTTCTGCGGCACCAACGCCTGGAAGGCGAATCGCATGGAGACGGTACAGGAGATCTTCGACGAGATTTTCGGCGCGCAAGGTGCCGTCGCCGAGGACAAGGCAGCCTGATCCAGTAAATACGCACCAAACGCAGGAGCGCACCTTGCGCCGGGCACCTTTAAAGGCCGGCGAGGCGCCGCTTCTGCGCAGGAATCACCAGATCCCCCAGTGGCTTCGTGCCGCTGGGGGATTTTTGGTTTTTCCCGACCCCTCTCCCATCGTGCCTTCGCCCACCGTAGGGCTTCGGTCCGCAGGTGGGAGAGGATGGCCGAAGGCCGGGTGAGGGCGTTGCCACGAAGTGAGGGAATTGCATCTGCCGAGGCCCTCACCCCGGCCCTCTCCCGGAGGGAGAGGGAGGATGGAGGGAATATGCTGCGGCAGGCTATGCATAAGGAGGAAATAATATGCCTTCCGTCTTGTCGGCGGCGGCGTACTGTGCTATATCAAGAAAACTTGATTTATAAGAATAGCGAGAGTTGATATAGACATGTTGGAACTTTTCAAGGCACTGGCGGACCCTTGCCGCCTACGGCTGGTCGGCGTGCTCCTGAACGCGGAGCTCACCGTTCAGGAGCTCACCCAGATCATGGGGATGGGACAGTCGCGCATCTCGCGGCACCTGAAGATCCTGGCCGAGGCCGGTGTCCTTGCGGTGAAGCGCCAGGGAACCTGGAGCTACTACCGCGCCGGTGACGCCAACCCGTTTTTCTGCGCCATCAGGCCCGAGTTCGAACGCGAACTTGAGCAGCTTCCCGAGCGCCGTGAGGATCTGGCCGCCGTGGCGCAGGCCCTGGAGGCGCGCCGCAAACGAAGCCAGGAGTTCTTCGACCGGCACGCGGCCCAGTGGGACCTGCTCTCGCGCACGCTCCTGCCGGTGCCCGAATACCAGGAAAGCCTCCTGGACAAGGTGCCTGAGGCGGCGGTGCTTTTGGAGATAGGTGTCGGCACCGGAGCGCTCCTCGCGGAGCTCGCGCGTCGGGCGGGGCGGGTGATAGGTGTCGACCACTCTCCCGCGATGCTGGAAGAAGCGCGTCGCAGGCTCGCTAAGGACGGGGTGCAGGGGGCCGAACTGAGGCTTGGTGACATGAACCACCTGCCGCTTGCCGACGGAGGAGCGGGTTGCGTGGTAGCCAACATGGTGCTGCACCATGCCGCCAGGCCGGAAACGGTGCTCGCCGAGATCGCGCGCGTGCTTGCGCCGCAGGGAACACTGCTTGTCGCCGACCTTGCGCGTCACGAACAGGAATGGGCCAGGGAACAATTGGCCGACCAGTGGCTCGGTTTCGAGGATGGTGAGTTGAAGGGGTGGCTTAAGGGAGCAGGGTTTTCAGGTATCACCATAGATCGCGTCTCCTCAGGAAACGGTGCTGAAGACGTGCTGCTGGTGCAGGCGGTAAAGGCATGAAAGACACGGAGTTTTAGAAGGTTAGACAGCAAGACCATCGAAAGGAGAATAACGTGAAACAGGATTACATCGTAAAGGATATGTCGCTGGCCGATTGGGGCCGCAAGGAGATGATCATCGCGGAAACCGAAATGCCGGGTCTCATGGCGATTCGCGAGGAGTACGCGGCGGCCCAGCCGCTCAAGGGGGCGCGCATCGCGGGCTCGCTGCACATGACCATCCAGACCGCCATGCTCATCGAGACTCTCACCGCGCTCGGCGCCGAGGTCCGCTGGGCTTCCTGCAACATCTTCTCGACCCAGGATCACGCCGCGGCAGCCATCGCCGCCGCCGGGATCCCGGTCTTCGCCCACAAGGGTGAGAGCCTCACCGAGTACTGGGACTACACCCACAAGATCTTCGAGTGGCACGACGGCGGTGCGCCCAACATGATCCTTGACGACGGCGGCGACGCGACCCTGTTGCTGCACCTTGGCAGCGACGCGGAAAAGGACCCGACCGTCCTCGACAAGCCGACCTGCGAGGAGGAAGAGGTGCTTTTCGCTGCCATCAAGAAGCGCCTCGCCGAGAAGCCGGGTTGGTACGCGAAGACCGCAGCTTGCATCAAGGGTGTTACCGAAGAGACCACCACCGGCGTACACCGTCTCTACCAGATGTTCGAGAAAGGGAAGCTCAAGTTCCCGGCCATCAACGTGAACGACTCGGTGACCAAGTCGAAGTTCGACAACATCTACGGCTGCCGCGAGTCCCTCATGGACGGCATCAAGCGCGCCACCGACGTCATGGTGGCCGGCAAGGTTGCCGTCATCTGCGGCTACGGCGACGTGGGCAAGGGATGCGCCCAGGCGATGCGCGGGCTGCAGGCCCAGGTGTGGGTCACCGAGGTCGACCCGATCTGCGCCCTGCAGGCGGCCATGGAAGGGTACAAGGTAGTCACCATGGAGTGGGCGGCGGACAAGGCGGACATCTTCGTCACCACCACCGGCAACATCGACGTCATCACCCATGACCACATGAAAGCGATGAAGCACAACGCCATCGTCTGCAACATCGGTCACTTCGACAACGAGATAGAGGTGGCGAAGCTCAAGCAGTATAAGTGGGAGAACATCAAGCCACAGGTCGACCACGTCATCTTCCCGGACGGCAAGCGCATCATCCTGCTCGCGGAAGGTCGCCTGGTGAACCTCGGCTGCGCCACCGGCCATCCTTCTTACGTTATGTCCTCTTCCTTCGCGAACCAGACGCTCGCGCAGATGGAGCTCTTCTGCAACCCGGGCAAGTATCCGGTGGGCGTATATATCCTGCCGAAGGAGCTGGACGAGAAGGTGGCGCGTCTGCAGCTGAAGACCCTGGGTGCCATGCTGACCGAGCTGTCCGACGCACAGGCGGCGTACATCGGCGTGAAGAAGGAAGGTCCGTACAAGTCGGAGCACTACAGGTATTAAACCGAGAGGACGTTCTACAGAACCGAGAGGACGTTCAACGTTCTACGTTCTATGTTAACTGACTGACTGCCAAACTCTCCCGGGGCATCTTTGCTCCGGGAGAGGGGGGGAATGATTATTCGGCCCTACAGGGGCGGTACAGAAACACTCAAGACAAAAAGTAAGGGCGCTCGGTTTGACCGGCGCCCTTTCTTATCCTTCCTGCTCGCTATCTTCTTTTTTCTTCTTCCCCTGACCAGGGGTGCATGCCGGCGACATTCAGGTCGCAATCCCCATCCGGGGCAGGATGAAACGCTGCAGCGCCACCCAGACGACCACTATTCCTACCAGAATCAACAGCTCGTTCATATTTCACCTCCCAAAACGATACGATGCACTATATCGCATATTCGGGAAGAAAAATATAGCAAATTAATTATTATTATTACCCTTTCAGCATCAATGCAGGTAGCCGACGGCCGCCTCGCACTCGCTGACCAGGTCGACCTCCCTCAAAAGGGCGAGATCCACTTCGCTGCCGGCCGGGATGAAGGTCGCGTCGCAGGGGAGGGCGGCGAGCGCGTCGCACCTCGTCATGGTGCTGAGGATCGCGGTGTGCTGTTCGCCGGCACAGTAGGCGACGTGCCTGCCGTGACGCTTTTTCACTGTCACCCGGATGAAGTGCAGCTTGCCTGGCTTCTTGTGGGCGTCCTCGGCGAGAATTCCCTTCACGAACGGGGGAACCACCTTCCGGTGCCCCATCATCTTCAAGAGGGCGGGCTTCACCAAAAGCTCAAAGGTCACCATGGTGGAGACCGGGTTGCCTGGAAGCGAGAAGATGGGCTTTCCCTGCCAGGTCGAGAAGGCGGTGGGCCCCCCCGGCTTCATGCCGATCTTCCAGAAAAGCTCCTCGGCCCCAAGCCCGGCGGCGACCTCGCGCACGAGATCCCGGTCTCCGGCGGAAACACCGGCCGACGTGATCAGCGCGTCGCAGCATAGCCCCTGCAGCATCTTCTCCCGGTGGCTTTCCACCTTGTCGCGCGCGATGCCGACCAGTACCGGCTCGGCACCCGCCTCGCGTACCGCGGCGGCCAGCGACAGGGCGTTGGAGTTGATCACCTTGCCCGAGACCGGGCGCTCGCCCAGCTCGATCAGTTCATCTCCGGTGGAGAGTATGGCCACACGCGCTTTGCGGTACACCGGCACCAGCGCCTGTCCCATGGCGGCCAGCATGCCGACCTCGGCGGGACGAATCCCTGTTCCCTCGGCGAGGACCGGGGCGCCGGCGGTTACGTCGCCGCCTCTCACGCGCACATGCTGCCGGGGGAGCACCTTGTGGCTTATCACCACATGGTCCCCGTCCACTTCCGCTTCCTCGAGGGGTATGACGGCGTTGCAGCCGGGGGGGATGGGGGCTCCGGTCATGATGCGCACCACGCATCCAAGCTCGACCGTGGCGGCGA
This sequence comes from Geomonas ferrireducens, assembly GCF_004917065.1. Taxonomy (NCBI): domain Bacteria; kingdom Pseudomonadati; phylum Thermodesulfobacteriota; class Desulfuromonadia; order Geobacterales; family Geobacteraceae; genus Geomonas; species Geomonas ferrireducens. The sequence goes on from NZ_SSYA01000003.1 coordinate 467,813, forward strand.
CGTCGCCCCCGGCGGGTAGAAAGCCGGTGATGGCGAGGCGGGTGGGGGCGGAGGTGCAATCCGCTGCGTGCACGGCGAAGCCGTCCATGGCGGAGTTGTCGTAAAGCGGCAGGTCCCAGGGGGCGATGATGTCCCTGCTTACCACACGCCCGAAGGCGTCCATCAGCGGAACGGTTTCCTCCCCAAGGGGCTTCACGTGGGCCAGTATGATGCCGCGCGCTTCTTCAAAGCTTGGCATGGTGCACCTCCTCGGTGCTGTCTGGCGCCGTCGTGGCGCCGGTAGTTAATTGCAGCCACGATCTTTGTGGCCAAGCCCCTACCCTTGCGGGAGGGGGAGGTTCTTTGTTTCTTTACGCCGCGTTCACCAGCTTGACCGGAACCTCGGCGTACGATATCTCGTGCATTTCCATTTCCAAGAGGTCGATGGATAGCTTGCGGTTTCTCAACGGCTCTCCCTTGCCGAGCAGGACCTTGCAGACCTCGGCGACCTCGAGGCTCGCCACCACGGCCGGTGTGAAGGAGGGGTTGCCGAGCTGCTGCTCGATCCCCTTGCCGGCCACCCAATGCCGGTAGATGTTCTGCACCGTGGTCTCTCCGGGGAACTGGGTGGCCACGTGTCCGTACCACCCGCCGATGGCGCCGTGCACCATGGGAATTCCGGCCAGTGTGCATACCTCGGCCAGCTGCAGGCGGTAGGGGATGCTGTCCAGGGCGTCGACCGCGATGCTTACCCCTGCAAGGAGTTCGAAGCCGTTGGTCAGGCAGAAGGCGTCCTCGATGGGGGTCACCGTGACGGCCGGATTCACCTGGGCAAGCCGTTCCGCCGCGACCGCCACCTTGGGCTGGCCAAGGGACGCCGGCGAGGAAAGTATCTGCCGGTTCAGGTTGTGCTCTTCGAAGATGTCCGGGTCGATGGCGACGATCTGACCGACGCCGAGACGCGCCAACTCCTCGAGGACGTAGCCGCCCAGGCCGCCGCAGCCGATCACGGCGACGCGGCTTTGGAACAGGCGCAACTGGTCTTCGACACCGATCATGCTCCTGTTGCGCTGGTAGCGGGCCGGAAGGATGCCGTTTTGCAGGGCGAGCCACTCCACCGCGGCGTGGCTTATGTCGAAGAGCTTCGCAGTGGTGTCCTGGGCGCGCCAGGAAAGCAGGCCGTCCTTGGTCTGTTCCTTCAAAAAGACGAGGGCGTTATGCATGTCAGCCTCCTCCGACCAGGGGAAAGAGCGAAAGGGTGTCGCCGTGGGCGAGCTTGCTGTCCAGTTCGCCGTGCCGGCCGTTCAGCATGACGATGCCGATCTCCTCTTCGGTGAGACCCAAAGAGAGCACCACGGCGCGTACCTCGGTTCCTTCGGCGAGTTCCTGTTCGGCCACCTTGAACCTGCCGTTTCTGAAAGTAGCGAAAAGTTTGAGAGTTATCTGCATGAGGCACCTGCTCGTGGTTCAAACGGAAAAACCCGGCGTGACCTTCGTCACGCCGGGCGTCGGCTGCTTCTAGAAGTTCCAGAACTCGTCGAGTTCCTCGTCGGTGAAGTCCCACACCGCGTTGTGCGGCGCTACCGGCTCGTTCTTGAAGAAGTCCGGGAGGCGGTCATGGACGTTGCTGAGACCGGCTTTCTGGTTGAATTCGCGCTCGGTCTTCAGGACGTACTTGCCCAGGTTGGTGACGTCGTCGCCGGTGAGGGCGATGCCGAAGCGGGCGTTGATCATGTCGATCAGGGCCGGGAGGCACTCCGGTATGTCCAACGCCGGGAAGGCGACGAAGATGCACATACCGGTCGAGTCGACCGCGGCGGTCGCGATCTGCAGGTTACGGGAGAGCTCGACCTGGCCGTCCTTCTTGAGCGGGTCGACGTAGCCGCCGACGTTCAGGATGTTGGTGGCGATGGTGTAGCCGGAGGTGTGGTCGGCGCCCATGGTGGAGGTGGCGTAGGTGACGCCGATCCCCTTGACGGAGCGCGGGTCGTAGGCCGGGATCGCCTGGTTCTTGACGACCGGTACGCGGGTCACGCCGTAAGTGCGGCCCACGGAGCCTGCGCCGCCGCCAAGGATGCGGCCAAGGGCGGTCCCCTTGCCGATCTCGTCGGTCAAAAGACGCAGCATCTCTTTGGAGTCACCCCAGTTGAGGATGCCGGCTTCCATTGCGACGCCGAACATGACGGCGGTCTCGATGGAGTCGATCCCGATGTCGTCCATCAGGTTGTCGGCGCGGGCGATGTCGTCCAGGTTGTCGATGCAGCAGTCGGCACCCAGGCCCCAGATGGTCTCGTACTCGAAGCCGGAGGTGACGTACTTCCCGTCCTTGTCGTGGTAGACCTGCGAGCACTGGATGATGCAGCCGGCGTGGCAGCCGTGCTTGGGCTTGCCGCCGCGCGCTACGATGGTGTCGTACATGGTCTCACCGGAGATCTTGTCGTGAGCTTCAAACTGGCCGGTGGTGAAGTTTCTCGTCGGGAGACCGCCGGCCTCGTTCAGGATGTTCACGAGGACGTTGGTGCCGTAGGTCGGCAGCCCCTCGCCGGAGACCGGGTGCTCGAGAATGGCCTTGGAGAACGCCCTGGCGGCAGTCTTGAATTTGTCCGGATCGGCGATCTTCACGCCCGGAGCGCCTTCGCCGTCGATGGAGATGAACTTGATCTGCTTGGAGCCCATGACTGCGCCCAGGCCGCCACGGCCGTGGCTGCGGATCTTGCTGTCCGGGTCCTTGACGGAGATGTTGGCGGCGGTCATCTTCAGCTCACCGGCCGGGCCGATGGTGAGGACGCCGGTTTTCTTGCCCAGGCGCGCCTCGACCGCGTCGATGACGGCGAAGTTACCAAGGCCCAGCAGTTCCTTCTCTTCGCTGATGGTGACGCCGTTCACGCCGACGGCGAGGTTGTACCAGGCGTCACCCTTGGGGGCGCCTTCGATGATGAGGGCCTTGATGCCGAGTTTCGCCAGCATCTGTGCCGCGGTGCCGCCTGCGTTGGACTCCTTGATGCCGCCGGTGAGCGGGCTCTTGGCGCCTGCGGAGAGGCGACCGGAGTTGGCTGCCGGGGTGCCGGTCAGAAGGCCGGGTGCGAACACCAGCTTGTTCTCGGCGGAAAGCGCGTGGCAGGTCGGCGGTACTTCGGCTGCAACGATGGTGGAGGTGAGGCTGCGGCCGCCAAGGCCTGCCCAGGCTGCCGGAACTTCTTCGATCTTGGTGGTGAGGTCGGTCATGTTGACGCGAAAAATCTTATCCATGCTTTTCAAGCTCCCTAATTTAAATTGTTCTACCGGCTGCTTGACGTCAGCCGGGACTCCTTTCCAAGAGGGAGGCTGCACCGTTTCCAGGGCAACCCGTTGGCCTGGAGCCATGAGGGGAGGTCCCTTTTAGGCTCGACACGGCTCGGAGATTTTTGATGCCAGACTGACCCGACACCGCTTACGCATCTGTTGGGTGGTGCGGTGGCGAATAATCATTCGCCCCTACTCTTCACCCCTTCCCCCGGAGGGGGGAGGTCGGGAGGGAGGGAGCCAGGAATTCCCCCCTCCCTAACCCTCCCCCTCCGGGGGCGGGGATCATGCTGCAGCGTTATTACATCGCATCCTTGAAGATCTGGATGACCTGCTCAAGGGTCGCTTTGCGCGGGTTGGTGAACTGGCAAGCGTCCTTTTTTGCGTTTTCCGCCATGATCGAGAGGTCCTCTTCCTTCACGTTGAGGGCCTTGAGGCCGGTCGGGATGCCGATGGAAGCGGAGAGGCTGCGGATCCTGTCGATCGCCTTCTGGCCGGCTTCGGTCACGGAGAGGCCGTCGACGTTCTCGCCGAGGGCTTTCGCGATGTCGGCGAAACGCTCGGGGCATGCGATCAGGTTGTACTGGCTGACGGCCGGCAGCAGGATGGCGTTGCAGACGCCGTGCGGCAGGTTGTAGAAGCCGCCCAGCTGGTGCGCCATGGAGTGAACGTAGCCAAGCGAAGCGTTGTTGAACGCCATGCCGGCCAGGTACTCGGCGTAAGCCATCTTGTCGCGTGCCTCGAGGTCTTCGCCGTTGGCGACAGCCTTGGAGAGGTACTTGGCGATCAGTTCGATGGCCTTGATGGCGCATGCGTCGGTGATCGGGGTAGCGATGGTGGAGACGTATGCCTCAACTGCGTGGGTGAGGGCGTCCATACCGGTAGCCGCGGTCAGAGCGGCCGGCTTGCCGACCATGAGCAGCGGGTCGTTGATGGCGATGTTCGGAGTGCAGCGCCAGTCGACGATGGCCATCTTCACGTGGGTGTCGGTGTTGGTGATGATGCAGAAACGGGTCATTTCGGAAGCGGTGCCGGCGGTGGTGTTGATGGCGACGAATGCCGGCATCGGTTTGGTGGACTTGTTGATGCCTTCGAAGTCGCGGATGTTGCCGCCGTTGCCGATGACCAGGCCAACGCCTTTGGCACAGTCATGGGAGGAGCCGCCGCCCAGGGAGATGATCGCGTCGCAACCGTTTTCCTGGTACACCTTCACGCCGTCGTGAACGTTGATGTCGGTCGGATTCGGCTCGGCGCCGTCGAAGATGATGGCCTTTACGCCGGTGGCTTCCACCTGCTCCTTGATCTTGTCGGCAACGCCCATAGCCGAAAGACCTTTGTCGGTTACGATGAGAGCTTTGGATGCGCCCAGTGCCTTCACCTGCTCACCGGTTTCCTTAGCGGAACCGATGCCCATCAGCGAAACCGTCGGAATGAAGAAGCCGTAAGTCTGTTCTCCTAATGCCATTTTTCTTTCCCCCTGTTGTTTTTCCGGGCTATTTGCACCGGGTTTGATTATTTTAAGATTCGTGCGGTGCTGCATACACTTTCCTAAAACGGTTTTCTACGCTTTCGCAAGGGGCGTACCAGAATTCACCGTAAACGCATTTTTTTGCCAGCCCGAACAATTTTCATAGGATACCGTATACTTAACGAATCCTTTGTTTACGTTAACCTCCCGACGCCCAAAGGTTGCGTTCTGAAATCGAACAGTTGCGGCGTTCCATTATGGAGCGTTTGTGCTTTTGTGGAACGGACGTTTTGGACGGTAAACCGATGATCCCCGCAGTGCCTGCCTGTTGAATTCAAAATCCCAAAAATTGGTTCGTTTGTTGTGTATTCACCATCTTACTTCCTGCCTCATTAGTGCCAGACGCGCCTTTTTGCGCCGAAGTGGAACAGTTGGTACCGATATTGCCTTGTATACGGCGAGGCGTGTTTCACGGGGGGATGTGGCATGGCACTGATCGATACCTACGGCAGGCGGATCAACTACTTGAGACTCTCGGTCACCGACCGCTGCAACATGCGCTGCAGCTATTGCATGCCGGCGCAGGGGGTGGCGAAGCTCGAGCATAAAGAGATGCTGAGCTACGAGGAGCTTTACCGGGCGGCCTCGGCCTGCGTCGCGCAGGGGATAGAAAAGATAAGGGTGACCGGCGGGGAGCCGCTGGTCAGAAGAGGCATCGTTGATTTTCTCGGTCGCCTCTCGGCGATCCCGGGACTCAAGGAACTGGTGCTCACCACCAACGGGCTCCTCCTCGACGAGCTAGCCCAGCCGCTCAGGCAGGCCGGGGTGGCTCGGCTAAACATAAGCCTCGATTCGTTGAGGGCGGATACCTTCGCCAGGATCACCCGGGGTGCCGATCTGTACCGGGTCCTCTCCGGGATTGCTGCGGCGCAGGAGGCGGGCTTCGGACCGCTTAAGATCAATATGGTGGTGATGCGCGGGGTGAACGACCAGGAGATCCTGGATTTCGCCGCCCTCACCCTGGACCATCCGTTCACGGTGCGCTTCATAGAGTACATGCCGACCCTGCAGGACGAAGGGTGGGGCGCCCAGAGCATGCCCGGAAGCGAGATCCTCGCGCGCATCGCCGAGCGCTACCCGTTGCTGCCGCTGGTGAACTCCGAGATGGCGGGGCCGGCCAGGAACTACAAGATACAGGGTGCCGCGGGCGCCATCGGGATCATCACCCCGGTGTCGGGGCACTTCTGCGAGAGCTGCAACCGGATCAGGATCACGGCGACCGGCCGGGTGCGCGGCTGCCTCTTCTCGGATCAGGGCATGGACCTGAAGCCGCTTCTTGCTTCCGACGATCCCGGCCCGCTGCACGAGGCGCTTAGCCGCATCGTGACGCAGAAGCCGGGACGGCACCATATCGCCGAGGAAGGGGCCGAGCAGGCCGTGGTCAACATGTCGAGGATAGGCGGTTAGAAGACGGGGACCGGGGCTCGTGTAAGGTGGGACCGGGACTGGCATAAACGGAGGAGACTATGAGCGCGTCTGTAGTGGCGGTCAGCGTAAGCGAGAATAAGGGCGAGAGGAAAAAGCCGGCGCCGGCTGTGCACCTGAGGGAAAACTACGGCATCATCGGCGACGCGCACGCGGGGGACTGGCACCGCCAGGTGAGCCTTTTAGCCGAGGAGAGCATCGACAAGATGATCGCGCTGGGGCTTGCCGTCGGGCCGGGCGACTTCGCGGAGAACATCACCACGCGCGGCATCGAACTGGTGACTCTGCCGGTGGGGACTCGGATCGGCATCGGGCCGGTGGTGCTGGAGGTTTCCCAGATAGGAAAGGTCTGCCACACCCGGTGCGCCATCTACTACCAGGCGGGTGACTGCGTCATGCCGAAGGAGGGGATCTTCGCCACCGTGGTGAGCGGCGGCGTAGTGCGCCCCGAGGACAAGATCGAGCTGCTGTAACAGGCGGCATATTCAAATCAGCAGGCAAAGAAGGGGAGAGGTCATGAAGGACAGAAGTCAGAAGAAGGTGAACATCATCTCGATACGCATGAGCGACGACGAGCGGGACGCCATCCAGAGGCTCATGGACAAAAGGGGGAAAAAGGCTTCCTTCATCATGCGCGAGGCGTTCGCACTTTTCAGGGAACAGTGGGAGATTTCGAGGGGTGAGGCGACCCACTAGGCGGTGGCACTAAAACCTTGATGGCCCCGGTGGACGCTCTGGACCTTGTGGACCTTGTGGCCTATGACAACGGGTTTGAACAGAGTTGGTAAAAGAAAGGATCTTCAATGTACGTGGTGGCTTGCATTAAACAGGTGCCGGATACGACTCAGGTGCAGATCGACCCGGTTACTAATACGCTGGTGCGCGATGGTATCCCTTTCATCGTAAATCCTTACGATACCCACGCCCTGGAGGAAAGCCTCCGCATGAAGGCACGCTACGGGTTCAAGGCGGCTGCCCTCTCGATGGGACCGCCCAACGCGGAGGCGACACTCAGAAAGGCGTTGGCTCTCGGCGTGGATGAAGCGATCCTCTGCTCGGACCGCGCCTTCGGCGGCGCGGATACGCTCTCCACCAGCAAAGTGCTGGCGGAGGCCATCAGGAAACTGGCCCAGGATGACGAGGTGGGGCTGGTCTTCTGCGGCAAGCAGACCATCGACGGCGATACGGCCCAGGTCGGCCCGGGCATCGCCATCCGGCTCGGCTTCTCGCAACTCACGCTCGTGGACCGCATCGAACATCTGGACTTCCTTTCCAGAAAAATCCGCGTGCGCCGCAAACTCGAGGGGCGCTACGAGATCGTTGAGGCGAAGCTGCCGGCCATGATCACGGTGGTGCGCGAACTGAACCGTCCGCGCTACCCGACAGTCCCGATGCGGCTCAAGGCGGCCAGGAGCGAGGTGAAGGTCTGGAGCAACAACGACCTGAAGCTCGACCCCAATGGCATAGGCCTTAAGGGATCGCCTACCTGGGTGAGCAGGATCTTCTCGCCGCAGCGTGCGGCGGGGGAGATGATCGGCGACGGTTTGAACGACCCCACGGGGACCGCAAAGCTCCTCTTGGAGAAGCTGGTGGCCAGGGACATGCTGGCTGTATAGTCACCACGGCTCCTCCCCCCGGAGGGGGGAGGTCGGGAGGGGGGAAGCTGTTCGAGGATAGTCGCTGCGCCCCCTCCCTGACCCTCCCCCTCCGGGGGAGGGGATGCATGGAACTGCTTGAGCCTTAATTTAATAACGAGAGGACTACGGTTGATGAGCGAGGTGAAAAAACTGAAAAAGCCGCGGGGGAAGGTTCGGCTCATAGAGGGGAAGTGCATCGCCTGCGGTGCGCGCTGCCAGAGCAGCTGTCCGGTGGACGGCATCCAGATGAGCGAGGCGGGGGAACCGCAAATCGAACTCTCGAAGTGCATCGGCTGCCTCAAGTGCGTGAAGGCCTGCCCGGGCTCGGCCCTGGAGATCTTCTACTCGAAGGAGGAGCTGGAGATCCTGGCGCAGCTCGCCGGTCAGCAGGACCTCGCCGAGGATGAGGCCGACCCGGAGGAGCTGGCACGCCGCGAACTGGTGGCGGCTTACCGCGGCGTATGGGTCTTCATCGAACAGACGGAAGGGGAGGCGGCCCGCGTTTCGTGGGAGCTCCTCGGCAAGGGTAAGGAACTGGCGGCGAAGCTCGGCGTGGAGCTCTCGGCGGTGGTGCTGGGCGACAAGGTCGAGCATCTCTGCTATGAGGCCTTCAGCTACGGTGCCGACCAGGCGTACCTGATGGATCAGACGGTTTTCGCCAACTACCGTACCTACCCGTACCTGGACGCCCTTTGCCACCTGGTCGACAAGTTCAAACCGGAGATCGTGCTCATGGGCGCGACCGGGATGGGGCGCGACCTCGCCGGGGCCGTCGCAACCCGCGTCAAGACCGGCCTCACCGCGGACTGTACAGGGCTCGACATCGACGCGAAGCGCAACCTCATGCAGACCCGCCCGGCCTTCGGCGGCAACATCATGGCGACCATCATGTGCGACCGTTTCCGTCCCCAGATGGCGACGGTACGCTCGCACGTCATGCCCATGCCGGCGCAGGAGGCGGGACGCAAGGGTAAGATCATCCATGTCTCCCTTCCCATCAACGAGGCGGACGTCTTCACCAAGGTGCTCGAGGTGATCCGCGACAAGAAGGCGGGCGAGGTGGATATCGCCGGCGCGGAATTCATCGTCTCCGGGGGGCGCGGCCTGATGGCGAAGGAGAACTTCGCCATGCTGCAGGAACTGGCCGACGAGCTTGGGGGCGTAGTGGGCGCCTCGCGCAGCGCGGTGGACGCGGGATGGATGCCGCCGGACCGCCAGGTGGGGCAGACCGGCAAGACGGTACGCCCGAAGATCTATATCGCCTGCGGCATCTCCGGTGCGATCCAGCATCTGGTGGGGATGCAGGATTCCGACCTCGTCATCGCCATCAACCGCGACAAGGAGGCCCCCATCTTCGAGGTGGCGAGCTACGGCATCGTGGGCGACCTGTTCCAGGTGGTCCCGGCGATCACGGCGGCGCTGCGGGAGATGAAGGCTGCCTCGAACGGTGTCGAGGTGAAGGACGTCAAGGCGGCGTAAGGGACGCTTCTTCCCGCCACGGACATCTTGCAAAAACTCTCCCTCGCCCTCTGGGAGAGGGTAGGGGTGAGGGCGCCGCTTACGGTGGTAATGCGTCGACGTGGGGTTGAGGCACCGCCCTCACCCTAGCCCTCTCCCCCCTTCGGGCTGAAGCCCTACGGGGGGCAAGCCCTGCCTGCGGATCGAAGCCCTACGAGGGGCGAGGGACAGGTAGGGGGCGTGCAGCGGCTTGAACCGGCTTCCCCCTCCCAGCCTCCCCCCTCCAGGGGGAGGGGTGCTGCTCTGTTACGACACCGCTGCGGGCTCGAGCGGGTTAACCGGATTTCGAAAAAAACAACTACAAGGATACGTTCATGCAACCTAATCCTGTCATCTTCACGCCGCTCCTGGCGGCGGCTTGCGCCATCTTCGCCTGGAGCTGCTATCGCCGCTTCAGCCTGGTCGCCGTCGGCGCGGCCGAAGACCGTCTCTCCAGTTTACCCGAGAGGCTCAAGGGGATGTTCCTCTTCGCCTTCCTGCAGAAAAGGGTGGTGAGCCGTCCCTTCGGCATCAACCACGTCTTCATCTTCTGGTCGTTCCTGGTGCTCGCGGTAGCCAACACGGAGTTCCTGCTCGCGGGGGTGTTCCCGGCAGCGAAACTTTCCAGCCTGCTCCCCGCGGCGCTCTACCTGCCGCTCGTCTTCGCCTTTGACCTCGTCTCGCTCTGCGCCCTCACCGCGGTAGTCATCGCCCTGGTGCGAAGAGCGGTGGCGCCTCCCTACGAAGGGGCCCGCACCGGCGAGGCCTTCGGCATCCTCTCCATGATCGGGACGCTCATGCTCGCCTACTTCGGCCTGCACGCGGCGGAGATCGCCATGGGGCAGGAGCAGGCGGCGCAGGCGATGCCGGTTTCCTCGGCGCTGGCGGCCATACTGGCGGGGGAGGGGAGCGAGACCCTGAAGAGTGTCGCGCAGCTCTCCTGGTGGCTGCACGCGGCGGTGCTGCTCTTCTTCATGAACTACCTTCCCTACAGCAAGCACATGCACATCCTGGCCGCCATCCCGAACTGTTTCTTCAAGGAGCTGGAGACGCCGAACACCCAGCCGCGCGAGGAGTTCGAGGAGGGAAACGTTTTCGGCACCGGGAGCATCGACCGCTTCACCTGGAAGGACCTCTTCGATTCCTTCTCCTGCACCGAGTGCGGGCGCTGCGAGAAGTCCTGTCCTGCCGCGAACACCGGCAAGCCGCTCAACCCGCGCCTCGTCATGCACGACATCAAGGTGAACCTCCTTGCCAACGGCGATCTTCTGAAACGCGGCGGTGAGCCGACCGTGCCGGTGATCGGCGAGGGTGAGGGATGCATCAAGCCCGACGCGCTCTGGTCCTGCACGAGCTGCGGCGCCTGTCTTGCCGCCTGCCCGGTCTTCATCGAGCAGATGCCGAAGATCACCAAGATGCGCAGGCACTTGGTGCAGATGGAGGCGGACTTCCCGGAAGAGCTTCTGAACCTCTTCGAGAACATGGAGCAGCGCTCCAACCCCTGGGGGATCGCACCGGGCGAGCGCGGCAAGTGGGCCGGCGGGCGCGACGTGCAGCTCTTCGAGGCGGGAAAGACGGAGTACCTCTATTTCGTCGGCTGTGCGGGGTCCTTCGACTCGCGCAGCAAGCAGGTGACGCTCGCCATGACGCAGATCTTCGAGGCGGCCGGGGTTTCCTACGGCATCCTCGGCAAGGATGAGAAGTGCTGCGGCGACAGCCTGCGCCGCCTGGGGAACGAGTACCTCTTCGACAGGATGGCGAAGGAGAACGTGGCGCTTTTCCAGGAGAAGGGGGTGAAGAAGATCGTCACCCAGTGTCCGCACTGCTTCACCACGCTCAAAAACGACTACAAGCAGTACGGCCTCGAGCTCGAGGTGATTCCGCACGCCGAGTTCATCGAGTCGCTCATCGCGCAGGGTAAGCTGAAGCTCGATCACCATGCGAAGAAGGGTGGCAACATCGTCTTCCACGACTCCTGCTATTTAGGCCGGCATAACGGCGTCTACGAGGCGCCCCGTTCCGTCATCGCCCACGCCACCGGGAGCGCTCCAGCGGAGATGGAGCGTAGCCGAGAGAATTCCTTCTGCTGCGGCGCAGGCGGCGGGCGCATGTGGATGGAGGAGCACCTGGGCGAGCGCATCAACCTTAACCGGGTGAGCGAGGCGCTCTCCGGCGACCCGAGCACCATCTGCACCACCTGCCCCTACTGCATGACCATGATGGAGGACGGCCTGAAGGACCGCTCAACGGGCGGCACCAACGTGAAGGACATCGCCGAGCTGGTGGCGGAAGGGCTGAAGGGTGCGGCGAAAGGGTAGGACGGTTTAAAGACAGCGGCGGCCGAAGGCGGTGGGGTCATCCTCACCTCGGCGGCTCCGAGAACTCTTCGCTTTCCGGGAAGGACCGGGTGGGACGTCTTGACGCGGGCGGCACCTCCCCCCCCGGCTCCTTTCCCGGATGGCGAGGGGCAACACGATTTTTGAGGAACGCAAGATGAACAACAACGCGGCGGCACTGTCTGAATTCATGCCGGACAACGAGCCGGCCTTCCTGGAATACCCCTCGAAGCTCTTCGTCGAGACCACCAGCCGCTGCAACCTGAACTGCGTCATGTGCATGAAGCAGAACGCGGACGGCAGCCGGGTCGAGGACGGCGACCTCGACGTCGCCACCTTCAGCCAGCTGGAGCCCGCGCTTCCGAACTTGGAGGCGCTGGTCTTGAACGGCGTCGGCGAGCCGCTCATCAACACCCGCCTGGAGCACTTCATCACGCGGGCGAAGAAGCTCATGCCGGTCGGGAGCTGGGTCGGCTTCCAGAGTAACGGTCTTTTGCTGTCGCACCTGCGCGCCGTGTCGCTCCTGGAGGCGGGGGTGGACCGCATCTGCCTCTCCATGGACGGCGTAGATGCCGATACCTTCAGCTCCATCCGTTCCGGCAGCCAACTGGTCGACCTGGAGCACGCGCTGAACGCGCTGGGGGCGGCAAAGGTAGCCTGCCGGCGCCCCGACATGGAGATCGGGGTCGAGTTCGTCGTGATGCGCGACAACCTGCGCCAGCTCCCGGCCGCTCTTTCCTGGGCCTCCGAGTTCGGCGTCAGCTTTGCGCTCGTGTCGCACCTGCACCCCTTCGACGAGCCGCACCTCTCCCAGTGCAGCTACGACCTCTCCAGCGACGAGTCCATCTCGCTCTTCCAGAGTTGGATGAGCAAGGCGGAGCTTAAGGGGATCGACATCCGGCGCTACTACGAGGTGCTGTGGAATTACAAGAAGACCGAGGAGGAGCGCGCCATCATCGAGTACGTGGCGGCGATGAAATCGGACGCGCAGCAGCGCGGGGTGACACTCGACCTGAAGCGCCTCTTCGCCTTGGACACCGAGCGCATCCATGAAAGCCAGGAGATCTTCGAGGAGGCGGCGCAGGTGGCGCGCAGGACGGGGATCGAGCTGAAGCTTCCCGAGGTGGCAAGGCGGGAGAGCCGCGTCTGCAGCTTCGTCGAGAAGGGGAGCGCCTTCATCTCCTGGGACGGCGGCATGCATCCCTGCTACCACCTCTGGCACCACTGCCGCTCCTTCGCGAACGGCTGGCTCCACCCGGTGCAGCCCTGGAGTTTTGGCAACGTTAAGGACAAGGGGGTGCTGGGGATCTGGAACAGCCTTCCCTTCCGCCGCTACCGGGAGAACGTGCTGCGCCACGACTACCCCTCCTGCGCCGAGTGCAACACCTCTCCCTGCGACCTGATGCAGTCCGAGCGCTTCGACGTCGACTGCTACGTGAACTCCGAGCCCTGCGGCAGTTGCCTCTGGAGCTCCGGCGTCTTCAGGTGCCTGGACTGACCGTCTTGAGCACCTCCCTGAGCGCGGAGAGTCTGTACGGTTTCTGAATGAACCCTGCAGGCTCACTCCCTGCGAACTTCTGCTTCACCTCGATCTCGCTGAAGCCGCTGGAGATGACGACTTTAACCTCCGGATCGATCTTCTTCAACTCGGCCAGGCACTGGTCGCCGCTCATGTGTGGCATGGTCAGGTCCAGGATGACGAACCGGATGCCGGGGGTAGTCCTGTACACCTCGAGGGCTTCCCGGCCGTCGCGCGCGGTGACCGTCGCGAAGCCGAGCTCCCTCAGCATCTCGGTGCCTATATCCAGCACCACTTCCTCATCGTCGACGAGGAGCGCCTTTCCGGCCCCTTCCCAAGCGGCCTCCTCCGGGATAGAGGGCTTTTCGCTCGCCGCCTGCAGCTTGCTTGCCGGGATGAGCACCCTTATCGTGGTCCCCTTCTCCGGCTCGCTGTACACCACGATCGCCCCCTTGTGTCCCCTTACGATCCCCAGCACGGCCGCCATCCCCAGGCCGCGGCCGGTGAACTTCGTGGTGAAAAAGGGATCGAACAGCCTCCCTACGGTCTCCTTGTCCATGCCGCAACCGGTATCCGCTATCTCGAAAAAGACATAAAGCCCCTCCGGCAGCTCCTCGTTCGGCCAGACGTTCTTGAGGTACCCGCGATCGCAGATCATGCTGCCGGTCTGCACCGTGATGGCCCCGCTATTATCCCCAAGCGCCTCGGAAGCGTTGATGATCAGGTTCATGATCACCTGGCGTATCTGCGTCGCATCGGCTTCGATGCACGGAAGCGTATCGGCGAGATGAAAGTTCAGTAGCGCCTTTTTCGAGATGGAGACGTTGAGCATGTGCAGCATCTCTTGCAGCAGCCGGTTCAGGTCGACTGCTTCGATGACAAACTTGCCTTTGCCCGAGTAGGCGAGCATCTGTGCCGCCAGGTCTGCGGCGCGGGCGGAGGCCTGCTCTATGTTTTGCAGGTTCCCAATGGCGGGTGACTCCTTGTTGATCCGCATCAAGGCAAGCTCGGCGTTCCCCATGATGGCCATCAGGATGTTGTTGAAGTCGTGGGCGATGCCTCCGGCAAGGACACCGAGGCTTTCCAGCTTCTGCGAGTGCAGGAGCTGTTTTTCGAGCTGTTGCTGTTCCGCCTCGAGACGCCTGCGCGCCGTGATGTCGCGGACCAACAGGATGAAACCGGTGCACGGTGTTCCCATCGCGGTTACGGAAAGCTCGAACCACATTTCTCCCTGCGGCATTGTGAGGCAGTAAACGGCCCCCCGGTGGGAGCCGTGCTTCTCCGCCTCCGCCAGTGAAGCCATTACGATGCCTGCCGGTTCTTCCGGCATGATCTCCGAAACCCGCTTGCCGAGGAACTGTTCCGGCGGCAGGTAAAGAAGGTTCTGCTCCGAGGTGTGGTATTCCTTGATGACCCCTTCCCGGTCGGTTCTGAACATGAGGTCCGGCATCGAGTTCAGGATGGCCTCCTGGGACTCCTGTGCAAAGCGCACGCTCGCCTCAGCCCGCTTGAGCTCCGCGATGTCGCTTTCCAGGCGCTCCGCCATCATGTTGAAACTTCTGCAGACGGTGTCGATTTCCCCCACTGACGAACAGGTTACCCGCGCAGCCATGTTGCCTGCCGCCAGCTCATCGGCGACCCGGGCCAGTTCGCTCACCGGGCGCAGCACCAGCCGGTTCGCGACCACGTTCAGGACGATCGCGAAGGTGAGCGACATGAAGAGCATGCCCACCAGGATTATCTCGGTCTGGCGCACCAACTGCGCGTGGACGTTCAGCCGGCTGAGCCCGATGCGGACCGCCCCCTGCGTGGAGGAATCGACCTTGATCCTTTGCAGGAGCTCGATCACGTCACCGTCTTTTTTCAAGCGGTCCACGACGGTACTGACGGAAACGTCGGAAGGGAGCTTTTTCAGGATATTTTTCACCTGCGGGTGGGAGCGGTTCAGGCTGGCGAAGGGGGTCGTCTGCGGGTTGCCGTCGGCGTCCTCGATGATGGTGTAGATGATCTCGTCATCGTGCACCTCCGAAACCAGGGCATCCAATTGCAGGGTATCCTTCAGGATCAGCGCATCGGTGCAGACAGACGAAATGTAACTAGCGAAGGCCTTTCCCTTGTTCTCGAGGGTGAGCTCCAGCTTGTTTCTTTGCGCGACGAAGAGAGTCACCGCTACGGCAACGGAGAATACGAGGACGATGCTGAAGGAGAGGAGGAAAAACCTTCGCTGCAGGCTTAGATGTCTGATCTGCCAAGTGCCCATTAATACCTGCCTTCGCGGAGCGTCGGCAGGTGCGCCGGCGTCCCGTTGGATGTTGCACGGTTAGCAGCGAGGCCTACTTCATGTTCTTTCTAAGCCATCTTTCCATCTCACGAACCGAGTCGTAATCCGCATCTTTAGGGACTACGAACCGGTCCACCTTTATCCCGGCGAGAATCTCCCTACCTTCGGGGTCCTCGTGCATGGTCAGGAAGATGTTTCTGAGGCGCGCTTTCAGCACCGGATCGAGATCGCCGCGGGTGACTATGGGAGGGATGCCGTAGCGGGGCGACTTGGCGATGACCTTCGTCTGGCTTGTGAAACGGGGATTCTTGCTGGCGGCGTAGTTGTAGATCAGGCTGTCCACACTCGCCCCGGCGACGATCTTTTTTGCCACCGCTTCGATCGCCTTGTCATGCGTTCTCGTGTAGATGATTTTGCTGAAGAACTTCTCCGGAGGGAGATTGAAGCTCTTGCCGATCATGTACGTCGGGGCGAGCTTGCCCGTATTCGATTTGGGATCGGTGAACGCGAAGCTCTTTCCTTTAAGCCCCGCCAGGTTCCTGATCTTGCTGCTGCGATGGGTGATGATGTAGGCGTAGTAGAAGGGTTCTCCGTAGGACTGGGGCGCCACGAGGAGCTCGACGCCGAACTTCTCCTTGTCCATCACGTAAGGTCCGGAGCAGACAAAGGCGAGTTTCAGCTCCCCGCTTTCCAGCAGCCGGTCGGTCTCTTCGTAGGTGCGTTTTTGCACCATCTCGACTGGCCGCCCCAGTTTCTTTCCGACGTAGTCGATGATCTGGTCGTAATACTTGACCGTCTCCTGCGGAGAAATCATCGCGGCGACGCCGAACTTCAAAGGTTCGGCGCAAAACGCTTCAACGTCGGCAAGACAGAGAGTGGAGATGACAGCGAAGGCAATCATAAGTGCTTTCATTACGTCTCTCCCAACTTCGGCTTTGATTTTGGCTGGTGCTCGGATGAACCTGGAGGCGAAAGAGTAGGCATAGGCCCTACGCTGAGACAGTCTAACATGATAATCATGTTAATCAACGGGGCTTTATTACAGGTCTCCTGTCATCTCCTGCAGGAGATAGAGCTTCGGGTTCACCTTGCGGACGCATTCAACCACCTCGCGCAGCATCTCTTCATCCAGTCCGCACTCCTCTTCGATGCCCTGGAAATAGGGATAACCCTTCGGGAGCGGCGTGAGGGCGCCGCTACGCAGAAGCATCACGTCGACTAAGTCGTTCACCCTCCCTTCCGCCTCCCACGGGTCGCGGTAGTTGAACTGCCGCGCCACCACGTGCAGCCCCATCCCGTTATCGAAGATGGCCTTAACCTCGAAGGATAATTCGCGCGGCGCGCTGTAGTTCTCGCTGCGCCCGGAGCGCACCATCACCTGGGCGCCCGCCTCCCTCAATATCTCTCCAACCGATTCGGCGGTCATGGGCGCCGAGTTCGTCTCTTCCATCATTTAAACCTCCAGTCTCATTTCGATACCCCAGGGGGCAGGCTTCTCCCCCTCCGCGGTGAGTACCCACAGGGTCGGCAGTTCCATCTGCTCCGGGACGGGGCCGATGCCGTCGGTGAGGTAGATCACCGCGGCCGGCAGGGGATGCATGGCCTTCGCGTACTCGAAAACGGGCCTTAAGTCGGTGAACCCGCCGCCGTCGTAGCGCTCAGGGACGAAGGCGCTCCCTTTGAACGCCTCGACACGCTGGATGCGGCTGTTCGCGTAGAGTACGATGATCGCGGCGTCGCGGCCGCGGGCGATCTGCAAAAGTTCGCGGGCGAACGCCTCGCGCAGCTCGACGATGTCGGTGGAGTCGCTCACGTCGATAGCGACCAGCAGGTTCAGGCGGCGCCGCTTCTTCGTCCCCGGGGTGTCGTGCTCGAAGCGCCGGTGTTCGCGCATCCAGGTACTTGTCTTGCCGATCCTTCCGGCGGTGGCGACGAACTGCCTGAGCACCTGGCGCCAGGGGATGGGGGATGGGCGCAGGAGGGCGTCCACCACGGCGCGCAGCTCGGCGGGCGCCTCGCCGTCGCTGCCGCGCAGGCTCTCGCGCGTCACGGAGCGCAGCATCTCCTCGGCAAGCGGCAGCGGCGTGCTGTCGGCGTCGCTCCAGACGGCGTGGTCGTCGACGGTCGCGGCTGCGGCGGGGTCCTTCCCCGCGCCGCTTGCCCCTTGGACGTCCTGGGCCTCGTCGCCGAAGCCGCTGCCGGAGAGGTTGCCGATGTCGAAAGGGCGCACCAGTTTCGCGTAGTACTCCTCGGCGGCTAGCCCGTCCGGGAGATCGAACTGGGCGGGATAGATCGCCCCTTCGGGGAGCCCCGGGGTATCCGGGTTTATGGCAAGATCGCAGCAGAGGTCCCAGTCGTGGGCGTTCTTACCTTTGCCGCGCAGCATGTGCAGGTGCAAAAGGTGCTTCACGAGGTGCTCCAAAAGCGCCTGCTGCTCCGAGGCGGCGAGAAGCCCGAAGGGGCCGGGATCGACGGCAAGGGTAGGGGTGCCGTTTCTTATGGTGACGCCGGCGGCCTTCCCCTTGAGCGGCATCTCCTCGCGGCGCAGGTTCAAAAGGAAGTGGCCGTAGAAAGGGCGCTCCTTCAAAAGGCGCACCACGGCGTTTTGCAGGGTGCCGGGGGACACTTCCTACCCCGCCTGCGCGCTGATGGCCTGCATGGCCTCAAAGATGACGGCGTCGTGTTTGTCCTTCACCAGGAGCAGGGCGACCTCCGGGATCTTCAAGAGCGACTTCACGAATCCGAAGCGCAGGTCGCGCGGCAGGACGGCGATGAACGCGACCAGGTTCTCCTCCTGTTCCTCGCTGAGGGTGGGGGAGACCTGGAGCAGGGCGGTCAGGTCGTTGATGGTCGCCGCCTGGACGTCGTCACGCTGCGCCTCGGCCCGTTCGGCCACTTCCGTCCAGGCGTTCAGGATCTCTTCCGCGGTGACCGGCCTACCCTTCCGGTCCGAGAGCCAGCGCAAGAAGGCGATGGCCGCCTCTTTGCCTACGATCCCCGAGTAGACCTCCATCTCGAGTTCGGCGGGGAAGCGGCAGTTCTTCTTGAGGACGCTCACCATCTCCCAGGCGCGCTCGCTCGGCTCCACCTGCATCTCCATCGGCATCCCCTGTTTGGCGAGGAAGCCGTGGTTGCCGGCGAGAAACTGGCGCACTTCGCCTGCAAGCTCCCGCTTCTGCGCGTAGCGCGCCCAGCACTGGTAGTCGGTCTCCACGAAGAGCATCACCATGCGGTCGATGAGCGCACGGTCGAGGGTCGCCACCTGGTAGCTCCCGTCGGGCGGGTTGATGCTGACCACCACCTTGTGGCGCCGTGAGAGGGTATGGGTGTGGATGGCGCGCAGCATCCCCTCCGCCGGGGGCTCCACGAACTGGAAGATCGCCTGCAGCGTATCCTCCTGCTGGGCCCGGTTCAGCTCGTCGCAGTGGATCACCGTTTCCGGCGCGTCCTCGGCGGGAAGCCAGGAGGGGCGCGACCAGTGCATCACGTCACCGTTTCTGAAGGGGATGCCGACGAGATCGCCGACCTCCATCTGCCCAAGGCGCAGCGACACGTACTGGCGGTCGAGCTCACGGCAGGCCTGGATGATCCCCGCGCTCTTGCCGACGCCGCGGTGCCCGACGACGCATGGGGTCAGGTCGGTCTTAGAGAGTATTTCTTTTACAACCGTCTTCATCTGTTCAATATTCATGGCAGCCTGAACCTTTCCTGCTCTTGAAGTTGAGACAAACCGATATCTTACACAGATTCATGAGAAGGTGGAAGAGGTTAAATTGGATTTTGAATTGGACGAAAATAATTTAGTTGCTAGTATTACCGCTGTCGTTCAAACCCAAAGGGACGGAGGAGCACGGTATGGGACACAAGGAGTGCGAAGGAGGGGGGATGGCGAGTCTGGTGATCGGCGGCCTGATCGGCGCCGGGCTCGCGCTTTTACTGGCGCCGCAGACTGGGAAGAAGACGCGGAAGTACCTGGCCTCGCTGGCGGAGGATATGAGCGAGAAGGCCAACGACACGGTGAGCGAGTTCGCTGAAACCGTTTCCGATTTCGTGGAGAAGGCGACCGACCGTGCCGCCGAGTTCATGAAGGAGAAGGAGACCCTCACTAAAGAGTCGAAGAAGATGCTTCTCGCCGCTCTGGAAAGGGCGCAGGAGAAACTGGAAGAACAGAGAAAGAGGCTTGAGGATAGCATCTAGCGAGCAGTACACATCAAACTTACTGGAGGTACAGCCATGGCAAAAGAACCCTGGGTCGATCAAGACGTCTGCATCAGCTGCGGGCTTTGCACGGACAACGTGCCGGAAGTATTCCGCTTTGCCGACAACGGCAAGGCCGAGGCATACGATCCGGTCGGCGCTTCTGAGGACGCCATTCAGCGCGATGCGATCGACGTTTGCCCGGTTAGCTGCATCCACTGGCGGTGACGTCTGCAGGGGGCAGGGGCGCTATGAAAGGCGCCCGTGCCGATTGCGGCGGGTGCAGGAAAGGATCAAGAAGAGCGCAGTTTAGAAAGGCCGAGAGAAAAGGCCGCCACCCAACCGGGAGGCGGCCTTTTTGTTGTTGGCCACCACCAGACCCATTACGCCAGGTTTTAGGGAATCCTGGGGACCGTGGAGTGCAGCAGACCACGAAGTGCTGCATGCGCCCCAGCGTCTCCCCCTTTGCGAAGGGGGGACAGGGGGGATTTGCCTTGGTCAGACGATACAAGCTCTTTCTGCCTCGACGCTCTCTGTGATCGTTCGTCCAGGAGGAGCACAACTCTTTGAACCCATTCAGCCGGCGCAAGCTGAGGAGCAAAAAGCAAATCCCCCCCGTCCCCCCTTCGCGGAGGCGCGCTACGGGGGGCGAGCCCCCCCTTCGCAAAGGGGGGAGCCCAAATTCGCCCGCAGCGCTTCGTGGGAAACTTCGAGGCCGGGCAGCTACTTCTTCGGCGTGTGCGGCGGCCGGCCGGTGATCACCACCAGCGGGCCGTTTTTTACCTTGTGGAATTTTCCGGGGTCGCTGCGCTGATCGACGGCCCAAACGTACAGGGCCTTGGCGTCCTCGAGGAAGGGGCGGGTGAGCTCGTGGTAGTTCTTTCCGTTCACCTTGCGGTCGTGTTTGCGGTAGTAGTCGTACTGCATCTCCTCGTCGTAGAGCCCGATGCAGCCGTGGGAGGCGGGGTAGCCGGGGAGGTCGCGGCCGTGGATCCAGTAGGAGGGCTCCTCGTCCTTGCTCTTGTCCACCCAGAACCTGAGCCCGTAGTGCATGGGGTAGGGGCGGCCGATCTCCTCCACCGGGTACAGGTTCGACTGGTGGTGGCGGTCCGCTGCGTCGACGCGGAAGGTGCCGTTGGGGACCATCATCCCTTCGATGCCGAGGGCGATGGGGGAGGAAAAGCGTAGATTCCCGTACTCGTAGGCGCCCAGGAACATCTCGGTCTGATCCACCAGGATGAACTTGGGCTCCTTGGCGGCTGCGGGATAGGTGAGCGGCATGGGGTTGAAGTTCTTCACCTGCGCGAGGTTCTTCGGGACCTTAATCGAGACTCCGCCTAAGAAGTGGCGCCGGTCCATCCGGTTGAAGCGGAGCACGTCGCGCCACAGAGCACCGAAAAGCCCCTGCGGCGTATCCTTGGACGTGAGCTTCCGGCAACTCCACGGTATGCGGGAGTCGCTCGGGTAGCTGATCTCGCAAAGAGACTTCACCTTCTGCGCTGCCGGCGCCGTCGTTGCCGACATGAGGAAAATGGAGAGCAGGAGTATCGTCCGAAGCAGGGTAGCCATAGGTCCTCCACAAACGAGAACCGCCGGAGCATCCGCCCCGGCGGTTTTTTCGCGATCAAATTGTCCATCGTCAATTGCCCATTGTCAATTGGAGGTCAGGCATCCTCGAAGTGGGTTCCCTTGCGGCACCAGCGCCCGCCGCTCACGATGGAGGAGAGGGCACCTTCGCGCTCCACGGTGTCGGCACGCACCGAGAGGTAGACGTGGATCGGGATGAAGGCAAGGAAGATCCACATGACGAACTGATGCACCAGGCGGACGTACTGCACGCCGACCAGGTCGTCGAACATGACGAAGTAGCGGAAGACGATGTTCCCCGGGTCGTAGAGGGCGTAAAGGGCGAAGCCGGTGAAAAGCGCCAGGAGCCCCACCCCGAAGATGGCGGTGTAGGCTACCTGCTGCAGCGGGTTGTGCCCGATGTAGTGGGGAGGGCGGTCGAAGCGGCAGAAAAGGTAGTTGAGCGCCACCTGCACCAGGTTCTTTAGGTCGCGCATGCGCACCGGGAAGAGGGCGTACCAGCGCTGGAACTGGTTGGAGGCGAGGAAGAGACCGGCGATGCGCAGGATGGCGGCGCACAGAAGAAGCCAGCCGGCAACGAAGTGCACGAGCCTCAGCCAGCTTAAGTAGTTGGTGAACCCCTCCGCCCCGCCGTAGACGAGGCGGCCGCTTCCCATTAAAAGTCCGGTCGCGGAGAGGACCAGGATGAGAAAAACGGAGAACCAGTGCAGCACGCGCAGTTGCCAGTCCCACACCGGGACGTAACGGAATTCGGCGGGCTCCTCGATGCGCCTGCTCTTGCGCCGGGTGGCGCGCACCGGGATGTACCCCAGGAAATCCCAGCGTTCCGACCCGTCCGGAGCGACGCTCCCCCTGCCGATGCCGAGGGCACGGAAGCCGTGGGTCATGCGCATCTCCGCCTGCATCTCCGCGCGGTAGCGCGTCGCCTCGTCCGGGTGGCAGAGGTAGAGGATGCCGTCTACCTCGCCGCGGGCGATGAGCGCCTCCTCGCCGCTATCGACGCGGCGCACCCGCGCGACGCTCCTGGCAAGTCTCGGCTCCAGCGGGGTGAAGGCGAGCTGCTCGTAGTGGCGCAGGTCCTCCTTCTTCGAAGCCGCGCTCAAAAGGGCTAGGTCGACCGGATCGTCGGTCCCGAAAGGGGCGCCAAGCGCCGCGGCGATGAGGAGTTCCCGTCTCTTCCTCCTGCCAAAGGGTACCGGGTCCTCGAGCTCGATCCGTATCTCGGATTCAGGTATGTCGTAGAGACTCATCGCACCTTCACCTCCACCCCGCTCCCCCCGGGCACCAGCACGTGCACCGCGCAGGATATGCACGGGTCAAAAGAATGGATGGTGCGCAGCACCTCGAGTGGGCGTTTCGCGTCCACCAACGGATGCTTCCCGCCGCCGGCAAGCGCCTCCTCGTAGGGGCCGCGCTGCCCGCCCGGGTCGCGGCCGGAGCTGTTCCAGGTACTCGGCACCACCGCCTGGTAGCGCGCGATGCGACCGTTTTCGATCTCGATCCAGTGCGAGAGGGTGCCGCGCGCCGCCTCCATGAACCCCATCCCCTGTGCCTGTTTGGGCCAGCTTGAGGGCTCCCAGCGCTCCTTGTTGAAGGTGGCCGTGTCGCCGGACTTGATCCTTTCGTTCAACTGGGCGAACCACTGATCCATACGCCGGGCGAGGATGACCGACTCGAGCGCCCGGCAGTAGGTGCGCCCTAAAGTCGAGTTGAGCGCTTCGATGCCGGCGTGGAGTTTTCCGAGCCCCTCTTTCGCGAGCTGCACGGTCTCGGCGTGCCCCTGCGCCACGGCCACCATGATCCGGGCGTTCGGGCCTACCTGCACGGCGCGGCCGTCGTAACGCGGCGCCTTGCACCAGGTGTACTTAGGGTGGTCGGAGAGCTGCTTGAAGGGGGGCTTCGGACCGGTGTAGCGCGGCTCGGTGCGTCCCTGCCACGGGTGAAGCCCCTGCCGGTCCCCCTCGGGCTGGCTGTACCAAGCGGAGGAGACGAACTCGGCGACCCTTTTGGAATCGAAGGGGTGGGCCGTGCCGTAGTTGCCGTCCATGAGAAGGGCGGCGGGGAAGACCCCTCCCGCCGGGGCGCCCGAACAGGACCAGGCGCTCTCACCGGTCGCCATGAGATTGGGGGAAGAGGCGCCGATGGCGGCGTAGTCCGGGTAGAAGGAGGCGATGGCGAGGACGTCGGGGTAGTAGACCTCCAGGACGAAGCGCTTCGCCTGGTCGATCATCCCCGCCATCTCGTCGAGGCGCACCTGGTTCACCGTGATCTGGTTGTTCAAATTGATCGAGCAGCCCATCCCCCCCACCAGGTAGTTCGGGTGCGGGTTCTTCCCGGCGAAGATGGTGTGCAGGCGGATGATGTCGCGCTGCCAGGAGAGCGCCTCCAGGTAGTGGGCGAGCGCCATGAGGTTCGCCTCGGGGGGGAGACGGTAGGCAGGGTGTCCCCAGTAGCCGCCGGAGAAGATGCCGAGGCCGCCTTCCGCGGAGGCCGCCACGCGCTTTTGCACCTCGGCGTACCAGGTGGCGGAGTTGTTGGGCCAGGGGGAGACGGAGGCGGCCAGGCGCGAGGTGGCGGCGGGATCGGCCTTCAGCGCGCTCATCACGTCGACCCAGTCGAGGGCGTGCAGGTGGTAGAAGTGCATCACGTGGTCCTGCAGCGTAGCCATCCCGGAGACGAGGTTGCGGATCAATTCGGCGCACGGGGGGATCTTGCACTTGATGGCGTCCTCGACGGCGCGGATCGAGGCTATGGCGTGCACCCCGGTACAGACGCCGCAGATGCGCTGCGCGAAGGCCCAGGCGTCACGTGGGTCGCGCCCCTGCAGCACGCGCTCGATGCCGCGGAACTGGGTGGCGCAGGCCCAGGCATCTCCTATCCTCCCGTTGTCCGCTTCCAACTCGATACGAAGATGCCCCTCGATTCGGGTGATCGGGTCGATGACGATTCTCTCGCTTGCCATTTCACTTCTCCTTTGACCTCAAAAGCTCCAAACCAAAAGGCTTAAGCACTAAAAGGCTTCAACGCAAAGACGCAAAGCCGCAAAGGCGCAAAGAAAAGGCTTTTTGGGGTAAACCAAAACAAGTCCTTTGCTTTAAGGTTCTCTTTGCGTCTCCGCGCCTTGGCGTCTTTGCGTTAAGTCTTTTTGTCCTGTTCCTCCCGCTTTTCCGTGTCGCCTAGGACAGCGAGGGGGAGCGTCTCGGGCTGTGCCTTTTTCGCGCGTTTTTTAGCGATCACCGTGGCGGCCGAGTGGACGGCGACGCCACCTACCGAGGCGGCGACGGCGGCGATACCTATGGTGTTGGCGGTCGCCTCCACGCCGAGGCCTGGGACCATGAAGCCGGGGAGCCTCTCGTAGAAGGGAGTCATGCGGTCGTAGAAGTGGCGTTCGGTACAGCCGAGACAGGGGTGCCCGGCCTTGATCGGGAAGCTCTGCCCCATGTTCCACTCGACCGTGGCGCAAGGGGCGAAGGTCGCCGGCCCCTTACAGCCAAGGCGGTACAGGCAGTGCCCCTGGCGGGCGTTGTCGTCGTCGAAGCTGTCGGCGAACTGGCCGGCGTCGAAGCTCGCCCGGCGCGGACATTTGTCGTGGATGCGCTGACCGTAGGCGAAGAGGGGGCGGCCGTTTCCGTCCAGGGGCGGCGGGTGACCGTAGGCGAGGTAATAGGTGAGGGTGGCGGTGATGGTTTCGGCGATGGGGGGACAGCCGCTGATGTTGACGACGGGACGGTCGGTGATGACGTCGGAGACGCCGACGGCGCCGGTCAGGTTGGGGGAGGCGGCCTGCACGCAACCGTACTCGGCACACGCGCCGACCGCGATGACGGCGCTCGCCTTTTGCGCCGCGCGCTTCAGGACGTTCAAGGCGGAGTCGCCGCCGATGGTACAGTAGACGCCGTCATCGTTGAGCGGTACCGAGCCGTTAACGAGAAGAAGGTGGGGCCTTCCCTCGGCCTCCTTCAGCACCTCTTCCGCGGCGGTGCCTGAGGGGGCCATCAGAAGCTCGTTGTAGTCGAGGGAGATCTGCTCCAGGATCAGCCGGTCCACCGGGCTGCTGCCGGATCGAAGCAGGCTCTCGACGCATCCGGTGCACTCCTGGAGCTGGAGGTAGATGACGCTTGGGCGCTTCGCCCCGGAGAGCCTTTCGGCCACGTCCTTGGCGAAGGCCCGCCCCCCTCCGGGAAGCGACGCCGCGCCGAAGAGCACCGCCATCCTGCCGCAAAAAGAGAGAAAATCCCTCCTCGTCACCCCGCGCCGGGCCAGGTAATCCCTAAACCCTTCGCCGCCTGGCCAACCGTCATCCATGGACTCGTTCATCTTCTCCGCCTCCGTTTCCCTGCCCCGGGGAGGGAAAGGTCGTGTGATTGAGAACTGCACGGCCATTGGGAAGGTCACCGGATCTTTCCAATGAATTTCAAGAAAAGATTAACTCTGAAGGGGGAGATGTCAAATTAGACCGAGAGCGCTTTTGAGACGTGGAACCCATCGATTCGATAGGCGACTTTATTTTCGAGAAGTCGACGCTATACTCTTCTGATTGAAATTTTCTAATATTTCTGCCGTGCGAGCATCGCCGCGAAATCACTTTAATGGGAGAGGTGGCCGAGATGAACAAGGGTGCAGCGCCGCGGACCGCGCGCTACGCGGTGGTCGTTATGCTGGTCTCCGTTCTACTGCTTTTTGCTGCAACTGCGCGCGCGGCCGATCCCGCGGCCGCCATGCAGGCCTACTGCAGCGTGCCGCCGTTGCCCGGGATCGGGGTGAGGCCGAACCTCCTTCTCATGCTGGACAACTCAGCCAGCATGTACGACCTCGCCTATACAGATCCGACGCTTTTCTGTTTCGACGACACCTTCAATCCGGGCGGTTCCTATCCCGGCTACTTCGACGAAAACAAGGTGTACCGCTACGTAACCTCCGGGGAGTACTTCACTGCCACCACCGACAGCATCGCGGCGAGCAGCTGCAACCAGGCCGGCACCGATTTCCTGTGCGTCAACATCAAGTCGAAGAAGGTCGACACCTTCCTTGCCACCGGCAGGTTTCTGAACTGGCTCGCCATGAGTAAACTCGACCTCGAAAAGCTTGCCTTGACCGGCGGGAAGTACGACCCGGGGACCGGCATGATGCAGGCGGAGTCGCGCGGTTGCGTGGGTAAGCGCTTCGTCAAGATGGTGTACAAAGACGGCGCCCCCCTCCCGGTCACCTTCGGGGTGCGGGGCCCGATCCCAAACGAGTGGGGCTATGTCTCACAGGCGAGCCACGGTGGGGCCACCCGTATCGACATCTATCCTGGCGTGTACAGGAAGGAGCAATGCCTGGACGCGGTGAAAAAGTGGCAGGATAACGCCCCCATACCCGAGCTCTCAAGCGCGGCGGGGCTCTGCATGGGGAACCTGTACGACGCAAACCACATACCGACTCCGGGCAAGATCTTTACCGAGACCCTGAGCCTTTGTTATTCGGCGGGTACCGACTTCAGCGTTGAACAGACCTCCGATATCGCGAACGACTGCATCCGGCGCTACAAGATTCACATGCCGTTCCAGATCGTGAGGAACACCGGCGAGGACATCTGCGCGATGAGGGTTTACCACACCCCGCGCTATTACGACGAATTCCTGCACACCACGGGTTATCTCGGCGAGTGTGCCCAGGGGGCGGGCTTCAGCATCAACCAGCCCTGCGGCCTGAACTCGATCAAGGACTACTGCAGGGAGCTGGCGGACCCCTGGCTCAGCGATCCTTCCGCGAATGCAAACCGGGCCGCGACCGACGCCGCACTTCCCTCCTTCATCCTCGACGCCGGCATCACCAACCTCGGCACCCCGGCTGCGAGCGTCGTGGTGCGTGTAGCTGCGGGCGCGGCACCATCGGGGCTCGTCCAGCAGTTCGCAAACAAGATCAACTTCGGCGCCATCACCTTCAACGACGACGGCGCCCGTTCCGAATGCGATCAGGGGGGCGCGGTCCGCTGCGTAAGCTACTGCAGCGGCGATGCCGCACCACAGAGGGAATGCGGCATTGCCACGGACTGCGATACCAAGGGGCCCTGTCTCCCGGCCGCCAAAAAAGACGGCGGCAGCATCATTTCCTACATCAACTACTCGCCGGTCGGTGACCACGGCTCCGGGCTCATCGCAGCCATCGACGCCATCAGGGGAACCTCGTGGACCCCCCTGGCGGAGACCCTCTACGAGAGCATCGGTTATTTCTCCAACAACGGCGCCTACCGGTTCCAGACCGGAGATTTCGATGCCGCGAAGCCCCCTTCCATGTACAGCTGCCAGCGTAACAACGTCCTCATCGTTACCGACGGGATGTCCACCGCGGACCGTGCCCCGGCGCTGAACGCTTTCGTCGCCGATGCGGTGTCCAAATGGTCCGGTGCCGGCGGTCTTCCGGCCGGTAAGACCACCACGGCAGAGACCGCGGTTTCGGCCGCTCCCCCTTACCAGGGAAGTTACAACCTCGACGAGGTCGCCTGGGTCGCCCGGCATCGGAACATCTTCGACCTTAACCAGCCGGCGGCCCGCCCCAAGGAGTACATCACCACCCACGTCGTCTACACCGGCCCTCCCTGTGGCGACGCTGCAGGCGCTTACAACGCGGACGGAAGCTGCGTCACCACCGACGAGGGAGTCCCGGAGAAGATGATGCAGCTCACGGCCCAAAACGGTGGGGGGAGCATGAAGAGCGTCAAGAACCTACCCGCCCTTCGAGGGGCGCTTACGGGGATCTTCCTGCAGGTGATCGGCGGAACCAGCGTGGGCGCCGGCTCGTCGCTTCTCTCCACCGGGGACAGCAACGGCGCGCTTTACCTCCAGCCCCGATTCTTCCCAAACAAGAGTTACGACGGTTGGGGGAGCGCCGCGGCATGGACCGGGGAGTTGCAGAGCCTTTGGTACTACATCGATCCCCTGGTCGGCACCAGCGGCGCAGCAAACAGCATCCGTGAGGACACCGACAGGGACAGGTCGCTCGACCTGAAGCAGGACCGGGTGGTCCGTTTCGAGGCGCCGAACACGCTTGGAGAGGACCGGGCGACGCTTCTCACCGATCGTGATGGCGACGGCAACGTCGACGTACCGCAGCCCGCGGGATATCCGCTGAGCGTGGTGCCGGAGGCGGTACAGAGCCTTTGGCGTGCGGGGCGCCAGCTCTGGGCGCGGGATCCCCTTGAGCGCACCCTGTACACCCAGACCGACGAGGCGACGCTCACCTCCTTTCTCGACACCTCGCTCGATGCCTCCCGCCAGCTCCTGCAGGCCAAGGACCGGGCGGAGGCGGATCAGATCGTCGCCTTCGTGAAGGGGGTGGACGACGCAGACGGGAATAATGGTGAGCCGACCAGGGAAAGGAATCTGCAAGCTTACGGCACCGCGGAGAAAAAGATCTGGAAGCTAGGGGACATCATCTCGTCTGCGCCGGTAGTGCAGTCGGCGGTGCCGCTTGGAAGCTACCACCTCCCCGCGCCGCGCGGATACGGGGACACCTCCTATGGGGATTTCATCAAAGCGGACGGTGCGTACGGGAAGCGGGGGACCGTCTACGTCGGTGCTAACGACGGGATGCTGCACGCCTTCAGGCTGGGCTCGCTCAAGGTGCGACCCGACAGCGGCACTTGGCCGGTAACCCGCAAGGCCCAGCTTCTAGGGAACACCGATGCGGTTGAGGGCAAGGTTTTAGGGGATGAGGAATGGGGCTTCATCCCGAAGAGCGCGCTTCCCTATCTCAGGTACCTGAAGGAGCCGCTCTACCCGCACCTGTACTACGTGGATGGCACGAGCACCCTCGTCGACGCGAGCATAGGTGATCCGGCGAACTGCAGCCGTGGCGACTACTGGAATTGCGCCAAGGCAGGGCGCAGCTGGCGCACCGTCCTTGTGGGCGGGATGGGGCTTGGCGGGGCGAGCCGCCCCTACGGCACCGACTGCGCCGACGACGGCAGCTTAGCCACCTGCGTCAAGTCCCCGGCCGCCGGTGTCGGCGGGCTTTCCTCCTACTTCGCCCTCGACGTCACCGACCAGAGCGCTGAAGGGGGGACCCCGCGGCTTTTGTGGGAGTTCTCGCACCCGCAAATGGGCTTTGCCACCTCCGGCGCGGCCATCCTGCGTGTGAAGGCGCGCCGCGTTGAGGGAACCGTGGAGATCCACGACCCCGACCGCAACGGGCGCTGGTTTGCAGTGTTCGCCTCGGGCCCGACGGGTGCCGTCGACCGGGGGACGCGCCAGTTCACCGCCACCTCGGACCAGAATCTGAAGCTCTTCGTGGTCGACCTGAACGCAATTCCCCCTTTCGTCCAGGGGCGCAACTACTGGGTGATCGACACGGATATCCCCTACGCCTTCGGCGGCAGCATGTCCGGCGCCGGGATCGACTCGGACAGGTGGAATGGCGGCGACAGTTTGAAGGGGCAGTACGAGGACGAGGCGCTCTACGTCGGTTACACCCGGAGCGGCGACGGGGGGTGGACCGGCGGAGTCTTGAGGCTCTCCACCGGCGAGGACCCGAATCCCGCAAACTGGAAGACGAGCCGTGTGATCGACGGCGTCGGACCGGTCACCGGGGCGGTGGCGAAGCTCCAGGACCGGCAGTACAAGCGGCTTTGGCTCTACTTCGGCACCGGCCGGCACTTCTACAACCAGGACGAACCGCAGTCGGCACGCGCGCTCTTCGGCGTGCTCGAGCCTTGCTACAGGGGCGGTGACAACGCGCTCAGGATCAACGATGCCTGCACCGCAACCCCCGTCACCCGCGGAGATTTGACCGAGGTGACCGATGCCGCGAAGGTCGTCCCCCCGGGACAGCAGCAGGGTAGCTACCGGGGGTGGTGGATCGCCCTCGATGGCGCCTCCACGGGGCTTGGGAGCGAGCGCGCCATAGATGCTCCGATTTCCGTCACAAGCGGCGCGGTGTTCTTCCCCACCTTCAAGCCCCCCCTCGACCCGTGCGGCGAAGGGGTCTCCTACCTATGGGGTGTGCACTACAGCACCGGAGGGGCGGTGGGCTCCCTCTTGGGCCAGGCGGTCCTCCCGCTCTCCAACGGCTCCGCCGCCGGAGTCGACCTCTCCGGCTTCACCGACCGCGCCGGGCGCCGCAGCGCGCCGCTTCCCGGAAAGGCAGTGAAACCGCGCCTGGTGACCAACAGCGGCCTCAGGCCGCTCAAGAGGATCATCCACATGCAGGAGCGTTAGGTATGAGACGAGCCGCCGCGGCAATGCGAACCAAGGCCATCGGGGCGATGCTCCTGGCCCTTCTCTTTTTCCTCGTCCATCCCGCCGTCGGGCACGCCATGAACCCGTATCTGGATGGTTTCAACATCTACCATGGAGGTACCGTCGCCATCGACGGCTCGGTGCACGCCGTAGCGGTGCAGGGCGCCGACGGCAAGGTCGTGATAGGAGGCGACTTCACCCTGACCGGCGGCACCCCGGAAGTGACCCTCCGGAACATCGCGCGTCTAAACCCGGACGGGACCCTCGACAGCTCCTTCACCCCCCCAGTCCTTGACGGCCCGGTGCACGCCGTGGCGCTGCAACCCGACCCCGTCCTCCCGGCGGGGCCGGAACTCGTGCTGATCGGCGGCGCCTTCACCAGCG
Source organism: Geomonas ferrireducens (assembly GCF_004917065.1). Taxonomy (NCBI): domain Bacteria; kingdom Pseudomonadati; phylum Thermodesulfobacteriota; class Desulfuromonadia; order Geobacterales; family Geobacteraceae; genus Geomonas; species Geomonas ferrireducens. Next base: position 498,683 of record NZ_SSYA01000003.1, read on the forward strand.
CAGGCGGGGTGCCGAGAAAGGGGCTCGCCCGGCTTTCCGGGGGGGACGGCGCCTTAGACGCCTTCGACCCGGTGACCGCGGCCGGTCCCGTCACGGTGCACGCCATCACCCTCCTTCCATCGAAAACGAGCATCGTGGTCGGCGGTGTCTTCGCCGCTATCAAGGACGGTGTGCCGACCCGGAACCTGGTCGGGCTCTCGGCGGCGGGAGTCACGAGCGGGGAGCTCGACTGGCGCTACACCGGCGGGCTTGGCGATGACGCCGGTAACGCGGCGGTCTACGCCGTCGTGCTGCAGGACGAGTCGGTCGTGGTCGGCGGGGAGTTCGTCACCCCCGGCTCGGCCAACATGGCGCGCTTCACCTCCCTGGGGGTGTACGACGGCACCTTCGTTCCTCCAGCGCCGGGGGGCGTGGTGCGGGCGCTGGCGGTGCAGGTGGACGGCAAGGTCGTCCTGGGCGGAGATTTCTCCGGCGGAGCCCTCGCGCGCGCCTACCTGGCGCGGCTCATGCCGGACGGTACCCCCGACGGTTTCGACGCCGCGCTCGACACGGCACCGGGGTTCCTGGTCTCCGCCATCGCGCTGCAGCCCGACGGCAGGATCGTGGCGGGCGGGCGCTTCACCGTCGGGCCGCTCGGGGACAGGCGCGTGAACCTGGCCCGCTTCAACATCGATCAGGCGCTGGACCCCGCCCCTTTCCCGGCGCCCGACGCGGCGCTCCTCGCCCTGGTGCGGCAGGGAGACGGCAAGCTGGTGGCGGGGGGGGAGTTCACCGCGGCAGGCGGCGTCCCCCGCACCGCCCTGGCACGCTTCTACCAGACCGGCGTGCTCGACGACGACATCCCACAGATCGTGCGGGACGATGACATGGAGTTGAAGATGGTGTTTAGGGTGGCACCGCGCCCTGACGGCCGCACCTTCATCGCAGGCTCATTCGAGAACGTCCTCGGTGAGCCGGTCTCATACAGCGCGGGGCTCACCCCTAAGTGGTCCTTCGACTACGGTTTTGGCCCCATCGAGCTCACCAGGCGCATCTTGAGCGTCGCCACCATTCCCGACCGGGGGCTCCTGCTCGGTGGCGATTTCACCTTCATCAACGGGGAGCTGCAGCAAAGCCTCATGCTCGTCGACGATGCCGGAGCGTCGGTTCCCGCCTTCAACGCCAAGGTGGAATCTTACATGAGCGAGGCATTCGGGGCGGAGATCACCTCGATCGTGCAGCCGGCGAGAGGGCCGCTCGGCGAGGAGGGGATGTTCTACACCGGTGGCGACTCGTCGTTGTCCGGTTCCCCCTGGCAATACCTGGCACGTTACCTGGAAACCGGCGAGCGCGACGAGCGTTTCGTCCCCGCTTCTGAAGTGGACTCGTACGTGAACGCCCTTGCCATGCAGCACGATGATCTACTCGTCGTCGGTACCTTGGCGGGAAAGGTCATGAGGCTTCTCCCCTCCGGCAACCTGGACCCCGCATGGCACGGCGGTACGCCACTGCAGTTTGCCGGAGAGCTCCACGCCCTAGCCGTGCTTGCCGACGGCAGGATCTTGGTTGCCGGCGACCTTCAGTACCCCGGTTTCATCACGAACCCGGTCACCGGGGAAACCGAGGCGGTAAAGAGAAACATCGTGCTGCTGGATAGTGACGGCGCCGTGGACGAGAGCTTCGTCATGGCGACGCGCTCCTCCGACCCCTTCTACGCCCCCACCATCCTCGGTACCGTCGTGCAAACAGACGGGGGCATCATCATCTACGGGGTCTTCGACCAGGTTCAGGACGGCTTCGGGACGCTGCTTTCCCGGCACTACGTGGCGCGTATCATGCCGGAGGGACGTCTAGACCCGGACTTTGACCTGGGGCTTGCCAGGCCGCTGTCGTCACCGCAGTTGGAGGTGAGCGTGGTCGCCCTGCAGCCCGACGGCAAGATCATTCTCGGCGGCAACTTCGACAACTTCGGGGCGAGGAGCAAGCTTGCCCGCGTCTACGGCGGCTGGAGTTCAGAGGATCTCTCGGTCGCTGCGGACGGCACCTCCATCACCTGGCGCCGTTCGGGACGATCGGCGGAATTGTGGCGGGCCTGGTTTGAGTACTCAGCCGACGGAGTGCAATGGGATTTTCTCGGGCATGCCGAAAGGACCGCCGGTGGATGGCGGCTTCAGGGGCTCGACCCGGAACGGATGGGGGGCAACGTGAACCGCTATGTCCGTGCCAGGGGATTTACCGCGGGTAACGTAGGGAGCGCCGGGGCGCTCGTGGAGGCGGTACGGCTCTACCGCCTGAAGCAGACGAAGATCAAAGTGACGGTCACCGCCCGCGACGCAGCGAAGACCTATGGCGATGCCGACCCGGCACTCACCTACAGCTTCACGCCGGAGCTGAAGGCGGGGGATGGCTTCACCGGCTCCATTTCACGCACGGCAGGTGAGGACGTCGGCAGCTTCCCCATCACCCAGGGGACCCTTGCCCTTGGAAGCGGCTACGAACTGGTCTTCGTCGGGGCGCAACTGACCATAGGGCAGAGGGGGCTCGTCATCAAAGCGGACGACCTCACGAAGACGGCCGGATTGGAAAACCCGACGCTTACCGCCGGCTTCAACGGGTTCGCCCCCTGGGACAGCGCAGCCTCGCTCGGAGGTCTCCCCGCGCTCAGCACCGCCGTCGATGCCGCCACCCCGAAGGGGAGCTACCCGATCCGCGTCTCCTTGGGGAGCATCACCAGCGCCAACTACCGCTACAGCTTCGTGGACGGCACGCTCACGGTGATCGGTAAACCTCAGCAGATAACCCTTCCCGTTCCGGCGCCCAGGACCTGGGGCGACCCTGATTTTGCCGCCGGTGGGAGCGCGAGCAGCGGGTTGCCGGTCGCCTACGTGAGTTCAAACACGTCGGTGGCCACCGTCGTGAACGGCGAGATCCGCATCGGCGCGGCGGGAAGCACCGTGGTCACAGCCTCGCAGCCGGGCAACGGCTACTGGGATCCCGCTGCTCCCGTCTCGGTCACCTGTACCGTCCTGAAGGCCCCGCTTCTCATTACGGCGGAGAACAAAACAAAGGTTGCCGGCTCTCCCACTCCCGAGCTCACTGCCGTTTTCTCCGGGCTTGCTTCGTGGGACACTCCTTCAAGCTTGGGCGGGGCTCCTCTGCTTGCCACCACCGCTAATGCCTCCGCTCCGAAGGGGACTTACCCCATCACCGCGGGACTGGGAGGGATCACCAGCGCGAACTACCAGTACCGCTTCGCGGACGGCACGCTCACGGTGACCGGCAAGCCTCAGAGCATTATCCCACCCGTGCCGGTGACGATGACCTACGGTGACCCTCCCATCGCCGCAGGGGGAAGTTCAAACAGCGGCTTGCCGCTTGCCTACACGAGCACCGATCCGACGGTGGCCACCGTCGTGGACGGCGAGATCCACCCAGGTACCGCCGGAAGCACCGTGATCACCATCTCTCAGCCCGGCGATGACTTCTGGGATCCCGCAACTCCCGTCACGGTCCCGTGTACGGTTGACAGGGCGCGGCTGACGGTCGTGGCCGAGGACAAGTCACGTGCCTACCTCACCCCCAACCCCGACCTCACCGTGCTCTACCGCGGATTCGTAAAGGGGGAGGGGAACTCCGTCCTATCCGGCGCTCCGACGCTATCCACCACCGCCGTCCTGGCTAGTCCGGTCGGGAGTTATCCCATCATGGCGGGTGTGGGGACGCTGCAGGCCGCCAACTACAGAATCGCGGCGGTGGACGGGACGCTGAACGTGTTCCGGTCCTGCCAGGAGATAACTTTCCCCGCCATCCCCGAGCGGACCTTCGGGGATCCCCCCTTCGAGATCGTGGCCTCCGCCTGTTCCGGGTTGCCACTCACCTTCCGCAGTTCCGATCCGGGGGTCGCGCGCATCGTGGGCAACGTGGTGACCATCACCGGGGCGGGGAGCGCGGTGATAACGGCCAGCCAGGGGGGAAGCGGGGATCTCGAGACGGCGCCGGAGAAGTCGCAGACCTTCATCGTGCACCGAAGCGGACAGCAGGTGACCTTCAGTTCACCGGCCCAGAAGGTGGTGGGGGATCCCCCCTTCGAACTGGAGGGGAGTGCCACGAGCGGGCTTGCCGTAAGCTACCAAAGCTCCGACCCCACGGTCGCCAACGTCTCGGGAAGCACGGTGACCATCGTCGGAGCGGGGACCACCGTGCTCAGCGCGCTCCAGCCCGGCAACGGCAACTACCTTGCCGCGGCGCCGGTGTCGCGGGCGCTCACCGTCGCAGCCGAAGGGACCCCGCCGGAGCTCTCCCTATCCACGCTGAGCTCGGGGGGCTTCACCTCCACCCCGGTCCTTAACCTCCTAGGGCGGGCTTCCGACGCCTCGGGGATCGCGAGCCTCACCGTGCAGGGGATCGACCGGAGCGCCGACGCCTCCCTTTTCAGTGCTGCCGTGGTTCTCTCCGAGGGGACGAACAGCGTAAGCGTCGCCGCCCGCGACCGTTCCGGCAATCTGACCACGCATACCTTCAGCATCACCCTGGACCCGCTCGCCCCTAAGCTTGAAGTCACCGCCCCGGCCGACAACAGCGTCACCGACGCCACTTCCCTGGCGGTAACAGGTACCGTCCCGGCCGGGAGCACCGTGGCCATGACCGTGAACGGGGAGGGGGCGCAACTTCTCGCCGTCACCGACGGCGCCTTCGCGGCGACCGCGGCGCTTTTGCCCGGGGGCAACACCATCGAATTCACCGCCGAGCGGGAGGGGAGGAGCTCCCGTGTCAAACGCAGCGTCACGTCCGCCGCAAATGGCCCCTCCGTTGCCATCGCGTCGCCGCCGCAGGATATGAGGACCGAGGCGGCATCGGTGGTGCTCAGGGGGAGTTGCGGCACCGTCGCGGACGGGGGGCTCACCCTCGCGGTGAACGGGACGACCGCGCCTCTGGAGCTATCAGCCGGGCTCTTCGAGCGTGAGATCCTCCTTCGCCTGGGCGAGAACCGGGTGACCGTCGAGGCGCGGAGTGCGACGGGGGAGGTGAGCGTCGCGCAGCGCAACCTGATAAGGGTGGAGCGCATAGCCGGTGACTTAAACGGCGACGGGAGGGTGGACCTGGGTGACGCGGCACGCCTGCTCAGGGTTTCCCTCGGGGAAGAGGAAGCTTCCGCCGAGGTCATGGCTCACTGCGACCTCGCGCCGCTGGTGGACGGGGTGCCCAAACCGGACGGCGTCATCGACGTCGGGGATGTCCTCGTGCTTTTGCGCAGGATCGTCGGTCTAGCCTTTTTCTAGGATTTTGCTTGCCTTCGGCGCTCCGAAATCGTATAGACGTCGCTAACGTCTAGAAAAGGAGCGGCTCATGAAACAGAGTTGGTGGTCCATCGCTACCGGTTGCATCTTCGCGGTCCTGAGCCTTGCCGGGTGCGGCTCGCGGATGGAGCTTCCCCGGCATATCGGCGCGAGCCTCAACGGTATCGCTGCCACCACCGACAGCAGGCAGCTCCTCTACGTGGACCCCGGGACACCCGGGCGCCCGCAGGCGTTTTTGTACCCAGTGCAGCACACCCTGACCGGGTGGGAGCAGGCCCTCCCGCAGGTCCCGGTGAACCTCGGCAGAAACGGGGTGGCTCCCCCCTTCGAAAAGCGCGAGGGGGACGGCCGCACCCCTTCAGGCATCTTCCCGCTCACCCGCGCCTTCGGCTCGGTCCCGGCCGTCACCGGGAGCTTCCCGTACCGGCAGGTCGACGCGCAGGACCTCTGGGTCGACGACGCGCAATCCCCCGACTACAACCGCTGGGTGGTGCGCGGTGCCACGAACGCCTCCTCCTTCGAGGAGCTTTTACGCCCCGATCCCCTCTACCGTTACGCGATAGCCGTCGACTACAACAGCGAACCCGTGGTGCGGGGGATGGGGAGCGCCATCTTCATCCACGTCGAGCGCGCCCCCGGCGCAGGCACCGCCGGATGTGTTTCGATGCCTGAGGCGGAACTGGTGCAGGTGATGCAGTGGCTTGATCCGGCAAAGAGGCCGCAGGTGGTGATAGGCGCCCCCTCGGCCGTCACGGTCGCGGCCGACGGGGTTAAAAGCGTGCTCCCCGCCGATCTCTCTCCCGTTTTAAAGCAGCGGCTCTCGGCGGGGGCGCGCCTTCTGGCACTCAGGCAGGGAAGCGGCTTCTTCGCCGCCGCCGTCACCCTCCCACCGGAGGTTGCGGCACGGATGCAGGAAAAAGGGGGCTGGCGTCCGGAGTGCCCGGTTCCCCTGCAGGAACTGGCCTACCTGGTCACCTCCTTCTGGGGGTTCGACGGCGTGCGGCATTACGGTGAACTCGTGGTGCACCAGGCGCTTGCCGCCTTTTTCATGGACGCGCTGCAGCACGGCTACAACGGCCGCTTCCCGATCGAGAGGATGGAGCTCATCGACGCCTTCGACGCCGACGACTTCCGCTCCATGGCCGCCAACAACAGCTCCGCCTTCAACTGCCGGGAGGTCCCGGGAAGGGCCGGTGTCTTCTCGCGGCACAGCTACGGCGCGGCGCTCGACATAAACCCGCTGCAAAACCCCTACCTCATGCTGGAAGAGGCGGGAAGGGAAAAGGGCGCCCGGGTTTACGGGGGCGCCGCGGCGCTCGAGTTCTGCCTCGGCAACCCCGCCCTCTGCCGCGTTCTTCCCGCCGCCTCGGCCCCCTATCTCGCCCGCAACGAGCGCCTGCCGGGCATGTTGCAGCCGGGAGACCCGCTCCTCGCCGCGTTCAAAGAGCGCGGTTTCACCTGGGGGGGGAGCTGGCGTTTCCCCGACTACCAGCACATCGAGTTCGACCCCGCGAAGCTTACCCTTCCGTAATAAACCCACATTATTTTCCCGATCAGGCTACGGCCCCCGCGACGATGTCCCCCCAGCCTCCCCCGGGAGGGGGGGGCGTCCAGGAGCAGTGGCACCTGCGGAGTCAGTCCCCTGGCTGCGCTCCCCGCCGTACCACCATTCCCGCCTAATTTTCTCTTGTATACCGATATTCTCGATTTTTTCGCTAAGGTTTTTCCTTGTGCCTGTCGATACACCGAGAAAAATCCCGGAGGTACTTAATGAAAAAGATGCTGAAGGTGACGGTGTGCGGGTTGGTGGTGCTGGCTGCGGCGGCAGCCTACGGGGAGGAAATCAAGGTAGGGGGAGGGGGCGCCTCCATGGCCGCTGTCTTCGCCCCGGTGAAGGCCACGTTCGAGAAGGCGACGGGCGACACCCTGCTGGTGCTGCAGTCCACCCCGAAGGACGGGCTCGTCGACCTCCTGAACGGCAAGCTTGACATCGCAGCCGGTGCCGTCCCGCTCGAGTCGATGGTCAGCGGGGCCGAGAAGGACGGGGTAAAGGTGGACCGTGCCCGCCTCATGGTGACCCAGGTCGCGTTGAACCGTACCGTGATCTTCGTTCATCCCTCCAATAAAGTGGCGCAACTCTCCAAGGAACAGCTGAAGGGGATCTTCACCGGGAAGATCTCCAACTGGAAAGAGGTCGGCGGCGACGACAAGGACATCATCGTCGTCTGGGGCAAGGCGACGCCCGGGCAGAACGCCCAGTTCAAGAAGGAGATCCTCGACGGCGCCGAGGTCGCCAAGGACATCCTCGACACCACCAACTACGCCAAAATCAGGGAGAGCGTGGCGGCGACCCCCGAGGCGGTCGGCATCGACCCGCACGGCCTGGCTGACGCGACGGTGAAGGTGGTGGAGAGCCCGGCTCTCACCATGCCGATCATCGCTATCACCAACGGCAAGCCCTCGCCCAGAGTGCAGAAGGTGCTCGACTACATCAAGGGCGAAGGACAAAACTACGTGAAGAAGTAGTCGCTCAGGCCTTCAGACAGAGAAACGGTGCCTTTACATGACGATAAAGACCAAGCTTATCAGTAACGCCCTGCTCACCCTCGCCGGTATCGCCATCATCGGCGGGGTGAGCCTTCTGGGGATGAAATTCGTTCAGGGAAAGCTCTTCATCCTTACCGAGCGCTCCACCCCGTTTCAGCTGAAGACCATAGAGATGCAGCGCTCGCTGCAGGAGCATACCGCAAACCTCGCCGAGGTTGCCTTCGCAACGGACGTGAACGCCCTGGCCGCCGCCCGCAGCGCGAGCGAGCGGACCCTCTCCGATCTGCACAAGGTGAGCGGCGAACTGGCGATCCTCAAGGGAGGGGAGGGGGGGGACGGCACCAGCGGCGAAGTGGAGCGGCTGCAAAGCCTCACCTCCGAGATGCTCGCCACCACACAGGCGCGCCTCAAGGCCGAGGAGGGGGCGCGCCAGGCCGACCTCGCGATGAAGCGGGAGCTCCAGGAGATCACGCGGAAGCTGTCCGAGCTTGACGTCACCATCCAGAAGCGTCAGAAGACATCGGCCCGGCAGCTTTCGGCCTCCAGCGGCTCGGCCAGCGACATCACCCAGAAACTCATGAGCCTCACCACGGCGCGGGACTACCTGAAGGACGCGAACTACGCCCTTTCCGAGCTCCTGAAGGCCAACGGCAAGAAAGGGGTGATCATCGCACGCGGCAAACTCGACGCGGCGCTGAACGAGTTCGGCAAGAACCGCCTGGTTGCCGCCGGGGATGCCGGCGTCAGGGTCCCCGCCGAAATGGCGGCGGAGGCGCGCCGGCTCGTCAACGGGCCCCAGGGGCTTTTGGAGCTGAAGGGAGCCGTGCTCTCCAAAGGGGGGGAGCCCTCCCCCGAGTACGAGCAGATGGCGCAGAACGTATCGGCCAAGCTCTCGGGTGCGGTGATCGAGATCGAGCAGTCGGTCACCATGGCGACGGGTAAGTACCAGCAGGAAAGTCGCAGCCACGATGATTCGCTTAAGGGGTCGAACCTTGCAGGGGACATCCTTGCCCAGAACGGCACCCTCCTCTCGTTGGGGCTCGACATCAAGAGCGACATCAGGGAACTCTTCGCCGCGCGGACCAAGGAGGAGATCGCCCAGGTCACCGGGGAGCTCCAGGCGAGGTTCGCGGCCGCCGAGGGGATCGCGAAGCGCATGGCGGCGCAGCTTGGGAGCCGCAGTCCCGAGCTCGGCGTCCTGCGCGGCGTGCAGGCGAATCTTGCCGGCATCAAGGGGCAGCTCCTCTCCAAGGAGGGGGTTGTGGCTAAGCTGCAGCAGGTGGTCCAGGTGCGCAGCCAGGCGGGTGCCCTGAACCTGAAGTTGAAGGAGCTCGTGGCACAGCAAAACGAGCGGGGCAAAGATGGGGTGACTGCGGCCCAGACCGAACAGGAGAAGGCGGTCGCCTCGGTGAACCGCGTGGTGCAAAGTTTCGTGTTGGTGGTGGCGCTTCTTGGGGGGGCGATGATCGTCTTCAGCCTGGTGACCGGAATCCTCCTGACCCGTTCCATCACCACGCCGGTACGGGAACTCACCGTACTTGCCGAGGGGTTCGGCAGCGGCGATTTCAGCGGCAAGCTCGACGCCGGGCGCAAGGACGAGTTCGGAGCCCTGGCGCTGCATTTCAACCAGACCTCCGCGAAGCTTGGCGAGATCACCGGGGCGCTTGCCGGCTCCATCGGCAGGCTTGCCGATCACTCACGGCATCTCTCCATCACGGCCGAGGAACTGGCGCAGGGAGCCCGCGAGCAGGCCATCGCGACGGAGCAGTCGGCGGATGCGGTTGGCCAGATATCGCAGAGCATCAACGAGGTGGCGGGAAGCGCCGCCCAGGCGTCCGAGGCGTCCCAGCAGGTGCTCACGACCGCGCAAGAGGGGGGCGAGATCGTCGCCGGGACCGCGCAGGGTATGGAGCAGATCGCGAGCTCGGTGCGTGAGGCGGCGGCCCTCGTGCACAACCTCGGTGAGCGTTCGGAACAGGTCGGCTCCATCGTCGACATCATCAACGACATCGCCGACCAGACCTCGCTTCTGGCGCTGAACGCCTCCATCGAGGCGGCCCGGGCGGGGGAGATGGGGCAGGGGTTCGCCGTGGTGGCGGACGAGGTGCGCAAGCTCGCCACGCGCACCACCGAGGCGACCACGGAGATCGCCGCCATGATCCGGGAGATCCAGGACGGGACCTCGCGCACCGTGCTCGCCATGCGCGCCGGCAACGAGAACGTCGCGGAGGGTGTGCGCCGCGCCGGCGAGGCCAGTCGCTCGCTCAAAGATATCCTGGCCGCCTCGAACCGTGGTGCCGAGATGGCGGAGCGGATCGCGGCCGCGGCCGAGCAGCAATCGACCGCCATGGTGGAGATATCCGCCAACGTCGACGGCATGGCCGACATCACCAGGAGGTCGGAGCACTCCACCGACGAGGTGAGGCGCGCCTCGGCGGAACTGCGGCAGATCGCTGAGGAACTTTCCGGTATGGCAGCCTGGTTCCGCTGCAAGGCGGCTTAGCGGGAAGGGCGTCGGGCGGTGCCCGACGTCCGGTGGAAGAAACAGTTCGGCGCGTCACTTCCGTGGCGCGCCGTTTTTTGTTCGCGGTTGAGAGAGGGGGGGCGGTCAGAGGCCGGCACCTTCGGTGAGCATCTTCTGCGCCACCAGGCGCGTGTCCACCCGGTAGCTCCCTGCGTCGAGCTGCGCCTTGATCGCCGCTACGCGCCGGGCCTGTTCCCGGTCCAGCTCCTGTGTCGAGATACTCGCCAGGGACGACGAGAGCTCCACCACGTCTTCCTGCTTGGCCGATTGAGGTTGCTGCCGTTTGGCAGGTGGGCGCAGCGGGGTTTCCATTCTCCCTTCCACGGGGAGGGCCGACTTCGCCTGATCTATCTTCGAGGTAACGTCCATTTTTTCCTCTTCGTTGAACTCGGTTGGGAACGTTGCATCTATTTGAATGGTAAACGTTTCCGACACTGAAGCACAGTGAGTTTTCTTTCATGGAGCAGCCGTTAACCTGCCCGTTCCACCTCTCTGCGCCGCGGTCCGCAGCGCCCGTCCCTATCAAAAAAAGAAATATTAATTTATTGACATTAAAAGTCGCTAAGTTATTTTTGTGTGGTGCCTACGGGACGCCGCGGGCAAGTGGCGAAAAAACGGTGTCAAAGGAGGAGGTTATGGCTAGCGCGCAACTGCAGACGCAGACCCAGGCTCCGGCGAACGCGCCGGTCACGGTAGTGAAACAGCATTCTTTCGGAACCTTCGCCATCAGCGTCACCCTCTTCATCATCCTGGCCATTGGCCTCTTCGTCTACCTGGTCCTAAGGCGCCAGGTCCCGCCGAAGCATGTGGACCAGAAGGCGGGGGACGAAGGAGAGGACAACTAGGAGGACGCCATGCAGAGGGAACTTGCCGTGTCGGTGGACTGGCTTTGGGAGCGGATCAAGGAAGGAGAGCCGCTCTTTTTTATCGAGCTGCATCACCCGGGGGACGTCGACCTTTCGGTGCACAAGGTGCGCGGCGCGCTTGTTGCGAATTTCGACGATGTGCTGCGTCACCTTCCGGAACTGCCGCGCGACCGGCTCGTCGTCATCTGCACCACGGTCCCCGGGGATGAGCCGGCCCTTGAGCTGGCCTTGCGGCTGAAGGATGCGGGGATCGAGGCGCGCGCCCTCACCGGGGGGGTGCTGGAGTACCTTAAGGCCGGGCTCCCCGCGGAGGAGCGCCGCGCCGCTCGGGAGATGACCCGCAATCGCGGGCTGTAGCCGTTACCGGCGCTCTCACGAGCCGTGCCCCCCTAAAGCCTTGCGCGAGTTGACAGGGGGGCGAAGGACGCTATATTGGTATGCGTTAATTTTTCCGGCGCCCCCGAAGGCGTCGGCCGCAACATCGGGTAAGCGATCAATCCACGCCGGCGAGGGCCGGGCTAGGGGCGCTCGCCGCAGGCGGGGCCTAAAAATTGGCAGGAGGCCTGTACCAGCGGGTGCTCCTCAACAAGGAGGCTGCGATGAAAAGAGTCACCAGCTTTATCTGCATGATGGTCCTGGCCGTGATGGCGTTTGCCGGTACGGCGCAGGCAGGGGAACGGGCGGGGGCATTCAGCATCTCCCCCTTCGTCGGCGGGTACGTTTTTGACGACGACGACCAGGCATGGCTCAAGGAACACCGTCTCATGGGCGGCCTGAGGCTTGGCTATGACTGGACCGACCACTTCAGCACCGAGCTTGTGGGGAGCTACATGAAAGGGCAGTACGCCAGCGTCGACCGGCACTTCGGGATCTATTCCTATCACCTCGACCTCCTCTGGAACTTCATGCCGAGGACCGCGTTCGTACCTTACGTCGCGGTTGGCGGCGGCGGGACCACCGTCAGGTACGACGGCCCCAACTCGCATGACGGCACCTTCAACGCCGGCGGCGGCCTCAAGTTCTTCATGGGCGACAACCTTGCCCTCAGGCTCGACGCCCGCCATATCCTCGACTTCCAGAACAAGGACCTCGACGACAACATCGGCAACAACTGGGAATACAGCCTCGGCCTCTCCTTCGTGATGGGTGGGAGAAAGGCGGCCATGGCCCCCGCCAGGGCGACCGCCGCACCGGGCGGCCCCGCCGAAGAGAAGGCTGCCGCCGAGCCTGAGCCGCAACCTGCACCGGCCGCCGCGACCGAACCCACCCCCGGGCACTACAAGTACTGCATGACGCTCCAGGGCGAGTTCGACATCGACAAGGCGATCATCCGCGATGACCTTCGTAACCAGATCGCCCAGGTCGGCAACTTCATGAAGAAATACCCGACCACCACCGCCGTCATCGAGGGGCACACCGACAACGTCGGCTCCTACAACCACAACATGGAACTCTCCCAGCGCCGCGCCGAGGCGGTGGTGAACTACCTGGTGGAACAGTACGGCATCGACCGTTCGCGCCTCTCCGCCAAGGGGTACGGCTTCACCCGTCCCATCGCCGACAACGCGACCGAGGAAGGGAAACAGAAAAACCGCCGCATCGAGGCGATCATCGACTGCGCCTTCGACGTCCAGCAGCTCCCCCCGCCGCAGCGTCTTTGCATGTCGCTCGTACTCGATTTCGACACGGGCAAGGCGGATGTGAAACCGCAGTACCGCGACGAGATCGCCAAGGTGGCCGACTACATGAAGCGCTACACCACGACCACCGCGGTCATCGAGGGGCATACCGACAGCACAGGCACCCCCGAGCAGAACATGAAGCTCTCGCAGCAGCGTGCCCAGAACGTGGTCGACTACCTGGTGAAGAACTTCGGCATCGAGCGCTCCAGGCTCTCCGCCAAGGGGTACGGCGCCACCCGTCCCATCGCCTACAACAAGACCGCCGAAGGGCGTGCGCAAAACCGCAGGATCAACGCCATCATCGACTGCGTGATTCAGAAATAGCCATGGACAACGGCCAGGGAACCCCGCTCATCTCAAGCACCCTGGCCTTCGGCAGCCTGTCAACCGCCGCAGAAATAGCCCATCACGCATGGGCTATTTTTGTTGGTCCAAGGAGAAAGAGATGAATAAGACCGTGGTTACCCTGCCGCAGGTCTCCCTGATCGCGGCGACGCGCGTGTTGCTGGGAGGCGGCTTGGGGCTGCTGCTGGCCGATCGGCTGAGCGGGCGCCGGCGCAGGCTTGCCGGCTGGACGCTTTTTCTTGCCGGTGCCGCCAGCACCATTCCGCTGGCGAGGATGGTGCTGGGAAAACGATGCGAAGACTGAAGGCGCTGCCGCCGGGTGAAGGGCGTTGCGGCAGCCGATGAAGCGCCGCAGCGTGAAAAGCCGACCGATAGTCAGCGGGGGAGGTGGAAATGCACAAACGGAAACTGGGACAGTACGGTTTGGAGGTCTCCGCCATCGGCCTTGGCTGCATGGGGATGACCTGCGGCTACGGGCACCGGGACGATGCCGAATCGATAAGGGTGCTGCGCCGCGCCGTGGAACTTGGGGTGACCTTCTGGGACACCGCGGAGAACTACGGCCCGTTCAGCAACGAACAGCTCCTTGGGCTCCTCCTGAAGGAGGTGCCGCGCCAGAGGCTCGTCATCGCGACCAAGTTCGCTTGGCGCTTCGGGCCGCACGGCGAACTGATCGGTCTGGACAGCAGCCCACCCCAGGTGCGTCGCTCGGTCGAGGGGTCGCTAAAGCGGCTCGGGACCGACTACATCGATCTCTACTATCAGCACCGCCTAGACCCCGCCGTCCCGGTGGAGGAAACGGTGGGGGCGCTTTCCCGGCTGGTCGAGGAGGGGAAGGTGCGCCACATAGGGCTCTCGGCGGCGGGGCCGCGCGTGGTACGGCGCGCCCACGCCGTGCACCCGCTCTCCGCGGTCCAGGCGGAGTACTCGCTTTGGGAGCGCGGGGCGGAGGAAAAGCTCATACCGGTACTGCGCGAGCTCGGCATCGGCATGGTTGCCTACAGCCCGATGGGGCGCGGTTTTCTTGCCGGGAAGATCCGGACGCCGGAGGACCTGGAGCCGTGCGACCGGCGCCGCAAGAACCCGCGCTTCTTCGCCCACAACTTAACGCACAACTTCACGCTGGTCTCCATGGTGGACGAGATCGCCCGCACCCATGACGCGACGCCTGCCCAGGTCGCCCTGGCCTGGATTCTCAGGCGCGGCGGCGACATCGTCCCGATTCCCGGGACCAAGCATACGCGCTACCTCGAGGAGAACACCCAGGCGGTGGGGCTCAGGTTCGCCGAGGACGTCTGGTGCGCCCTGGACCGCTCCGTCGCCTGCTTCGATGTCGCCGGGGAGCGCTGCGAAGAGGACGCCCTTCGCTTCACCGATGACTCCGAGTAGGGCGCAGTTTCCGACCTTTATCAGTCACAGACACATCCATTACAGTATCTGTTGCATGATTCATTGTCATAGAGCACGAGCGACATGGTTTAACTTTGCTCAATGACTTGCTATATTCATGGCAGGAGCCGACCGGGCTTTCCTGCCGACCGTTTCCGGGCCGCCCACAGCGGCCCGCCAGGTGCGGGAATGGAACCGGCCGATGCTCCGAGACCGTCAAGGCTAAAGGAGCAGCGCCATGAGCAAGGATCCCCTTATCGCACCCGCCACCGAGACCGACGAACTCTGCATCAACACGCTGCGCTTTCTGGCGGTAGACGCCGTGCAAAAGGCAAACAGCGGCCACCCGGGGATGCCCATGGGGGCCGCCGCCATGGCGTACCTGCTCTGGAGCAGGTTCTTGAAGCACAACCCGCGCGATCCGGGGTGGTTCGACCGGGACCGCTTCGTCCTTTCCGCCGGGCACGGCTCAATGCTTCTCTACGCGCTCCTGCATCTCACCGGCTACGACCTCCCGATGGAGGAGCTTAAGCGCTTCCGCCAGTGGGGAAGCCGCACCCCCGGGCATCCCGAGCGCGGCGTGACGCCGGGGGTGGAGGTGACGACCGGCCCCCTTGGGCAAGGTTTCGGCAACGCGGTCGGCATGGCCATGGCCGAGGCGCACCTGGCGGCGCGTTTCAACCGTCCCGGTTTCCGCCTGGTGGACCATCACACCTACGTCATCGCAGGTGACGGCGACCTGATGGAGGGGGTGGTCTCGGAGGCGGCGTCGCTTGCCGGGCACCTGCGCCTCGGGAAACTGATCTGCCTTTACGACGACAACCGCATCACGCTCGCCGCCTCCACCTCGCTCAGCTTTTCCGAGGACCGTGCCGGGAGGTTCCGCTCCTTCGGATGGCAGGTCCTGGAGGTCGAGGACGGCAACGATCTGGCGGCACTCGGAGAGGCGCTCGAGGCGGCGCGGGCGGAAGAAGAGCGCCCGTCGCTCATCATGGTGCGCACCCGGATCGGTTTCGGCTCTCCTGCAAAAGAGGGGAGCTTCGAGGCCCATGGCGCGCCGCTCGGGGGCGAAGAGGTGCTGGCCGCCAAAAGGCGGCTTTCCTGGCCCGCCGAGCCCCCCTTCCTCGTCCCTGAACCGGCGCTTGCGCGCTTCAGGGAGGCCGTAGAGCAGGGGGGAGCACGGCAGGGCGCGTGGGAGGAGCTGCGCGAAGGTTACGCGGCGCAGTACCCGGCAGAGGCGGCGGAACTTGCCCTTGCCATATCCGGGGAACTCCCCGCCGGGTGGGAGGAGGTGCTCCCGCACTTTGCCGCGGACGCGAAGGGGATGGCGACCCGCGCCGCGTCCGGCAAGGTGCTGAACGCACTCGCTTCCCGCCTGCCGCAGCTTTTCGGCGGGTCCGCCGACCTCAATCCCTCCACGGTGACCGCGCTTGCCGGCAAGGGGGACTTTCAGAGCGAGGCGTGGCAGCCTGAAGACCGGCAGGGTGCCGTCGGGGGCGTGTGGGGCAGGGAGGGCGCCAACGTCCACTTCGGCGTGCGCGAACACGGCATGGCCGCGGTCATGAACGGCCTTGCCGCCCACGGAGGGGTCATCCCCTTCGGCGCCACCTTCCTCACCTTCTCGGACTACCTGCGCCCCTCGCTGCGCCTGGCCGCCCTGTCGGATCTAAAGGTGATCCACGTCTTCACCCACGACTCGATCGCGGTGGGCGAGGACGGTCCGACCCATCAGCCGGTGGAGCATGTCGCGTCGCTCAGGGGCATCCCGCGCCTTTTGGTGCTGCGCCCCTGCGACGCCAACGAGACCGCATTTGCCTGGCGGGCCGCGCTCGAGACGAGGAATCGGCCGGTGGCGCTCGTCCTGTCGCGCCAGGCGGTTCCCACCCTGGACCGGGCGGCCTGCGCCGCGGCCGAAGGCGTGCTGCGCGGAGGCTACGTCCTGGCCGAAGGTGACGGCGGCACGCCGCGGCTCATCCTCATCGCCACCGGCTCCGAGGTCTCCCTCGCGCTGCGGGCGCGTGACCGGCTCCAGGAACAGGGGATCGCGACGCGCGCCGTGTCGATGCCGTGCTGGGCGCTCTTCGACGAGCAGCCCCGGGAGTACCGTGAGTCGGTGCTCCCACCGGAGGTCCCGGCAAGGCTCGCCGTCGAGGCGGGAAGCCCGTTTGGATGGCACAGGTACGTGGGGAGCGCCGGCGCGGTGCTGGGGGTGGAGGGGTTCGGAGCCTCCGCCCCGGGCGAGGTGGTGCTCACCGAATACGGCTTCACCGTGGACAACGTCTGCAGGCTTGCCCTGCAGCTGATCGGAAGGGGGGAGTGACCAGAGGGTGCTGAAGGCGCCTCATGCTCCCTGCCGGGAAGGAGCGATCATGAGAGATACGCCGATCACGAGGCTGCGCTGCTGCGGCCAGAGCGTGTGGCTTGACGGCATCGGCCGTAGCATGCTCCTCTCCGGCGAGCTGGCTGCGCTGGTACAAAAGGACGGCGTGAGCGGGCTTGCCTCCACCGTTGCGACTCTGGAGCGGCTGGTAGCCGCCGGGAGTGATTACGACGCCTCGATTGCGCTCCTTTCCCGGCGCGGGCTCGGCGCCACCCATATCTGCGCGGCTCTCCTCACCGAGGATGCCCGTCTTGCCGCCGAACTGCTGCGCCCGGTCTACGAGCTCTCCAAAGGGGAAGAGGGGTTTGCGACCCTCGAGGTCTCCCCCCGTCTTGCCAGAGACGCCGGCGCAACGGTTGCCGAGGCACGGCGTCTTTGGGATACCGCCGACTGCCCCAACCTCTACATCAGGATCCCCGGCACCCTTGAAGGGGTCGCCGCCCTGCGCCAACTGGTGCGCGAGGGGATAAGCGTCTGCGTCACCCTGGTCTTCAGCGTGCCCCGATACCGCGCCGTTGCCGACGCCTACCTGGACGCCCTGGCGCAGCGGGCTGCCCGGGGGCTGCCGCTTGAGTGCGTCACCTCGGTGGTGGAGCTGCCGCTCATGCAGATCGACCGCCTGCTCGAACCGCTCCTTTCAAGCATGGCCCGGGGGGAGAACGCGGAGAGGTCCCTTGCGGAGGTGCTGAAGGGGAAGGCCGCCATCGCCTTCGCGAAGGCCCTGCGCTGCGTGAACCGGGAGATCCACGGCAACGATCGTTATCGCGTCCTCGCGGCGCGTGGCGGGCGGGCGCAGAGGCTCGTGTGGGCGAGCTCCGGCGCCGGCGACCTCGACCTCACTTATCCCGAGGCGCTCATCGGTGCGGACACGGTGCAGCTCATGGCGCCGGGGATGCTGGCCGCCTTCCGGGAGCACGGCACCTCCGTCTGCCGTCTCGATGACGGTGTGCAGGAGGCCCTCGTCCTCCTGGAGAACCTCTGCACCCTGGGGGCGAACCTGCACCACCTGGCCCAGGAGCTGGAGGACGAAGGGGTGGAGCGCCTGACCCGTCACTACGACAGCCTCTTGCGCAACATCGAACTCAAGCGGGGAGCGGCCTTGTAGGGGTGAGGATGACGGCGTATTGGCCGCAATCTGCAGCCTCTTGCGGGATGCAGTATTGGCGTGTGCAAATTAATTGTTGTCAATATTGTGTCGCTGGTGCGAAAAAGGCTAGAAAAGTGAATAAGTTTCCCGCGATCGCGCCGGAATCAAGGTGGACGCGGCTTGGCAATGCACAGTTTGGTGGAAAAAACTGTGGATAAGTTTCTGGATCGCCCGGATATCCTGCCGTAGATCGCAGTTTTTTACCTGTTTGCCTAAAAAATGTGCAGTGCACCGGATGCGCCGAAGGAAGCGGGTAGCAGGGGTGTGACGGTGCAGAGTGGGGTGGCGGAAAGAGTTCAGGCTCCTTCCGCCTGCGAAGCGGAACCGGGGGGGAAACCGAGCTCCTTGGCGAGCGCCGTATGGCGATAATTGAAGATCTGCCGGACCCGGTGCGTCACAAGCGGCGCGGCGAGCCGTCCCAGGGGCCCGAAGGGGAGCACGTAGTGCACGATGTCGGTCATCAGGGTCCCCTGCGGCGTCTTTTCGAAGATGTGCTGGTGGTGCCAGAGCCGGTACGGGCCGAAGCGCTGCTCGTCCACGAAGAAGTGGGGCTCGTGCATGTGGGTGATCTCGGTGACCCAGTTGACGGCGAGGCCCAAAAAGGGGGTGACCGTGTAGGTGACGATCATCCCCGCGTGCATCTTGTCCGGCAACTCACCGGTGATCCTGAAGCCCAGGTCCGGCGGCGTTATGAGCGGCAGGTTCGCCGGGTGGACGAAGAACTCCCATGCCCTTTCGATGGGCATCGGCAGCAGCTGTTCCTGCTTCAACCTGTACATCTTCATCGCGTTCCTTCCCTCTACCAGAGTTCGATCTCGGTGAGTGCCTCTTGCTGCTGCTCGATCGCCTTTTGCCAGCAGTAGCGGTCGCGTTGGGCGAGCTTGTCGCTGCGCCTTGAGTCCACTTTCCTGCGGTGCACCGCGAAGTCCCCGTTGGAGAAGTGGATCACCCGGCCGAAGTCCCCGCCGATGTCCATGGCCTCAACGGGAATCCTCTCCTTCTCCATGTACTGCAGGATGAAGCGGCAGTTCACCTGCCCGACACAGAAGAAGTTGTCCTTGGAGCTTTCCGGGTTGATGATGGTGGCCCCGCCGAAAATCTTGGCCCTCACGTGGCGCCGGTCCGTCCCTTGGGCCATCATGGCGTTGATCAAGAGATCCATGGCGTGGATCCCGTAGCGGCCCGCGTCGGTGATGTTGAGGGGGAGCTCCTTTGAATAGCGCGGGTTGCTCAGCATGAAGTGGTTCATGCCGATGATGCGCCGTACCGGGTCGTAGAGGCACGCCGCGATGCAGGAGCCCAGAAGCGTGGAGATGACGCAGGGGCCGCCGGTTACGTACAGCTCTCCAGGCGAAATAGTGACCCGCTCTCCGTTTTGGTACTTTTCGATCTTCATCGGGTACCTGTCTCCTGCGGGTTGTGCAGCACCGCGGCAAACTACGCCAGCACCTGCCTGATCTTCTCCCGGAGCTTTTCCATCTCAAGGGGCTTCTGGATGTAGTGCATCCCCGACTCCATCACTCCCCGCTGCACCACGGTGTCCGCGGTGTGGCCGGACATGTACAGCACGCGGACCTCGGGCGCGAACTCCTTGATGCGTGCCACCATCTCCCGGCCGTTCATATCCGGCATCACCACGTCGGTCAATATCATGTCGATTTCGCTGAGCCTGTCGCGGCAGATCTCCACCGCCTGCAAGGGGGCCTGCGCCTGGATCACCTTGAGCCCCATCTCCTCCAGCAGCCTCGTGGTGAGCCACAAAAGCATCTCCTCGTCCTCCACGAGGAGGATCGTACCCTGCAGCTGCTGCTCATCGGCCGTGCCCCCCTCGGCGCTTTCCCCCTGTTCCGGCAGGCGCGGCAGGTAGATCCGGAACACCGCCCCCTGACCCGGCTCGCTGTAGACGTTGATGAAACCGCCGTTCTGGCTCACGATGCCGTACACGGTGGACAGCCCGAGGCCGGTCCCTTTGCCCGCCCCTTTCGTGGTGAAGAAGGGCTCGAAGATGTGCGCCGCGGTCGCCTTGTCCATGCCGCAGCCGGTATCACTCACGGTGAGGCGCACATACTCGCCGGCGCGCGCGTCCGGGTGCAGGTAGGCGTACTGGCTGGTGATCTGGATGTTTGCCGTCTCGATGGTGAGGCTTCCCCCTTCCGGCATGGCGTCACGGGCGTTCACCGCGAGGTTGATCAGGATCTGGTCCACCTGTGAGGGGTCGATAAGCACGCACCAGAGCTCCTGCACCGGGTGGAAGGTGAGCTGCACGTCTTCGCCGATCAGCCGCAGCAGGATCCGGTTCGCCTCTTCGATCTGACGGTTGAGATTCACCGGCTTGGGCGAGATCACCTCCTTGCGCGAGAAGGCGAGGAGCTGTCGGGTGATGTCGCTCGAGCGGCGCGCGGCGTTTATGATGAGCTCCAGGTACTGCCCCACGGGCTCGCCGTCCTCGAGCTTTCTTTTCGAAAGTTCCGCGGCGCCGGAGATGACGCTAAGCATGTTGTTGAAGTCGTGCGCCACTCCCCCCGCCAGACGACCGATCGACTCCATCTTCTGGGACTGGCGGAACTGTTCCTCCAGGTGCTTGCGCTCGGTCGTATTGATGAAGGCGACCACGGCTCCCACCACCTTCCCCTCCTTAACCTGCGGATAGCACCAGTACTCCACCGGGAAGCTGCTGCCGTCTGAGCGCCAGAAGACCTCCTCCTCGACGTGACCGACCTTGCCCTGCATCATGGCCTTGTGCGCCCTGCACTCCGCTTCCGGCATCTTGCGGCCGTCGGGGTAGCTGTGGTGCATCACATCATGCATGTCCTTGCCGAGGAGCTCCTCGGCGCCCTGGTAGCCGAGCATCCTGACGCAGGCGCGGTTGCAGAAGGTGCACCTCCCCTCGAGGTCGATGCCGTAGATCGCCTCGCCGGTCGAGTCGAGCAGAAGCCGCAGCCGTTCCTCGCTTTCCCTGAGAGCCTCCTCTGCCAGCCAGCGCTCCGAGATCTCCTCCTCGAGCTGTGCGGCCTGTTCCTGCAGGCTTTCCTGGGCCGCCTGCCGCTCTGTGATCTCTTCCTCGAGTTGCACAGCGTTCTGCTTCACCTCTTCCTCGGCCCTTCTACGCTCGTCGATCTCCTGCTTTAGTTGCCAAAGGGCGTATCCCATACCGGACACGAGGACCAGGGAAAGGGCTTTGAGGAGGCTCAAACGCCAGTCGACTCGGCTGGTGTAGCGCTGCACCCGGAGCATGACGCCGCTCGTTTCGTCGGTAATCGCCACCTCCTTGATGGCGTGATGGTCCGTGGTGTCTCGCTGCGGAGAGGTGGCGAGGATGCGACCGTTGATGTCGGAGAGGCTTAAGTGGTAGAGGCGGGGGCGGGTCTGCGAGATCAACTGCTGCAGCAGCCGGTCGCAGGAGTACACCCCTCCGAAGAGTCCAAGGAAAGTACCGTCCCGGTAGACCGGGACCCAGATCTCAAAGGATGGTCTTCCCTGGATCGCCTCGAAAGGACGGGTATAAACCGCCTTGCGCTGCTCGCGGGCCAAGTGGGAGGCCCGTTTGGGCTCCGGGAGGTTTAGCTGCAGGCCGACGATCTGACGGTTGGGGGCAAGCGGTGCTACGTCGGTGATGGTGAAGTCGGCGTCGACCCAGGTGACGTTGATCAGCTCGGGATGGGCCTGCACGTACTGGCTGACCCTCTCCTGGAACAGCCCGGCATTGAGCTTCCCAGAGCTCCGCTCGTAGGCGAGCATCTCGAGGTAGCTCTTGTTCCCCTCGAGGGTGATCTGAAGCGATCCGCTGAAGGTCCTGGTGCGGGAGGTGAGGTCGCTTTCCTTGGCCCTTTCGTTATTTCCCTCGGTAAACCAGACGATGAGTGTGAACACGCACAGGAAGATGGCGAACAGTACGATGCTGTAGCGTAGTGCGACCGACCGGTTGTCGGTGCGATCTTGCTGGGGCGGGGAGTAACTCGTCTTCGGCACAACTTCCTCCGGCGGGACAGGGTGATGCACCGCTCATCGGCATTTTGGCGGAAACGTTGAGTTATGAAGCGCCGTCGAGCAGCCTCGGGCGACTTAATGATAACAGCAAAAAACGGTTGCACAAACGGGCGAACCCGCCGTTGCCGGCGGGTTCACTGGTGCTGCGTCCGTTGGTCTCCCCCTCCCGGGGAAGGGAGGGGGAGGTGACGTCGGTTATGCGGGGAAGTTTCTCGAGATGTGCAGCCTCAGGATGTCTTCGAAGTCGCTCTCCTGGTCGCCGCGGTAAACCATCGAGGAGCCGAGCTCGGCGGCGAGGATGGCGCAGAGGTACTTCTGCGGCAGCGTGGCGATCCTGCGGCGGTAGCGCGCGTTGTCGGCGATGAGCACCGGCAGGTGGGCGAGCACCGCACGGCGAAACGGCGGCTGGCCGAGGAGTTCCGGGCGCCCCTGGAAGAAGCGGAACAGGCGCGCGTAGTGGCCGTTGATCTCGGTGCTGATGGCGTCGGAGATCTCGGTGCACGGCAGGACCGGGTTGTCGCGGTGGCGCTTCAGGATGAGGCGCGCCTCGTCCGCCGCCCGCTTCTCAAGGATGGCGATCACCCCAGACACGTACTCTTCCTTGTCGGCGAGGAACTCGGCATCGCTCATGAGCAGGTTCGCGATGATCTCGTAGGAGGAGGAGATGACGCCGCACTTGTTGGCCGAGGCGTCGCGCATGATGATGACCCCCTTCTTCTGCAACTGCATGCGCGCCTCGGGCGTGATGAAGGAGTTGGCCCCCTCCACGATGGCGCGTGCCGAAGGGGTGCCGTCGGAGAGGAAGAAGCGTTCCCAGTTGTTGGCGTCGATGGTTTCGGGACGCCCCCCTCCCGGGATGAAGAGGTCGGCCTCGGTAGTGAAGGGAAGCTCCCCGAAGAGGCGGGAGAACTCGTCGATGGAGATCCACTCCTCGGAAAGTCCGTCCGCTTTCATGGTCGCCTTGCGGTACAGGGTCTTAAGGCCCTCGGTGCGGCTGCCGCTTCTGAAGAGCATGAAGCCCCCCTCGTGCAGCGCCTTCGGGTTGAAGGCGTCCAGGTCTTCCTTCAGGAGGATGCGGGAGAGCTCTTCGTGGCGCGCCCCCTTCGGATCGAAGAGTGCCGCGGTCCCGTCCAGGATGAGGCGGATCTGCATCCGGGGGTAGCGGTCCAGCATGATGCGCATGGCGTTACCTGCCACGTCACCGTTGGGGCCGCCGGTGAACTTCACGCTGAAGGGGTGGTTCACCATGTCGATGCCGAGGTCGGCCATGGTGATCTCAGCGAAGCGGACCACGCCGGTAGAGGTGACGCCGAACTCCTTGTGGTTGATGCCGACCGTCTTGCTGGACATGATGCCGATGCCCAAGAGGTAGCCGCGATTTTTGGAGATGCGCGCGATGCTCTCGATCATGGAGTCGTGCATGTTCTCGTCCGGGCCTAATTCGATCGGCTCGTCCTCGCGGTAGTAGTCCACCACCGCAGGGAGCTTCGCCACGCCATTTTGGGTCACGAAGATGTCGAGGAAGGCGTTCGCCACGCCGTACTGCAGCTTGTAAAGTCTAAGCGTCTCCAGGTCGCGCTCACCGCTTCTCTGCAGGTCCCCCGCTTCGAGGATCAGCACGAGTTTGGATCCCCCCTCGTAGATGTCCTTGTTCTTCAGGTGCTGCGTGTGGGCGAGGACGAAGTTCTCACGGAAGATGGTGTTCGCGTTGGTGATGAAATCGTCGCCGTTCCTCGCGATCACCGTGCGCCAGCCGCCGCGGGCGATGTCGGAGAAACCTATGTGGTAGCCGAAACCGAAGCGGCTGAAGAAGAAGGTGACCCGGAAGGGGAGGGCGGTGGGAAGATCCGAGGTGAACTCCCGGCCGAGTTCGGTCAGGTAAGCCGGGTCGAGCCTGAAGGCGAGCGCCTGTTTTTCCGCCACGTAGAAGTTCGTTTTCAGGGTGTGCTTTATGAAGATGAGGCAGCAGCGGAAGATGGCGCGGCGCACCTCGTCAAGGTAGCGGTGGCCCGTGTTGTAGTCCTCAACGACCCGCTCGGTCTCGGCGAGGGCGCTCGGATATATCAGCTCACGGTCGGCGGCCGCGGGGGCGAAACGCACCGAGAAGAGCTCGGTCAACTGCAGCGCGATCTCGGGGTGCGAGAAGAAGGCGCTCTTCACGTCGTCCAGGCCGAAGCGGTCCGGCTGGTTGTGGGCGAGGTTCGTGTGGCAGAAGGCGATGAAGGCGTTCACGAGGGAACCCTGCCGGCCGCTGAAGGTCCCCTTGGTGACGAAGTCGCGGTAGGCGTGGGAATTGGTGGCGAGGATCTGGGTGTTGCAGAGCTCGTCCCTCAACAGGCTGAAGAGCTCGCTGCCGCGGGAGAGGATCTCACCGTCGCGGCGGCGCACGTAGAAGGTCCCGAGGAAGACCGGGTGTACGCCGTTGGAGATGGTGAGGCAGTAGGCGCGGTTCACGCCGAGGTCGAGGCGGTTGAACACCTCCATCACCTGGAGCAGGAAGTCGTGCTGCGGCGGGTTGGCGACGGCGAAGTGGATGCGCGATTCCTTGCCCCCCTCCATCTCCTCGACGTCCAGGTAGAGCCCGCCGGCCTGGTTCCCTTTCTGATAGAGGTTCAGCACCTGGGCCAGGCGCTCGGGCCAGGCCATGCGGACGTAGTTCTCGTTATTGAGCCAGATGATGCGCAGGAGGCGGTCCAGGTCGGCCATGGCGAAGTCAGGGTAGCTCTTGCGCAGCGCCTGGGCCACTTTGGACCGGATCGCGGAAGGAACCTCGGTTCCGCCCCCCTCAAGGATCTCCTTGTTGCTTTTCCTGTCGAACTCGAAGCGCTGGATCTCGAGGGTGCGGTCGCTTCCGGGGAGCGGGTTCTCCGAGTGGCCGATCATCGCGTACGAGATCTCGCGCTCGGGAATGCGGCGCAGCGTGTCGTACAGGGAGCCCGGTACGTTGGGGAGCGCCTGGATCAGGCATTTCTCCCGGTCGGTGAGCACGAGACGGCGGTTTTGGGTGAGGCTTCCCATCTCCCGTTCGAGAAGGGCCATCGCCTCCGGCTCGTCCTTCATGGCGATGAAGAAGTAAGGGGGGAACTGCTCCATGAGCCAGGAACGGTTCTCGGTAATCTGGGTGCTCAGTCTTTTAAGCTCTGCGGCTGTTGCTTTCATTGCTCTTAACTCCTTTGCAAGAAGTGAGTGAATTTCTCCCCCTCCGCAAGGGGAGGGGGGACCAGGCTAGAACATAAGCTTCGCCAGTACGAACCCGATCCCTATCGATGAGAAGGTGGCGACGAGCCCCGGGATCATGAAGCTGTGGTTCAAGACGTAGCGTCCGATGCCCGTTGTGCCGGTGCGGTCGAAGTTGATCGCGGCGACCACGGTCGGGTAATTCGGGATGAAGAAGTAGCCGTTCACCGCAGGGAACATGGCGATGAGAAACGGCGCCGGGATGCCGAGGCTTATACCGAGCGGCATGAGGGCCCGCACCGTCGCCGCCTGGCTGTAGAGCAGGATGGAGAGGACGAAGAGGGCGAAGGCGAAGAGCCACGGCGCGGTGGTGACCATGTCCTTGATGGAGCCGCTCAGGAAGTCCATGTTTCCCTGGAAGAAGGTGTCACCCATCCAGGCGATACCGAAGATGGCGATGACCGCCTGCACCCCGGCGATGAAGACGCTCCCTTCGGCGACCTTGTGGATCTTCACCTTGCAGAGAAGGAGCATGAGTGCGGCGATGGAGAGCATAACGATCTCGATCACATGCGGCATCCCCATCTTCTCCTTGTTCTGGGCGGGGCGCTTGTCGTCGAACTTGACGATATGGTAGCCAAAGGGCGTCTTTATCACTTCGGTCAGGTCGCCCGGTTTCTTCAGTTTTGCGCACGCTTTCTCGAATTCGGGGATCATTTTCCCTTTCGCCTGCCAGCCGAGGTCGCCGCCGGTGGTCGCGGTGGCGTCGATGGAGCACTGCTTGGCGACATCGGAGAAGCTCCCGCCGGATTTAAGCTGAGCGAGCACCTCTTTCGCCTCGGACTCGCTTTTCACCACGATATGGCTGATGCGGGTGTCGCTACCGACGCTCCACTCGGGGCGCATCTGCGGGAAGGAGCCGAAAAGGACCACGAGGATGGTGCCGAGCAGGAAGAGGGCGACCGCGATCTTGGCGGTTGCCGGGGTGTTCCTGATCGCCTCGTTCACCTTGGCGGTATCGGTGTGGGCGGTGCGCGGCGGGGGAACGGTCCCCTCCTGCAGGCGCTTCTGGTATTCCGGATCCTGGTCCAGTTCCTTACCCAGCTTGTTGGAGATGAAAGCGGCGATGATGACGCCGATGAGTGTGGAGGGGATACAGACCTTCAGGATGTCGATCAGTTCGACGTTGAAGCCGAACTTGGCGGCGGAACCGCCGAGAAGACCAAGGAGGGCGACGGTCGCCGCTGCGATCGGGCTTGCGGTGATGGCCTGCTGCGATGCGATGACCGAGATGGACATCGGGCGTTCCGGGCGGACCCCAGTCTCGCGCGCCACCTCGGCGATTACCGGCAGCACCGAGTAGGCGACGTGGCCGGTACCGGCGAAGAGGGTGAAGAAGTAGGTCACCATCGGACCCAGGAAGGTGATGCGGTCCGGGTTGTTCCTGAGGATGCGTTCGGCGAGTGCTACCAGGTAGTCGAGCCCCCCGGCCGCCTGCAGGACGCCGGCGGCGGTGACCACCGCGGCGATCATCAGCATGACGTCGATGGGCGGTGCGGTAGGCTGCAGGTGAAACACGAAGGTGAGGACGGCGAGTCCGAGGCCGCCGAGAACGCCCAGGCCGATACCGCCCAGCCGGGCCCCTACGAAGATTGCTGCCAGTACCACTGCGAATTCCAGCCAGAACATGATGATTCTCCCCTCTGAGATGGTCGGACGTCCACGCGTCCATGACCTTGACATAGCATCGGGGATGCCAAGGGGATTTTGTTTGAAGAAGTGCTGTAGTTATAGGTGGTTAAGTGGCGCAGATGAGTGGCGTGCCCAGACGGAGGGGTATGCCCGCGGGAATAGGGGCGGCGGTAGTGGCGTGGAAAGGTGCGAAACTACAGCGGCTTAGCGTCCGGTATGACGAAAGGCATAGTATGCCCGCGGGCATACCCCTTTTTGTGGAAGACAGGATCTTCCGCTACGGAGGTCCGCGTTCCCGCCCCCGGAGGGGGAGGGACAGGGAGGGGAGCGAAGCGGCTCATGCCTTCCCCCCTCCCAGCCTCCCCCCTCCGGGGGGAAGGGTGGATGAGGTGACGCTTGGCAGAGTCTTTCATAACAGGTGGGTGCATTCGGGACAGCGGTAAGCCCGTCTCAACGGGATGGGGGCGCGGCGGGTGCCAACTCGCGCAGGGTGCGCTCGATTGCGGGGATGTCGCAGCCGTCGACGATTCGTTTGCCGCCGTCGAAGACGATGGTCGGCACGATCTCGCCGCCGTATCGCTCGCGCCACTCCTTGCGTGCGTCGGGGTCCTTGCGGATGTCGCGCACCGTGAAGGGGATTTGTTTTGTGGTGAAATAACTTTCCACCTCTTCGCAGTAGCTTCAGCCGCTGCCGACGAACATCACGATGGTCGGGTAGGAGCGGGCGCCGGTTTCCAGCGCCGGAGCCGTTGCGCATCCCACGAGCGACGGTGCGAGTAAAAATACGGCAAAGGCCGCCACCAGGGACATAGTCCACTGTCGCCGGAAAAGCCGGACACCCCTCTTTAAATATTTTGTCATCGGTTCCTCCGCATAATTTTCTCTTTCTGGGAATCCTGGAAGCGGATTCAATCTGTCCATGAATCGTTGCACGACCCCAAGCGTCCCCCCCTTTGCGAAGGGGGGACAGGGGGGATTTGCCTTGGTCAGACCATGCCCGCACCTGCTGACGCAGCGATCGCGACGCTTCTCAAGAAAATGACAGAAACCGAACAGCTGTGCCAGGCTGTTCAAGAGGAACGCAACTCCTGGAATCATGTTCATCCGACGGAAACCGGAAAGCGAAAGCAAATCCCCCCCGTCCCCCCTTCGCAAAGGGGGGAGCGCGAGGTCTCGTGCAGTGCTCCGTGGACACACTTAACCGAGTTCACGATTCTCTGGAAGAACCTAAAACTCTCTGCGCTGCTTTAGCCTCTTGCTGAGCGTCGGCTGCGACACCCCGAGAAGCCTGGCCGCGATGGACTGGTTCCCTTCGGCCCTGCGCACCGCCTCGGCGACCAAGAGATCGATCGCCTCGGTGAAACCTGGGAGACGCTCCACGTTGAAGAACGGGTTCTCGGCGGGCTCGGCGTGCAACTCCTCGGCTGGATGCGCCGGCCGCTCCCCGATGGCCCGGATGAACGCCTCCATGGAGAGAACACCCCCCTGGTGCAGGCTGACCGCGTCGTACACCATCGCCTTCAACTCGCGCACGTTTCCCGGAAAGTCGTAGGTGGAGAGCAGCACGGCGAGCTCCTTCGGGAGGGTCGGCTTTTTCTTGGCGAACTCGGCGCAGGCAAGCTCGAGGAAGTGATCCAAAAGCAGCGGGATGTCTTCCTTTCTCTTGCGCAGCGGCGGGACATGCAGGTGGTGCGCACGCAACCGGTAGTAGAGGTCCTTTCTGAAGGCGCCCGCCGCCTGGCGCGCCGCCAGGTCCTGGTGTGTTGCCACCACCACGCGCGCCCTCATGCGCCTCGGCCGGTCGCTCCCGATTGGGTAATATTCCCCCTCCTGCAAAAGTCTCAGGAGCTTCACCTGGGAGCCAAGGCTCAGGTCGCCGATCTCGTCGAGGAACAGGGTCCCGTCCGCGGCCTGCTCGATCATGCCGCTTCTCGCCTCGGCAGCACCGGTGTACGCCCCCTTCACGTGCCCGAAGAGGGTGTCCGAGACCATGGCGTCGTCGAGTCCCGCCACGTTCACAGCGACGAACTGACCCTTTCGCCCGGAAAGACGGTGCAGCGCCGCCACGACGAGTTCCTTGCCGACACCGCTCTCCCCGGTCACCAGGATCGGCTGCGAACTCACCGCCACCGCCTCGATGTACTGGAAGATGGAGCGCATCCCCTTGTCGCCGGTCACGATGTCGCGAAAGGCCTCCGGGTGCTCCAGCCGGTCGTACAGGAAGCGGTTTCTGAGCTCCCGGTTCTCGAGCTGCAGCTCCTTCTCGCGCACCGCCCGCTTGACCCCCTTGACGATGCGCCCCTCCTCCGAAGTCTTCACGTAGTAGTCGAAGGCGCCGCTTCTCATGCACTGCACCGCGGTCTCCAGCTGGTTCAGACCGCTTACGATGATCACCGTCACCTCGGGGTGCTCCTCGGCGATCCGCTCCAGAAGCTCCTCTCCCGAGAGGTGAGGCATGGTGAGATCGAGGAGCACGAGGCCGATCTCGTGCCGCGCCATCATCGAGAGCGCCTCGCGGCTGTCCTGGCAGGTGAGGATGTTGTTCAGCCCGGCGCGCTCCAGCGTGATGCTCATCGAGTAGAGCCAATCCGGCTCGTCGTCCACTAGGAGGATGCCGAAGGACGGGTAGAGGGTCGCACTCATGACTGCTGCTCCTTTGGCTGAGGTACGGGAAGGGTGAGCCGTGCCGTGGTCCCGGCGCCCTGCTCGGAGGTGAAGGTGAGCCCGCCGCCGTGCTCCTTCGCGATGCCGCTCGAAACGGAAAGTCCTAGGCCGGTCCCGCCGCTCTCGCGCTTCGTGGTGAAGAACGGATCGGTCAGGTGCTGCAGATGTTCCGGCGCGATTCCGGTTCCCTGGTCGCGCACCTCGAGAATGACGCTGTTTTCCGCGCCGTCGAACCATGTGGCGAGCTCGATGCCCCGCTCCGGGGCGGGGAGCGCCTGGCAGGCGTTCACCAGGAGGTTCACCACCACCTGCTCGATGCGCTGGGCGCTTCCCTGCAGTTTCGGGATACCTTCGCCGAGCGACACGGTGAAGTTGTCGGTGCTCTTCTCGATCAGGTTCGCCAATAGGCGCAGCGCCGCCTGTACCGTCTCGTTCAGGTCAAGCTCGGCACTCTTGCCCGGCTCCTGCTGTCTCGCGAAGTCCTTCAGGTCCTCGACGATGAGCTTCACCCGGCGCGACCCGTCCTGCATCTGCCCCATGAGCTTAGGGAGCACCTCGCGCATGCGGGAGTAAGGGAGCCCGCCGAACTCGAAGTCGCCGTGCCGTTCGAAATGCTCTTCGAGGATCGGCTCCGCGTCCCTAAACGCCTCCATCATCACCGGGAGGTTCAAAAGGATCAGGCCGTTCGGGTTGTTGATCTCGTGGGCGACCCCCGAGACGAGGATCCCCAGCGCCGCCATCTTGTCCGCCTGCACCAGTTGCTGCTGGCGGTTTCTGAGCTCCTCCTCGGCGTGGCGCCGCTCCTCTACCTCGCGGGTGAGCTCAGCGGTGCGCGCCGCCACCTCGCGCTGCAGCGTGCGCGACCAGAGCACCGTCCCCCCCACGAGCAGGATGAGCGGCAGCACCACGATGGCGCCGTACTTGAACACCTCGCTCCAGGTGAGCCCTGGCGGTTCCAGTACGCCGAGCCACTTGTTGTAGATCCTCTGGTACTCGCCGGTCTTCTTCAGGATGGCGAGCCCCTCGTTGAAACGGGCCAAAAGCGCCGCATTTCCTTTCTTCACCGCGAAGCAGTACTGCTGGGCCGATACCGGGTCACCCACCGCCTCAAGGTTCGCGAGCCCGAGCTCCCGGATCAGGTAGAGGCCGGGGAGTTTCGCCATCACTGCGTAGTCGTGCTTTCCTGAGGCGAGCGCGCGCAGCACGTCGGCGTGCGTTGGGACCGGAACGATCTTCGCCCCCACCTTCTTAGCCGCCAGGAACTCCTGCATGATGCCGTCGTTCAGGACGAGGACTTCCTTGCCGCGCAGGTCCGCGAGGGTGAGGTGACGGTTGCCCCCTTTGCGGGCGAAGATGGAGTGGTGCACGATGGTATGCGGCGGCGAGAAATCGATGCTCTGCGCTCGCTCGTCCGAGAAGGACATCCCTTCCAGGATGTCGACATCCCCGTTCAGCAGATCCTTGCGCCGCTCCGACCACGCACCCAGGCGTATCTCGACCTTGAGCCCCATCACCCGGGCCACCGCGCGGGTGAGTTCCACGTTGTAGCCGCTGGGTTTGTCCTCCCGGTCCAGGAACTCGTAAGGGGGATAGCTGCGGTCGCCGCCTACCACCACGAGCGCCGGTGCCTCTCCCCCCTCCGCTGCACCATCGACGGCGCCGGCACCTGACAGGCACACTGTCAGCGATGTGGCGACAAGGCACAAGAGGGTGGCCAGTATGAATCTGAAGCGGGCAGATGTAGTCATCATCGATGCAGCTTATCTGTCAATCCGGCAGCTTGCAAGCAGTTCTTCCGGCTATCACTAACGGCGCAACGGCGTAAAGTCATTATTTTTGTCCAATGTTTGTTGGCGCTGCGGGAATTCCCTTAAGTGCCCGGATCATGCGCCGAAGACAACGATATGACCTGCGCCGGGCTTACCTTCGGAGCATTTCCGTTCCGAATACACATCACATATAGAAGAGGTACCTTATGAACCTGAGAAGCAAGGTAAACGTTACTGTCGTCATAATGTTTGCCGTGGCGCTCATCGCGCTCATCATCGCCGCCACCAGCAGCACCCGCAAGATCATGGGGGGGATGATAAGCAGTTCCCAGGTGGCGCTTGCCAATGACAACGCTGCCAGCGTCAACGCGTGGCTCCTGTCCAAAGAGGCCATCATCGCCGCAGGCGCCAAGGACCTCACCAAAGAGCAGGGGCAGTCCAGGGACCAGATCATGAAGCTCGTGCAGCTTCTGGCCGGGGCCGGCGGATTCTCTACGGTCTACCCCGGTTATGAGAACGGCACGTTCGTCTCCTCCGACGGCTGGGTCCCGGATGCCGGATGGGACCATCGCAAGAGGCCGTGGTATGAGCAGGCCAAGAGCGAGATGAAGGTGTCGCAGACCGAGCCGTACGTCGACGCACAGACCGGCAAGACCATCATCTCCTTCATCGCCCCGATCACTGCCGGGGGCGCCTTCACCGGCGTGCTCAGCTCCGACATCATGCTCGACGACGTGGTCAAGCAGGTGCTGAACGTGAAGGTGGGGGGCTCCGGTTACGCCTTCGTCATCGACAAGACCGGCAAGATCCTGATCCACCCGAAAAAGGACCTGGTGCTCAAGAAGAAGTTCCAGGAACTCGCCACCGGGCTTGGCGACCTGAGCGCCAAGCTGTCGGCGGCACCAAGTGGAACGCTGGAATACACCACGGACGGTGAGGAGAAGATCGCCACCTACGCCAAAATCCCCGCGGCGGACTGGTATCTCTGCGTTACCACCGTCAAGGCCGAGGCCTTCGCCCCGGTCAACAAGCAGGTGACTGCGCTGGTCGTGCTGGGCGCCATCTTCCTTGCCGGCGGCATCACGCTGATCTTCTTCGTGCTGCGCCGCCTCCTGAGCCCCCTGGGAATCCTCTGCCACCGCGTTTCCGACCTGGCCGAAGGTGAGGGGGACCTGACCAAGCGCGTGGACGTGGGAAGCCGTAACGACGAGATCGGGCTCCTCGCCGAAAAGTTGAACACCTTCGTCGAGCACATGGGAGGGATCATCGGCCAGATCGCCGACGCCTCCCGCGCGCTCGCCTCCGAATCCAACGCGCTCACGGCAACCTCCATGTCGATCTCGGTAGGGGCCGAATCGGTGGCCGGGCAGACCGCCACCGTGGCGACGGCGAGCGAGGAGATGGCCGCGACCGCCGCCGATATAGCCGACAACTGCCACCGCGCCGCCCAGAGCGCCCAGCGCGCCGCAGACACCACAAATGACGGCTTCAAGGTGGTCACCAGCACGGTGAACGGCATCCGCGAGCGCGGGGAATTGACCCGTGACAACGCCCAGGCGATATCGTCGCTGGGCGAGAGGAGCGAGCAGATTGGGGCGATCGTCGCGACCATCGAGGATATCGCCGACCAGACCAACCTCCTTGCGCTGAACGCCGCCATAGAGGCTGCGCGCGCCGGCGAGCAGGGCCGCGGCTTCGCCGTGGTCGCCGACGAGGTTCGGGCTCTTGCCGAGCGCACCACGCGGGCGACCAAGGAGATCGGCGCGATGATAAAGGCGATCCAGCAGGAGACGAAAGCCGCCATTGCCTCCATGGAGGAAGGGGTGCGTGGGACCGACCAGGGGATTCAGGAGGCGGCGCAGCTGGAAGGGGCGCTTGCCAGCATCCTCGAGCAGGTGAACGACGTGACCACCCAGGTGAACCAGATCGCCACTGCCGCCGAGGAGCAGGGAGCGACCACCGGCGAGATCACCAACAACATCCAGCAGGTGACCGCCGTGGTCCAAGAGACCGCCAGCGGTGCCCAGGACTCCGCCCAGTCCGCCTCCAGACTCTCCGAACTCTCCGCCGAACTGCAGATGATCGTCGGGAAGTTCAAGCTGTAGGACCCGCGCACCGCACACGCAAAAAGGGGGGACGAGATCACTCGTCCCCCCCTTTTTTTACGCCTTTCCACGCTTGTGAAGGTTCATCAGGGAATTTCTGGAAGGCTGAGTATAGCTCCCCATAAATTGCTGCATGAGGTCTTACGTTCCCCCCCTTTACGAAGGTTCAACCGGAAATTTCGGGGAACCATGGGATTAGCCCTGAATAGGGCAGCAGATATCAGGTAAAACGCACGCTGCAGCGTGGGAATGACGGCGGAGAACCGACATCGAGCCGCGCATCACGCCTTCTTGGTTGGGCCGTCCCCAAACCTCTCCGCGAAGCATGCCGGGCAGATGCCGTGGCTGAACTGCGCCTCTGAGTGCTGCGAGATGTAGGATTCCATCTGCTGCCAGCTCTGCTCGTCGTTCTGCACCTGTTTGCAGTACATGCAGACGGGGATGATTCCCTCGAGCACCTTTATCTTCGACAGGGCCTCTTCCAACTCCGCGTTCCGCTCGATAAGGGCGTCCCGGTGTTTCTTGATGGTTCTGCGGCTGTGGACGAGCTTGAACAGGTTGTCGATCAGTGCGAAGAGAAGGATGATCGAGATGGTGGCGAGGATTTCAACCCTGAGGCTCCAGAGCAGGTTGGGGGGCTTGTTGATCACTATGCTCCCCTTGGGCAGCCTTGATTCCGGGATGCGGAAACGCTGCATCTGCTTGTAGTCGAACATGTCCTTGTTGGGGCTCGGTGCGATGCTCGGCGTGGTCGCGACCGCGGTGCCCTTGAGGATGCTGACTGCCATTACCGCCGCCGCGGCGCCGTGTTCGCGCAGGTTGATGAGGCGCCCGCCCACGATGCCGTTGCCTAGGCTGAATTCCCAACCGCCGTAAATCGGCACCGGGCTCGCGTCGGAAACGATCCTCAACGCGTCGTTGCTGGAGATGCGCTCCCCGTTCCTGTCCTCGACAAAGGACGCGAAGTAGACCATTACGCTGTCCGGCTTCACTTTTTTCACACGGGCGACGAGCTCGTCCATGCGCAGTCCCGCCAGGTAGGTGTACCGGGCCTTGGTGGTGACTTTGGCGGCAGCCTGCCGGAACTCTTCTTCGTTCAGCCTCCCGGTCACCGACTGGTCGCTTATGGCGATGATCTCCTGCGTTTTCGGGTGCAGGCGGAAGATCAGGTCAAGCGTATCCTTGAAGCTCGGGCGTTCGTCGATGCCGATGATGCCGCGCTTCCCTTTGAGCCTGGAGGGATCGAAGGAATTGGTCCCGCAAAAGACGACCGGGGTGGCCCCGAAGGTGCTTTCGCGCCCTTTTTCAAGGACGTCGAAGGCGTAGTCGTCGGTGGAAAGGATGAGGTCGAAGTGCCGCCGCGCATACTTGAACCTGAGCAGGTCGACGATTTTAGCGTCGAAGGCGCTGCCGCTGTAATTCTTCGAATCCAGATACTCGGTCTTTATTTCCGTCTGGGGGAGGGATTTAAGCAGCGTCTCCGTGAACCCTTTGGCGATGTCGTCGGAGCCCCGGTATCCGGAATGGTAGGAGTTGAGGATCAGGACCTTCTGACGTGTCTTAACCTCAGCGGCGTACGCGCAGGTGGCACCGGCCGGAACGATTAGATGGATTATGGTGAGGAAGAACAGGAGCAGCCGGAGCATGCTTTTCTTCATAATTCGTTTCTCCACCCGGCCTGGAGTTAGCCAGCCGGTGAGCAGAGGACGGCGCACCTCCTCAAGAGCTTTTCCTTATCACTCTTGACAGAAAGTCTCCGGTGCGGAGGGCGCATGGTGCTTATGACGCTTTTGTAAACTGTTTCGGCATAATCGTTCCCATCTTGAGCGGCATGGCGTCTTTCTCACAGGAAAAACGGTATGACTGGGGGAGCCGCTGCCGTGTCGATATTGTGACGACGTCGGGAAATCCGGTACAATTGTGCTCTGGAGCAACCCGGCATCAGCAGTCTCCTGAGAGAGTGGGGGGAGCCATGCGCGAACACGGTTACTATCGATATGAGGATGAGGACCCCTGGGAAGGCGTACAACTGACGAAGGAGGCGATAAGGGCGCGTGCCACCTTAATCCTCTACACGGCGCTCGTTACCGCCCCATTCGTCGCGCTGGTCGCCTGCAGCGGCTTCGCGAGCGGTTTGAAGGGGCATGAGGTGCTGGGGATCTCCTGCTACAACGCCATGATATCCACCATCTTTTTCTTCGACACCCTGAGAAACGCCGCCCACGACTGCTTCGAAGAGGCACAGTCCGAAGGGTTCGTCACCTGCGTCGAGGGTATCCCGGTCATCGACCAAAACTACCCGCACCGCCGTCTGGCCCGGCTCTCCTTCGCCATCCGCGGCAGGATGCAGAAAAGGTCCTAGCCCCTGAACCAGAGCAGTGCCACGACGAAACACGAGGTGACCAGGGTCAGGACGATGGCGAAGATGAAGGCGATGCGTATGACGAGGCTCTCCTCCCCGATCCTGTCGATGGCGGCGGCCGCGTTCTGGAGCTTCGCCGGTGAAACAACGCTGGCGAGTCCTCCCCCGAAGGCGAGCCCTGCGGTTATGATCAGCATCGCATCGGTGGACATCTTGAGGTTGCGAGCCGTCGACATGGCGTACTTGGCGAACATGGCGATGGTGGACGCCTCGCTCCCCGTTATAAAGCCCCCGAAAAGCCCTATGAAAGCGACCACCTGCCCGTACGCCCCCTGGAACAGCTGGGCCGATGCGTCGGCTAAGACGCGCACCATGCTTGGCGAGGCGAACTGGTGCGTTACCATGTCGTACCCGGTCATGTTCATCACCTCGCCGATGGCGAAGAAGATGGCGGCGGCGAACACCGGGCGGGGCGCCCGCTTGAGCCATACTGCGCCTGCCTCGCGCAGCTGCTGCCCGGTGGGGCGCAGGAAGGGGAGTGCCAGCAGCGTGCTGGCGAGGATCCAGGTGTAGGCCTGCCAGAGGGCGCGGGTGTCGATCGGTTTGCCGTCGGCGGAAAGCCCTGCGACCGGCAGCTTCAGGGTGCGGTACAGGAGGTCGAACATCTCCTTCGGGAGGTTCAGGGCGAGGATGAGGAGCACCAGCAAAAGCCACGGCATCACGGCGCGCCAGAGCGGAAAGGCGCGGCAGAAGGCGAGTTCGTCCTTGGTCAGCCGGCTCTGATCCAGTACCGGATGCCCGGTGACGATCAGGTATAGCGCCATGGCGATGATCACGGCGATGCCGCAAATCACCCCGGTGAGCACCACGAGGTTGTCGTAGCGGTTGGTGAAGGAGGCGACCACGCCGATCACGCCGCCCGTTATGAGGCAGGGAAGAAAGCCGCTTTTGATCCCTTCCCAGCGCCCGACCATCCAGAGCATGCAGAACCCGATCAGGGTGGATACCACCGGCAGGAAAAGGCAGAACACCATCCCCGCCTGATGCAGGGTGATCTCCCCCTTGCCGAGGAAGCTGTTCGCGATGTCCACGAAGACGACGATGGGAGCGCCCAGGAGGGCGTAGGTGCAGAGGGAATCGTAGCCGATGGCGGGGAGCGCCACCGCGACCGTGCTCGAGTACCCCATGGCGAGGAGGATCGGCGGCAGGATCGAGACGGGAGTCGCCCCGACCGCCACCATGAGCGTGCCGAAGCCTATGTTGATCATCATGATCTGCACCGCCCGGTTTTCGCTGGCGATGGTCTTTATGAAGATGGTGATGCGCTTGAGCGCGCCGGTCTTCTCCATCACCGCCATCTGCAGAAGCGACGTGGCGACGATGAGCGACACCGAAAAGGAGCGGATGAGTCCCGCCGCGGTGGAGCGCAGGATCACCTCGGCGGAGGTCTCAAAGCCGAGCCAGGCGACGAGCGAGATGACGATCCACCCCGCGAGGCCGCTTATGTCGGCCGCCTTGCGCAATACCAGTAGAAGAACGAGGATGACGAGAATGGGAAGCAGGGTAAGCAGCAGCGGGGACATCGATGAGGCTCCTTTCGGGAGTGACTTTGTGCCGCAGGCTTTACCAGGCACAAGCGCCCCATCATAAAGGAACCAGCCTCACGGTTCCAGAAATAAATGCTCATTTGCCGTCTCTTTGGAAGGAAGTGTTGTGGCTTTTGTGCCGTTGTGGCACAATCCGCGGCTTCCTCTGCCGAGGAGCACCATTCAAAGCAACAGGAGTACCCCCATGAACATTGAATCGATCCCGCGCAGGGAGCTTTCCTCCATACTCAACCGCATGCCCAAGGCGGAACTGCACATACACATAGAAGGTTCGCTGGAGCCGGAACTGATCTTCGAAATGGCACAGAGAAACGGCATCAAGCTCGATTACCCCTCCATCGAGGAGCTGCGTGCGGCCTACGCCTTCACCGACCTGCAGAGCTTCCTCGACATCTACTACGCGGGCGCCGGCGTGCTGCAGACCGAACAGGACTTCTTCGACATGGCCTGGAGCTACCTGAACCGCGCCAAGGCCGACAACGTGCTCCATGCCGAGATCTTCTTCGATCCGCAGACGCACACCTCGCGCGGCATCCCCTTTGCGACGGTGATAGGCGGACTGGACCGTGCGGTGCGTCGCGGACGGGAAGAGCTCGGCGTTTCCGCTTCGCTGATCCTCTGCTTTCTGCGCCATCTAAGCGAAGAGGAGGCCTTTGCCGCCCTGGAGGAAGCGCTGCCGTACCGCGACCTCTTCACAGGTGTCGGGCTGGACAGCGGCGAGCGGGGCAACCCGCCCGTGAAGTTCGCACGGGTTTTCGCACGCTGCCGGGAACTGGGGCTGCACATCGTCGCGCATGCCGGCGAAGAGGGGCCGGCGGACTACATCCGCGATGCCCTGGACATCCTGAAGGCGGAGCGCATCGATCACGGCGTGCGCTGCTTGGAGGACCCCGACCTCGTGGCCCGGCTGGCGCGTGAGAGGGTGCCGCTCACGGTCTGCCCGCTTTCCAACGTGAAGCTCGCCGTCTTCCACGAGATGCACGACCACAACCTGGGTAGGCTACTTCAGGCCGGCATCGCCGCCACCGTCAACTCGGACGACCCCGCGTATTTCGGAGGCTATCTGAACGACAACTACGCGGCGACCTTCGCGGCCCTGCCGGAGCTCGGCGCGCGCGAGGCGTACCGACTGGCGCGAAACAGTTTCGAGGCGTCTTTCGTTGCCGAAGAGGTGAAAAATGGGTGGGTGACGGCGCTCGACGAGTTCTTCGCCGTCGCATGCGGGGAAAAGGCCTGAAATAAAGCGGCCGCGGAGGGTATCTGAGACTGCCTTTTGCGCTCAGATAACACCCCGTGGCCGCTTTTGTCACACGCTGCGTTTCATCAAATCTTGCGCAGTTTTACCGTTTCTTCTTCCTTCCTCTCGATGCGGTCCTTCCTGCCCAGGGTGCGCATCAGGCTGTTGCAGGTCTGCACCAGTTTTTCAAGCTGACCGTTCTCGCCGTAGACCTCGCTGTAAAAGATGTTCTCCATGATGTGCATGCGCCCGACGTTGCTGCTTGCCTTACGCAACTGCATGCCGATCGACCATTGCATGCGTTGCAGTTGCAGTGATTTCTCCTGGGTTCTGGCCACGCAGGCCTTCTTCACGGCTTCGTCCGCCAGTTCATCGAACAGGGCGGGGTCCCTCTTGTATAGTTCCCGCAGTTCTCCCGGGGTGTATGATGTGAACTCTCGTCTGGTACTCATGACACTCTCCTTCTTCCTTACATTGCAATAAAAGCCATACTCAAACGCCCGATTGAGTTTTTCTAATTGTCTTTCAAATTACAAAAAAATGCCAGCAAAATGTATACGGCTCCGGGCTGAGACAATGCTCGGTTTTCCGGCTCTCCCGGCACCCCCGCTTTAGAGCATTCCCGTCTCCGGCAGCAGGGTGCAGCGCCCCTTGCAATAAAAGTTTAAATTTCTTAACATTAATTATCGGTAACGTTGGTTCGGAGTGATGCCCGGTCGTCATGCGGAAAGGAGGCTGTCATGCCGGAGAAAAAGGAGAAAACCATTGGTGAACTGGTGTCGGAGCTCGGCGGTGAGTTACGTGAGCTGCTCCGGCAGGAACTTGGTCTTTTTGCGGCCGAGATGAAGGAGAAGGTGGTACATGCCGCCAAGGACGCGGCCGCCATCGCCGTGGGGGGAGTGCTTTTGTACACGGGGCTCCTGGTGTTGACGGCGGCTATCGTGCTGGGGCTCGCTACGATCATGCCGGCGTGGGGTGCGGCGCTATTGGTGGCGCTGGGCCTCTTTGCGATAGGAGCGGTGCTCGTTCTCAAGGGCGGAAAGGATGTGAAGGATATGGATGCAAAGCCCACGCAGACGATGGGGGCTTTGAAGGAGACGGTAAAATGGGCGAAAACGTTAAGGTTCACGAGCAGCACGCATCGGCGGACGAGATTCGCGAGCAGATCCGGCACACGGAAGGCGATATAACCCGGACCGTGCACGACCTTGAGGAACGCCTTTCGCCGCATCAACTGAAGGCGCGCGGTGTACGCCGGGCGAAACTTTTGGCGTGGAAAGGGATCGCAGGTGTGTTGCGGTTGGCGCAGCGGACCTCGGTGCAGGCCTCGCTGCTCGGCGCAAGCGCAGCGCTCATGGCGCTTGGCAACAAGCGGGTACGCGACAGGGTCACCGCCGGCGTCGGGATGAAGAAAACGATTGAAGTTCCCGTGACGGGGGGCGCGGCCCGGGCAGCGGGAGCCGGTGCCCTGTGGCTGCTTCTGCGCAGGCTGAACGCGGGAAGGTCGGCCGCCGTTGCAGCGCCGGTATCGGGGTGGTCTCTTGCGGCAACCGCCCTCAAATCCTTCCTGAGCGGCAAGCGGGTCTCGCAAAAGCATGGCACGCCGCGGGAAGGGAAAAAGCTTGCCTGGCGTGGTCTGGCGGCAAGCGTAGGCGCCGCCCTTGGGAGCTACTGGTACAACCGCAAGGCCGGCAGAGTCTAGAACCAGCAAGGCTGGAAGGAGGACGTCATGAGAAGACACGGACACGCGAGCACCACGGCTGAGGTGGTGAGCTTTTCGGCCGGGGCACTGGTAGGGGCGGGGCTTGCCCTGCTTTACACCCCGAAAACGGGGCACGAGATGAGGGAAAAAGTATCCGACGTGACCGGCGACGCCATTTCGAAGATGAAAGGGCTGACCACCGAAGTGCAGGACAAGCTGAACCGGAACCTGCGCAAGGGGCGCGAGTACGCGGAAGAAAAGGTCTCGGAGCTATCGTCGAACGTTGAGGAGTATCACTGATAACCGCGCGGGCCGAAAAGCCCCGCAGGAGGCTGCCCCGAAAAGGCAGCCTCTTTTTTTGCGCCCTCTCAAAAATGGTCTTCCCAGCAGCCCACGAACCATTGCCCGAGCCCCCGCGTCCCCACTTCGGAAGGTTCTCCAGGTAATTCCGGCGGGGCCGAGGTGTAACTGCCCACGAAGTGCAACATGGGCCTAACGTTCCCCCCTTTGCGAAGGGGGGACAGGGGGGATTTGCCTTTACTCAACAACCTCCCCCAAACCAGGGTTGACGGCGCCGCCGCAGTATGACAAATTGCCTAAAATTTTTCCCATTCGAGAACCTGATGAACCGACCCATCCAAAAGATCGCCATCATCGGCGCCGGAGCGCTCGGCGCCGTCTATGGCAGCCTCCTTTTTACCCACGACCGTGACTCGGTCTTCTTCATCGCCGACGGGTCCCGCCGCGAAAAGCTGGCGGCCGACGGGGTGCTCGTGAACGGTACAAGTTTTCCCATCCCGGCGTTCACCCCGGAAGAGGCGCCCATCGCGGACCTGGTCATCGTGGCGGTGAAGCACCGGCAGCTCGACGAGGCGATTGCCGGCATCCGCCGCGTCGTCGGTGAGCGCACCGTCATCCTCTCGGTCATGAACGGCATCGACAGCGAGGAGCGCATCGCGGCGGTGTACGGCTGGGACAAGGTGCTGTACGCCCTGTCGCTCGGCATCGATGCCGTCCGCGAAGGTAACGCGGTCACCTACCAGAACCTCGGACGCATCCTCTTCGGCGAGCGTGACAACACCGAGCAAAACGAGCGGGTCCGCCTTGTCGGCGACCTTTTCCGGCGTGCCGGCATCAACCACGAGGTGCCGCCGGACATGGTGCGCAGCCTCTGGTTCAAGTACATGATCAACGTGGGCGTGAACCAGGTATCCGCCGTACTCGGCATGACCTACGGCGCCATCAGGGAGTCCGCCCGCGCGCGGGAAATGATGGACGCCGCCATGCGCGAGGTTATCGCCGTTGCCGCGGCCAAAAAGGTGGATCTTTCCGAGCGTGACCTGGAGGAGTGGTACCGCGTACTTGGAACCTTGGGCGCTTCCGGGAAGACCTCGATGCTCCAGGATGTGGAAGCGGGACGTCCGGCCGAGGTGGACATGCTGGCCGGAACCATGATCGCCATGGGCGAGCAGTATCGGATCCCGACGCCGGTGAACCGGGAGCTTTTCACCGAACTGAAGCGGATTGAAAACGAGAAGGAGAGGGGGAAGATGACGATTTCACGCACCGTGGACTTCATTCTCGAGCTTGACAAGCTGAAGAGCGTGACCCGCAAGAACCGTTCAAAGGGGAGTGACCGCTACGAGAACTCGGCCGAGCACAGCTGGCATATCGCCATGATGGCCTACTCGCTCCAGCCCTATGCCCGGACTGTGCTGGACATGCACCGTGTTGTCGGTATGCTCCTCGTGCACGATGTGGGGGAGATCGATACCGGGGACACCATCGTTTATGCGACCGAGGGATGGGAAGAGCGTAAGGCCGCCGAACTGGAGGCGGTGCGGAGGATCTTCGGGATGGTGCAGGAACCGCAGCGCTCCTTTTTCCTGGGCCTCTGGCTCGAGTTCGAGGAAGCCGTAACCCCGGAGGCGCGTTTCGCCCACGCCGCCGACCGCGCCATTCCGGCTCTGCTCAACCTGGCGAACGAGGGGCAGAGCTGGCGCGAAAACGGCATCAGCTACCAACGGGTGATAGGACGCATCGGGCCTCCTATCGAGGCGGGCTGCCCGGCGTTGTGGGAGTACCTGCGGGGGCGCCTTGCCGAGGAAAACGAGAAGGGGTGGTTCGGGGAGGATCGATGAGGAAACTTGCAAGCTTCGCCGTTGCGCTCTTTTTAGTCGCCGTCACGGCTTCCGGCGTCGGTGCGGAACCGCTGGCGATAACCCCCTTTTACACCTTCAACCAGAATCCCCTTGTGCAGATCTACGGTCTGCCGGCGGCGGAGAGCGCCGTCGTGCAGCCGGCTGGGCGGGGTTGGGGGCTTCTGGCCTTCGACGTCGCGAACAGCGATGTCGATAACGAGAACGCACGGGAGCGTCTGCTTCTGGACGGCGAGAGCGAGCGGAGCACGCTCGCCTTTCGCTACGGCGTCGCAGAGAACCTCGAACTCGGTTTCGATCTCCCCATGGTGGCCTACAACGGGGGGATCTTCGACGGCTTCATCAAACAATGGCACCGCTTCTTCGGGCTACCCCAGGGAAACCGCTTGAGCTCGCCCGACGACCGGCTCCTTTTCCTGTACGAGCGTGATGGGGAGGAGCGGCTTCGCATGGAAAACGCCACCTTCCGCTTGGGCGACGTCCGGCTCAACGGCGCATGGCAGCTGTACCACGACCGTAGCGTCAACCCGCGCGCGCTTGCGCTGCGTGCCAGCGTGAAGCTTCCAACCGGAAGCAGCTCGAGGCTTACCGGCAGCGGCAGCACCGACCTGGCCCTTTGGCTTACCGGAAGCGATGACTACCAACTCCCGGGGAAATGGGGGCATGCGACCCTCTTCGGTGCGCTCGGCGGCATGGGGCTCACCGATGGGGATGTGTTGAAGGGACAGCAGGAGAATCTGGTCGGTTTCGGAACCGTCGGCGGAGGCTGGTCCCCGCGCGACTTCATCGCCTTCAAGGTGCAGTTTTCCGGGCACACCGCCTTCTACAAGGACAGCGACCTGAGCGAGCTGACCTCCCCCGCCGTGCAGCTTCTTTTCGGCGGCACCTACGCCTTCACCCCCTCGACAACGCTCGATATCGCCCTTTCCGAGGACATCATCGTCGGCGCCTCTCCGGACGTCGCCCTTCACCTCGCTCTGGGGCAGCGCTTCTAGGGCGAAGGAGTTGCTCCGCTAAGCCTGCTGTTCAACTACTTCCTGATTCGCCGTTCGCTGAACGGACATGATGCTCGGCAGGTTGCCTTCGATCCAGTCCGCCAGGGCCTCCACTTTCAGCCCGATCTCCCTTCCGAGCGGGGTCAGCGAGTATTCCACGTGTGGCGGCACCACAGGAAACGAGACCCTACAGACAAAGCCGTCCCTCTCCAGGTACTGAAGCGTCTGCGCAAGCATCTTTTCACTCAC
This sequence comes from Geomonas ferrireducens, assembly GCF_004917065.1. Classification (NCBI taxonomy): domain Bacteria; kingdom Pseudomonadati; phylum Thermodesulfobacteriota; class Desulfuromonadia; order Geobacterales; family Geobacteraceae; genus Geomonas; species Geomonas ferrireducens. The sequence continues at coordinate 542,544 of NZ_SSYA01000003.1, forward strand.
TCCTCCCACCTTGCGCCGCAGTTCACTGAATCGGTGCGTCCCTCCCATAAGGGCGACAAGTACCAGGACCCCCCACTGGCTGGTCACATGCTTCAGTATTTCACGCGAGGGGCACTGCGTGGAGAACAGCTCTCCGCGGCGCATCTGATCCGCCAGGCTAACGGTTTTCGACTCACTCATGATACTTACCTTTTTGTGCGTACTTACTTTTTGAAAGTATTGTTGTTATGCTCCACCTGTAACATACATCGCACCCGGACATAAAGGAGTTAGTCACATGATCGTCATTACCGGAGCTACCGGACAGTTAGGTCGTCTCGTAATCGCATCGCTTCTGAAGAAAGTGCCGGCCTCGAGCATCGTTGCCGCCGTACGGAATCCGGACAAGGCAAAAGATCTCGCCTCCCTGGGAGTGCAGGTCCGAAAGGCCGACTACAACGCTCCCGAGAGCTGGAAGGCGGCGCTTGCCGGAGCCGAAAAGGTCCTGCTCATCTCCTCAAGCGAGGTCGGGCAGCGCATCAACCAGCATCGCACCGTCATCGAAGCAGCCAGGGAAGCGGACGTGAAACTGCTTGCCTATACCAGCCTGCTGCATGCCGACACCTCGCCCCTCGGCCTTGCCGCCGAGCACCTTGCCACCGAAACCATGATCCGCGACTCCGGCGTACCGTTCGTGATGCTGCGCAACGGCTGGTACACCGAGAACTACGCCGCCAGTGTTCCTTCGGCGGTCGAGCATGGAGCCTTCTACGGCTCCGCCGGCGAAGGCCGGATCGCGTCGGCCGCCCGTGCCGACTACGCGGAAGCCGCCGTCGCCGTGCTCACCGGGGAAGGGGAGGGGGGACGGGTCTACGAACTGGCCGGCGACACCGCCTACACCCTCACCGAGTTCGCCGCCGAGATTTCCCGGCAGTACGGCAAACAGGTGAACTACGTGAACCTTCCCGAGCTCGAGTTCAAAAAACTGCTCGTATCCGTCGGACTTCCCGAGCCTTTTGCCGCACTTTTGGCCGACTCAGACAGCGGCGCAGCCAGGGGAGGCCTCTTCGACGGCGGTCACCAGTTGAGCGCCCTGATCGGCAGGCCGACCACCTCTCCCGCAGCGGTGATAGCCCAGGGCAAAATAGGCGCCTGAAGTAGCTAAACCGCTACGTTCCAAATGCAAAGAAGCCCGCCGGGATCCCCCGGCGGGCTTCTTGTCGCTTTTATTGCCACCGCTTAAATCATTTTTGCTCACCGGCCAGTCGCTCGCACAGGTCCTTGAACGCCTTGGTATCCACCTTGAGTTCCACCGGTTTGCCGTTGTCCTGGTAACCGATGGTGACGAGGCCGCCGACGATCTCGTGCTCCATCTCGGCGAAGAGTACGGCCCGCGGATTGATGAGGAGATTGCCTGAGCGGAGAAAACCTCTGTTCTCGAGCTCCTGGGCCATCGCTTCCTGCTCGGTCTTGTGCACTTTTTTGAAGAGCTGTTTGCGCACCGCGCTGCCGTCAAACCAGACGTCGATGAGGCGCGTGTCGTCGCCGACGAGCGGGTTTTCGGCCGGAGTGGTGAGTTGGGCGGCAAGGATCTTGTCGGTGTTGATGTAACGCATGGGGAACTCCTTAGATAGAGAGGACGCGGTATCACGGACTTGCCGTCGGGCTGTTGGCCTAATCTAATTTAAACTCAGTCGCTGTTCAAGCTAATTCTCAAGACTCCACGGACATGCCCCCGATCCTTTCAGAGCGAATTCCCTTTTTCAAAGGGCCCGCCTGTGCTATTGAAAAAACGCAAGGCTTTTGGAACATGAGCGAACACTCGAGAACCGAGAATGCCGGACCCTGGCGACGGGGGAACTCCGGCTGTGCGGTCTTGAGGCATAAGGACTTTGAATATGGCATCCATTGATTTTGAGCGGGAAAAAGCACTTTTCCGGAAATACTACGACACTAACGAGAAGCAGTTGAGCGCGGCGAAGGACTCCTTTGTCGAAATCGTCCGGAACCTGGTCGGGCAGACGGGAGGAGGGGCGACCACCAAGGTCGATGGGCGCGTCAAGGACAAAGAGGAGTGCATCAAAAAGTTCCAGCGTAAATACCAAGGTAAACTCGAGGCGGACGAGCAGCCCTACCAAATCAGGGATTTCATCTCGGACCTGATAGGCGTGCGGATCGTCTGCCTCTATGAAGACGAGGTTCCGGTGGTATCGGAACTTTTGCAGCGCAACTTCAAGATACTAAACGTCACCGACAAGACTTCCGCGGTGGAGAGCACGGAGGACTCCTTCGGTTACAAGGGGCTGCACATGGACCTGGCCCTGGACCCCGAGGCGGCCTATCTCACCAGGAACCTGCCGCCGGCCGATCTCTGCTTCGAGGTGCAGATCCGGTCCCTGATACAAGACGCCTGGAGCATGCTGGACCACAAGATCAAGTACAAGAAGTCGATACCGGTGGATCTCAAGCGCAGGATCAACGTGCTTGCCGCCCTCTTCGAACTCGCCGACCGTGAGTTCAAAGAGATCAGGAACGCGACCTCCGACCTGATGCTGCAGGCGACGGTGACGCAGATCGACCCGGAAGTGCCGGGCCAGGTGGTCACCCCAGGCACGAGGACGGTGAACGCCTTTAACTTCGTGCCCATTGCCGCGCACTTCTTTCGTGATTTTGTCTTCGACGACGAGAAGGTCGACGACTTTGTCCAGGACATATTGGAACAAAACAGCACCCTGCAGAAGGCCGAACTGCACAGGTGCCTGAACGAGAATCTTAAGGTGGTCAGGGAGTACCGCGAGCACATATTGGCGGAAAACCCGGAGAGGACCTTCAGCGCCTACACCTCGATCAGGCACTGTCTCTACCTCTACGACCAGGAGAAGTTCCCACGCATCTTGTCTAGAAGGAACAGGGAACGTTTCGTCGCATGGATGAAGGGCAATCAACCAGCACCTGAAACGTTACAGCCATGACCTCCTGTTCCTGATCCGCGCCAGGTCGTGAGCCTTGGGGTGGTGGGGTAGGGGGGCACTTACTCACCGGTCCAGCACCTCCCTCACCTTGCGCAGCAGTTCCATCGGCTGGACCGGTTTCATGATAAGTTCGATCCCTTCTTCGGAAACGCCCCTGTTCTGGATGAAGTCCGCAGTGTAGCCGCTCGAATAAAGCACCTTCACCCCCGGCTGCAGCAGCGTGATCTCTTCGTAGGCTTCCCTGCCGTTGTTTTTCGGCATGATCATATCCATCAGAATCATCGCTACACGTTCCCTGTTCGCGGCGAACTGCTCGACGACGTCCTGCCCGTCCACGGCCTGGATCACCTCGTAACCGTACTGGCTGAGGATGGATACCACGAGATTGCGGACTTCGGCATCGTCCTCGGCCAGAAGGATGGTTTCGCTCCCCCCTTTTGGCGCCTCCACCTGCACGATTTGGGCGTCCGTCTCGCTCCTGGCCTCCTGCACCGGCAGGTAAATCCTGAAAGTGGTCCCGTGCCCGGGCTCGCTGTAGACGTTGATGATCCCGTTATGCTGCTTGACGATGCCGTAGACGATCGCCATGCCGAGGCCGGTCCCCTTGCCGACCTCCTTCGTGGTGTAGAACGGCTCGAAGATCCTCTTGCGGGTCTCCTCGTCCATACCGCTGCCGCTATCCGACACGGTCACCACGGCGTAGCTCCCCGGTTCCTCACGCCCGGATTCGTGGTCGAAGGGGGACTCCACCGCCTGCAGTCCGGTCTCGATGGTGAGCATGCCGCCTTTGGGCATGGAATCGCGCGCGTTGGTCGCCAGGTTGATCAGCACCTGTTCGAGCTGCCCCACGTCGGCGTGCACGATGAGCCGGTCGCCGTAGGTCACCGTCTTCAGGTGTATGTCCTCGCCGATCACCCTGAGGATGAATTTCTTGAAGTTCTCGATGACCTCGTTCAGATCGACAGGTACCAGGTGGATCACCTGTTTCCTGCTGAACGTAAGCAGTCCCTGGGTGAGCTGCGCCGCCCGTTCGGACGATGACAGGATGTGGTCAAGCCATTCCTGCTCTTTTTTGCTGAGGCTTTCGTTCATCTTGAGCATATTGCCGTAGCCGGTGATCACCTGCAGGATGTTGTTGAAATCGTGGGCGACACCGCCAGCCAGTTGCCCTACCGCTTCCATCTTCTGCGACTGCCGGAGCTGGTCTTCGAGGTGGATGCGCTCGGCAAGCATCCTCGAGACCTTTATCGAGGTGAAACTGAGCGTGGAAACCATCTTGGTCAGTTCCGCGTAGAATTTCATCCCCGCTTCGGCCGCTTCCTTTGTGAAACGGGGCACCCGATCCAGCGCTGCCAGGTACTCGGTCTCGTCGAACCCGTAGCGCCTTGCCTGCTCGCGGAAAAGCTCCACGTCGGGCGGTTCGTCCTCGTAGAAGAACTGCCCGATGAAGACGTTGCCGACGTGCCTCCCACCAACCTCTATCGGCGTCACTATGTCCCACATGTTGTTCTTGCAACGGTAGCGTTTGGACTCGCCTACCGCCACCCCCCTGGAAAGAACCGTGTCGCTTTCGAGGCAGTTCCTGCATGCCTCGGGGTGGACCCTGTGGAACTTGGTGCAGATGTCCTGCCACCCTACCGAGACGAGCACCTTCCCCGAAACATCGAGGACCGCTCCCAGCATCCCGGTTATCCTGTAGAAATCCTCCATCATGGCCTGGAGCATCTCGCTGTCGATGATGTCCGAGAGTTCAAGGGCGCCTATGTCGCCTTCTGGTTCCAGGATTGCCTTGAGTTTGTGCCGGACCGTCTCCTCGCTCTGTTTAAGCGCTGTCTCGGCCCGTCTTCGCTCCTCGACCTCCTCTTCCAGCATTGCGGTCTGTTCCTCGAGCAGCGCCGTCTGCTCCTGGAGCGCTTCCTGGGTGATCTCCCGCTCAGCCAGTTCCTCCTCGAGTTGAGCGCTTTTCTTTTTCAGCTCGTTTTCCATCTGCTTCAGTTCGGTGATGTCCGTCGATATGCCGCAGAGGCCGTATATGGCGCCTGCTTCGTCACGCAGCGGAAGCTTCACCGTCCAGTAACTGCGCGGCTTTTCGTTCTCGGCAGCCAGATTGGTCTCTTCCCTTTTGATGGTGAGCCCCTCCTCGAGCACGGGGCGGTCGCTGACGATGATCTCGCGCACCGATTCGGGGGAGAAGAACGCGTCGTCTGTCTTTCCCAGGATCTTATCTTCCGGTAGGCCGAACAGTTCGCAGACCTCGCGGTTCACATAGCTGTAGCGGTACTTGGTGTCCTTTATGAAGATGTAGGCGCCGACGTTGTCGAGGATGGTGTCCAGGCGCAGCTTGCTTTCCCGTAGAGCGGCTTCGGACGCTTTTCTTTCGCGACTGCGCCTGTAGAAGAAATAGACGGCAAGGCACGCCACCAGGAGCGCGAAGGGAAGCAGGTACTTCAACATGTCCCTGAAGGTTGGCTCCTTGGTCTCGTAAACGCCGAACCACTTCTGGTACAGCTCGTCATAGTCGCCGTCTGCCTTGGTCAGGGCCAAACCCTCGTTGAGCGCCGCGAGAAGGTCCGACTCTCCTTTGCGCACGCCGAAGGTGAACTTCTGCGCGTAGCCGACTTTGGCATCCAAGGCCCGCACGTTTTCGATGTGGAGTTCGCGCAGCGTCTGCATGCCGGCGAGCTTGCTGAGCAGCATGGCGTCGTGCTTTCCGGAGGAGAGGAGCCGTAGTCCTTCGCGGGCATCGCTCACCAGCACCAGTTGCTTTTGCCACCCCTTGGAGATGGCGTATTCATGGGCGAGGTCGGATTTGAACACGATGATGGATTTCCCCGCCAGGTCTTCCTCGGAGCGTATGCGGGAGTCTCCCTTGCGCACGAATATCGCGCCGTTGACGGTGACGTGGGGAACGCTGAAATCGGTGTAGCGATGCCGCTCCTCGGAGGTCGCTATATTTACCAGCACGTCGACCTTGCCATCCCTGAACTCCTGGAGCAGCTCGCCCCACGGCCTGACGCGGATGCTGTATTTGAGCCCCGCTTCCTGGGCGACCTCTTTCCATAGTTCCACGGCGAAGCCGCCTGCCGTCTCGTCGGTACTTCCGGTGGAGAAGGGGGGGAAATTCTCCTCGCTCCCGACCACCAGCGTTTTCTGGGATTGATAGGCGCCCGGTGCTGCTGCAACGGAGACTATGAGGCATAGCATGAGGATGAGACTTTTGAACATTCCGGGTCCTTTGTTCGATGTTCGGATGCACTGTATCAGGCCGGACAAAAGCGGGAACCTGGCCTTAATGAGTTGTGGACATAGAAAAGATAACAGAGAAAAAGAAGTCGTAAAGAGAACGGTCAATTGCGGTTTGAGTTTGCGGGGAATCGGCTGTTCTAGTGGCGGGGGGCTGCGGAGACTGCGAACGAACCCCATTCGATGGGCCTTCCAGGGGCGGAAACGGTGAAGCTCTCTCTATTGACAGTTTGGTGTGAAATGATTAATCTTTTGTGCGGGAATGTGGAGCACATGCTGCAATGAAGGAGACGACCGTGATGGATGATATAGCCAACAAGAGGATTGAAAAGCTGACGAACCAGGGGCTTGATCATTTGGAGGCCGGAAGGTACTCGGAAGCTATTCAAGTCGCCATGAAGCTCGAAGAGGCCAAAGGGCCTCTCGCCTTCTACATTGCCGCAGAGGTCTATGCCAGCTCCAAGAATTTCAGAGATGCCGTTTCGACGATGAGGCGCGGCGTGTTGAAGCGCCCCACTTTTTGGACGAACTGGTTCTTCCTCGGCATCTATCTCGGTCAACTTAATAAATATGAAGAAGCGCTGGCCGCCTATGAACAGGCACTGCTTTGTCCGCAGGCGAACGCGGATATGATTCGTCTCAACATGGCATTTCTCTCGATAGCTTGTAAGGACTTCCAGGCGGCGCTGGATTACCTTGACTGCCTCGAACAAACTTCTCTGCGATCGGGTGCCGAACAGGCGCGAGTGGCTGCTTTGGAGGGGGTCGGCAGACTTGCCGAAGCGGAAGCATTGGCCGAAGTCCTTCTCAAGGAGCGTACCGAGGGAGATGAGGAGTATCAAAAAAGGGTGGGGCTTGTGGCCGCGGCACTCGCGCGCATTCGGTTGCAAAAGGGACGATCAAAGGAAGAGGTCCGGAGTTTCCTGATGCATTTTCTGGAGGAGTTCGGATGCAGCACGCCGGTGCTCTTTGAAATAGTGAAGCTGGAAGAATTACGCTACAGTGCGGAGTCCAAATATTACCGCCTCGCGATTGTCGCCAAGCTCCCGATGGACCATCCCTGGTATCGGGAGGCGCAGGCTTACGGAATCGTCTACGACGTGGTATCGGATTCAGAGGAACGGGCGCTCGAGATGGTCAAGGTATTCGAGAGCGCCGCCGGGGTCGAGAGCGTAGACGTGGCGAGTTGCAAGATACGTGGAGACATGCCGGAAGAGCCGATGGGTGTTTTTTGGTTCAGCGAGAAATTTTTCAGCTAACTTTGCGACGGTGAGGGAGCACCCTCCGCGGGAGAATCGAGTTGCGCGAGCAGCGATTGCCTGCGGCGGGGATCGGTCAGCCTCCTTACCAGCCTGCTGCACTGGCGGCGGTGAGCCATGGTGATGATCATGGTTTGGCGGTCGTCGTTTTCCGAAGCTTCCCTGTATCGCCACTCCTCGGTTTCGATTATCGCCTCCAGGAATTCCCCGAAATCGGACCAGTCCTCGTTATCCACGAGGTATTGCAGCAGGTCGCGTGCCCCGATAACCTGCGCAAATGCGAAGAGCCGACGCGGTTCATTATCGACTTCCTCCACGCTTTGAGATCTCCTGATCGATTCCTTGCTTAACGTCCCCAACTCCATTGAGAGCAGTCTGTCTTCTCTCGCAATATCCATGATGCGCCTCCCCTTAGCTGGAATGGTTGGTGCGTTACTACGGTGGCGAGTTCAGTGGTCGGTGCGACTTCGCTTTTTGCCAGTCACAAAATGTACCGCATGGGGGGAGGATTTGCCACGGCTGCCGTAAAAAACGGCCCCGACGCTACGGCTTCGTCGCGGTGAAGATGGCACGCAGCGGTGCGGGGTGTCCTTCGATGGTCTTCTCCGGGGCGTCGGGGTCGAGGAAATCGGGGAGCGACTCGAAGCGCATCCAATCGGTGGTGCGCTGCTCGCCGGTGCTCGTGCGGTTCGTGTCGACGCAGGCAATCTCGGTGAAGCCGCAGCGCTTAAGCCACAGGGTCATCGCGGCGATGGAGGGGAGGAACCAGACGTTGCGCATCTTCGCGTAACGCCCCTGCGGCATGAAGACCGTCTCCTGGTCCCCTTCGACGATCAGCGTCTCCAGGATCAGTTGACCGCCGGGGCGCAGGCACCCCTTCAGCTCGAACAGATGGTCGAGCGGCGAGCGACGATGGTAGAGAACACCCATGGAGAAGACGCTGTCGAAGCAGGCGAGATCAGGCGGGACATCCTCGATGCCGATGGGAAGGACATGGTGCTGCGGGTCGCGGAGGTAGCGCTGCATCACCTGGAACTGCTGTACCGAAAGCAGGAAAGGGTCGATGCCCAGTACGAACTCGGCGCCTGCGCCGCGCATGCGCCAGCCATGATAACCGTTGCCGCAGCCGACATCGAGGACCCTGCGTCCGGCGAGGGGCTCTATGTGCGGGGAGACGCGATCCCACTTCCAGTCCGAGCGCCACTCGGTATCGATCTCGATGCCGAAGAAGTTGTAGGGGCCTTTGCGCCAGGGGTGAAATGCCTGGAGCTGAGCGATCAATTCTTCGCGGTTCACTTTTGCGACCTCGAGGTCGGCACTTGAGCCGATGGTGACGCTGTCGCGCAGTTCAACATGGGACGGACGCAGTTCCGGCAGCGACTGCAGGGCGCTAAGCCAACCGGACATTTTCCCGTGGCTGTCGAGATCCAGTCTCTCCGGCAGAGTCGCCTGCAACTGCTCTGCCCAGCGCTCCTGACCCATGGCGATTAATTGCGGATAGAGGGCGTCGTAGAAATTCATTTGATAGCGACCATGGAGGCGAAGTTGAAGCACTGGAACCACACCTCGACGGAAGAGAACCCGGCCGACTTAAGCCGCTCCTGGTGGCAGGCAAGTGTCTCAGGGATCATGACGTTTTCCAGGGCTGACCGCTTCTGGCTGATCTCCAGATCGCTGTAGCCGTTGGCCCGCTTGAAGTCGTGATGCAGTTCCTGATGAAAGTGCTGCCGCGCCGGCTCGCTGAAGGCGATCTTCTCGGAGAGGATGAGGATGCCGCCCGGCCTGAGCCCGGCATAGATGCGCCCGATCAGCTCCTGACGCTGTGCCGGGGGGATGAACTGCAGTGTGAAGTTCAGGACGACCACCGAGGCATTCTCGATGGGGACATCCTGGATGTCGGCACAGACCATGGTCACCGGAACGGCCGGAGCGGCATCGCGCGCCAGCAGTTCGCGGCCACGCTCAAGCATCGCCGGGGAGTTGTCGACCGCGATGATGTCGCAGTCTTGTTCCTTGATGCGCTGGCGCATGGAAAGGGTGGCCGCTCCGAGGGAACAGCCGAGGTCATAGCAGTGGCTCCCCGCCTGGGCGTACTTCGCGGCGAGGATGCCGATGTTGGATATGATCATCCCGTAGCCGGGGACCGAGCGTTGTATCATGTCAGGGAAGACCGCGACGACCCGTTCGTCGAACTTGAAGTCGATCATCTCCTGCAGAGGGGCGGCATAGATGGCATCTGTTTTTTTCATCACAGTCTTGGGTTCCTCGTGAAGCTGTTTTTGCGTGAAGCAGAGAGTGGAACATAGCCCGTTTCCTCCCGAACATCAACCCCGTGTTTGCCATTCCGAGATAATGCCGCCCCGAATCGAGCCGAAGTTATGGTGACAGGTCACAGGGCTGAAGGCAGGTTCCACTTATAGACAATGGGAATAATTTTTATGCGAAAAGATAATTTCACTGGCGGCGCCGGTTGAAGTAATGTTACGAATCTTTCAAGGGCCTGAGTCGATACAGGGGGACCCTTACCCTTGTGCACTGGCTGGTCCACACCTTGTCCCATCGCCGTTATGATGCGGTGATCAATTAAAAGGAAGGAACTGCGATGTTCTCCACTATTCTTACAATTTGGCTTCTATACGTAGCAGTTCTGCTCAGTCCGGGGGCGAATACGCTCCTAATCACCCAGCTTGCGGCAAGCGATGACGGCAAATCGGCCCGAGTGGCGGCCATCGGAGTCGCCGTCGGTTCCACCATCTGGTGCATCTGTGCCGTGTGCGGGCTGCACGTTATTTTCGTGGTGTTTCCAACTCTCAGGATGGCGCTGCAGATTTCCGGCGCGGTCTATCTCCTGTACATCGCGTGGCGTCTCTGGCGTTCAGCCGCCGCGCACGATTCGGAGGAGAAGGTTCGCGCCGCGAAAACCCCGCTGGCAGCCTTTCGTCTTGGCTTTTTGACCAACATAACCAATCCGAAGGCGGCCCTCTTTTTCGGCAGTATTCTGGCCGCCTCCTTTCCTGCCGCTCCGGACAAGGTCCTGCAGGTTTCAGTCATAGCACTCGTGATGGTGTCGTCGGCCTCCTGGCATCTGCTTCTCGCGTATGTCTTTTCACGCAGCAAGGTGCGCACCGGCTATGCCCGTTTTCGCAGTCCCTTCAATCGCCTCGCCGCCGTTGTCGTAAGCAGTGTCGGCCTAGCCCTTTTCATCACCACCTTAAAGGAAGCCCGCCGCCAGATCTCCACCGCATCCGCAAGCTTCACCGGCACCTAGCGGGTTGGTGGCATTTCAAGCAACAGATAAACGTGTCTTCGCGTCCAAGCGAGTACAAAGTACCCCCGCCGTTGCTGTGCTGTAGGGGGTATTCCTCTAGCGTCAATGACGCATGGTTCCCAATCATCCTTCCGCTCCACCCGTAAAATGCCTGTAAATACCTAAACTTTTTTTGAGGAGAGGTCCTGTCCATCTACATGCAGGTCTTCGTCAGTACCGTTCCAGTGGCGTGTGGTGGTTCAGGAGTAAGATCGCCTCAATGGCATCGCTACTGGCCTCACAGGAGAGGGACCGCATAAGGGACTATGCGCATAGGTGGTTTTGCTGCGGAAGTGAGGATGGTTGACAGAAGGGTGTAAATTGGTAGGATCTAATTTTTTTTCTGATTTGATATCCCTTCTTGCTAGGCTGAGTTGAGCGGCGAACCTTCGGAGGACACACATGTCAGAGTTCTACAGGTATTTCAAAGAAAACATGGAGGCTCTTGGTTTGCCTGCGCCGACAAGCCTTTTCGGTACTCTTCAAGCTGCAATTGCAACTGCTTCTACAATCCTCAGTCAGATAAACAAGTACGGCCCCCGTGTGACGATAAAAGACCTTGCCAAAGGTGCTACTCGGTTGGAGCAATTGACGTATCTCGGTTCCGTTTGCGCAGCTTTTTATGTCGGAGCTGTAATAGGTAGTATCGCCGTTGCGACTGGCCGGTCTCTTGCTGGTGGTACGTCAATTGTGGACGTATTGTTTGTCGCCACAAGGCATGATCTGAACCGGAGTTGGCTTCTTTCGGTACTGCAGCGTTGGCCAGCTATATATGACAGCAACGCTTCAGCCAGAAACATGTTTCGATTTGAGGCGGTGAACGCATGAGGGACCGTGGATTCCTCTTTATCGTGGCCTGCCTCTTGGCTACAGCCTCATGGGTGTTCTGGCATTTTATGGCCGAAGACGCCTTTACTGTCTTCTCCACGATCGTCCTGCTCTGTGTCGCACTCGACAACTTCCGGCTACGCCAGAAGCTGAGAACCCTGCAATGGCAACTGTCGGGGAGGTCTCCTTTGCATCTAAAAAAGGGCGGTGCAGATCACTGAAGAAACTTGTTGGATACATCATAATGGTGTAAAAGGAAACCATGGCTGAGAAGCGCAAGCCGAGTTACGATCTCGATGCCTTAAAGACCGCCTTCAGCACGGTTGACCGGCTTGCCCTCACTGGTACCGCCCTGCGCACTTCTGCTGCCATAGGCTTCGGGCGTGCAGAAATCGTGGCCACGATCCATTCCATGCAGCGGGGACAGTTTTACAAGTCAATGACCTCTTACTCCGATGCCAGACTCTGGCAGGATGTTTACCACGTGCCGTCGCCGCTGGGGCTGCTTTACGTCAAGTTCACCGCCGATGTCGTTACGGAGTTTCTGCTGTTGTCGTTCAAGGAGAAGGATGATGAGTAACCCTGTGTGCCCTGAAACCGGAGCGCCGATGTATCGTGACACCCGCCCCATGACCCTTACTTACAAGGGGGAATCAATCACCTTCGACATGCCGGGCTGGTACTGCGACCAGTCGGACGAGAGCGTCCATACAGGCGAGGATCTGAAAGCCTCCGATCGAATTCTGAACCGCTTGAAGGCCGCCCACGAGGGACTCCTTCCGCCCGAAGAGATCCGTCGCATCAGGAAAAAGCTGCACCTGACCCAGGAGGCGGCGGGGCTTCTGATCGGCGGCGGTCCTCGGGCCTTTCAAAAGTATGAAAAGGGGGACCTGCTGCCCAGCCGGGCGATAAGTACTGCCCTTATCCTCCTCGACCGCGATCCGGAGGGGCTTTCGGTCCTCAAAACCCCTAAAAAGGCTGCTTGAGATCTTGTAAGCGATTGACAGTTAATAACGGCCGGTGAAAGAGGGGGGCGTGGTTTCAGCCTCGTGACGACATCGGTTCACCCTGATTGAGCAGGCGCCAGCCTTTGACGCTCTTGATGATGACCCAGAGGTAGGTGAGGGCGAGGATGACTATCCCGACACCGACGAACAGGAAGAGTATCCCGAGGAGATAGCCGATGAGGGATTTCCAGAAGATGCTTATCTGGTAGTCGAAGTGCGTGCGGGTGAGGGCAGGGGACGCGCTGCCGCGGTAGACATAGGCTAATGCGACACCGACGATCATGGTGACGCCCCACAGAATCGCACCGATGTAGCAGCCGTAGACCACGGCAGGCATGGTCTTCTCCGACGTCTGTACCTTGTTGAAAGCCTCCGAAACGTCTCCCATGCCGTAGCCCATCAGGTAGATCTCGCGAGCGTATTCCCCATCAACAACGAAGTCGACCCGGTCCCTCGGTTGAGGCGCGCGGGGGCTTTTCCAGTCCGAACTCCTGAAGCGGTACCTGGTACCGTCAGCCGTCCTGATGACTCCCTCTTCCGCATCGATTCCAAGCACCATGCCTTCCATAAGCCCTCCCGGAGTAAATGAGCCGTTTCAACAGGTTATATAGTAGCCATGGAATGGAGATGTTCAAGCTGGGCCAATGAGGCGGTATCTCTTGCTGGATTCTTTGTTCAAATCTGAGAATCTCAAGGACACCCCTGTGCAGTACAGGGCTCCATCCCGTGGATATACTTCACGTGCATCGGTACGAATTTGAAACAAGCACGTGCAAACTTGAAACGCGTCCGTAGTAATTTGCAACGTGGTCGTGCAAAGTTGCAACGTGGTCATACAAAGTTGCAATGTGGTCATACAAAGTTGCAACGTGGTCATACAAAATTGCAACGTGGTCATGCAAAGTTGCAACGCGATCATGCAAAGTTGCAACGCGGACATACAAAGTTGCAACGCGGACATACAAAGTTGCAACGCGGACATACAAAGTTGCAACGCGGACATACAAAGTTGCAACGCGGACGTACAAAGTTGCAACGCGGACGCACAAAGTTGCAACGCGCACATGCAAACTTGAAACGTGTCCGTGGTAATTTGCAACGCGCACGTGCAGACTTGAAACGCGGGCCTGTAAAATCCTTTGTGTAAATGGCCATTTTCGGTTAGAACGCATCCGCGGAAATTCCAAACGCGCGCGTGCAAACCTGAAAACTGCCCGTGACGGTTTGAAACGTGGGTCCGTCAATCAGGAACGTGTTCGTTTAGAACCTGCACGCCTGGGGGATTGGATGGTGCGGATTGGATGGTGTCTGACACCTTCGATTTCTTTTGTCAACGACTGGGAATTGACCATTAGGATTACCTTGTTGTTACCTTTTGCTGCACAAATGTCCAAAAGTCGAACCCGACCCCTCTGTCCTCGCTCCCGAGGCTTCCGCTTCTCCGTCCCACATTCCGTTGACTTCTTACAGCAAATCAGCCATATCAACAGCACGTCCCTTTTCTCAGATTTTCACCAAGCAGCCATCAGGATGAAACCATGACCACTCAATCGCCAACCGACCCGCTCCACGGCGTCACTTTGAAGATGATTCTGACCGAATTGGTGGAGGTGCTCGGCTGGGAAGAACTGGGAAGGCGGATCGATATTCGCTGTTTTACCCACACCCCCAGCATTTCCTCCAGCCTCAAGTTCCTAAGAAGGACCCCCTGGGCCAGAGACAAGGTCGAGGAGATGTATCTGAGGCTGAAGATGTAGAGGGGGACAAGACCTCCCTTTCGCCGTTCTCCTTCTAGCCCTACCGTCAAAGCCGTAACCCCAGGAAGTTATAGGGGCACGCCTGCAATAATTGCAAACTTAACGGCCAGAACTCAAGATTGCAACTTTGCAAGCCTGACCCCAATTCCCTCTTTTGCATGGCAAGCCCTCGTGCCATCACCTGATACACCAAAACGGGAATGTCCAAACGAGCTGACGAGACACAAGAGCCTCATCTCGCGGCTCACGGATAGAAGATTTATAAGTTACATAACTTAGCAACGTCCCCTCTTCCCTTGCACGGTTTGATGAGGGAGGGCAGGGGCAACCCTGCTCTCTACTCTACCTATGTTCCCCTTGGGCGTCCCTATGTTCCCCTATTTTAATACCCATTCCATCGTCGGTGCAATGTTCCTGCACGTCTTATACTAAGTTGGCAACAGAAATTCTACTCTCTGTAAAAGAAAATTTAAATTGATCGTGATTAATTGTTCGTGGTAGTCTGCGCAGGTGCTTTAGCATCCGTTGCTAGAACTTCTAAAGTTTGTTGCAGATTGGATATTTGCCGCTAAAAAGGATGAGCAGGATTCATGTCCCTTTCCGATTACTTCCAGGAACACGAGGAACAGGCCTTTGTCGCCAAAGCGCTGGCGACCGCAATCATCATCACCGTCATAAAAAGTTCCTTTCCGGGGCTCATTTCGCTTCTCTATCTTCTATTGCCGTTGGTATTCCTGGTGGTACTCAGGTTCCATGCCGCCGCAAGTGGCGTTGACGCCTCGCAACTGCTTCGGGAGCATATCACCTTCTTCCCGATGATGAGCACCGAGGACGAGCGGCGCAGCGAAATCAAACCTTGGGTCACGTACTCCCTTATTCTCGCCAACGTTCTCATCTTCTACTTTTTCGAAACGCAGGTCCCCCTTGAATTCATCTCGGACAACTTGGTCTTCCTGCCGCACAAACCGGACCTGTTCAACGTCCCCTTAAGCGCATTCACCTCGATGTTTCTCCACGGCAGCAACGGCCACCTCTGGGGCAACATGACGTTTCTCTGGGTGATAGGCTCGGCGGTTGAGCGGCGCGTGGGGAAGAAACGTTTCTTCTGGTGCTACCTCGCCACGGGCCTCATTGGCGGGCTGGTCTTCATCCTCGTGGAGTTTCTCTTCCACGGGAAGGCCGGCCATGCTTTAGGTGCCTCGGGTGCCATCGCCGGTATCATGGGGATCTTCGCGGTCCGGTGCTACTTCAAAACCATGACCTTTCCGATCCCCATTCTCGGCATCTTCTCCCTTATCCTCCCGGTCAGCTTAAAGGTGCGGCTCAACTCGCTTGTGATCATGTCCCTGTTTTTCCTCTCAGATCTCTCCGGCGGTCTCGAGCAGATCAGCGGCCAAGGCTCCATGATCGGCCATTGGGCACACCTGGGCGGGATGATCTCCGGAATGCTGGTAGCCGGATACCTCAAACTCGGCGATGACGCGGTCGAAGAGCGGCACCTCGAGATCGGAATCAAGGCGTCGGTGGCGGCAGTCGGCTTTCAGGGGGGGGAGCGCTCGATGCAGATCGCCCTCGACCGTAACCCGAACAACGTGGATGCCCTCTTGGGCATGGCCCGGCTCAAGACGAAGTTTCACAGCAGCGAGGAGGGACAGGCGCTCTACGAGAACGCCCTGGAAATACTGCTCGTCGAACGACCGGCCGAGGTCGCGGAGGTGCTTGAAGAGTACCTCCGCAAGTACTTTACGCCCCCCGCTGTCCCCAATCTCGTGACCCGCCTGGCGGAAGCGATGGGGAAGGCGGGGCGGACCGAACTCCAGGTTCCCTGCCTGGAACGCGTGATCGAGGTTTTGGACGTCCCGACGCCGCAGCGGGAAAAAGCCCTCTACCAACTGGCGACCCTGCTTGAGTTCACCAGCTGCTTTGAGGCGGCCCGCAGCCGGTTCGCTCAGTTTGTTTTCGAGTATCCGCATTCTGTGCTGGCTGAAAAAGCACGAGAGCGTGCCGATGGCGAGGTGTTCCGGCCCCGGCGCCCCAGCGCGGTGCAGGAGGTTGCCTCGGCCCCGTTGTGCCCCGCCTGCAAAACCGTGATGACCATACGCCGCTCGGCCTCCGGACCGCAGATGGGCGTCCCGTTCTGGGTCTGCGGCGCCTATCCTGCCTGCCGGACCTTTCAACCGGTGGCAATCGCCGATGCTGCAGAGGGTGCGCCCCGACAGTGGCCGGCGCCGCCTCCGGAGCGCTTTCGGCTCGTTTTTGACGGCACGATCGGCTTCACCTGCGATCATGAGGAGACCAAGGAACGTCTGGTGCAACTATTCCGCTGCGGGCGCGACCAGGTTGACAGGCTTTGCAGCGGGAATCCCACCGTGCTTAAGCGAGGCCTCGATTACGCCGCCGCCCTCAAATACAAGGAAGCCATCTGCAGCACCGGCGCCCTCTGCACCATGGAGAAGGAAGATGTTCCTGACCGTCACGAGGCGCAGCGGTCCGTGCAACCCGCATCGGCACCGTCACGGCAAGAGGCGCCCGTGGCCAAGGCTGAGCCTGCCGCTTCCTTCTCGTGCCCCAAATGCGGGCACGTCCAGGAGAAGCATGAATCGTGCGTTGCTTGCGGTGTCTATTTTGCCAAGGTGGCTGAACTGGCGGAGCGAGAGTTCCATGATTTTCGTAACCACCTGGAATCCGGGTCGCCGGGAAAGTTGCAGGCGTCGCGGCTCCAACGACTGCTCCAACCGGCGATAGTATGGTTCGCCGGTAAATTCCCCAGTCGTACAACTCAGTTTGCAGCGGTGGCTTCATTGTTCGTGCTGATCTGCGGCGCTTACTTCATGGTGGGGTTTGCTGACGATTATCTCAGTGACACCAAGGCACATGCCTTACAGGCTAATGCGGCTCTTAAGTCCTGCTTTGACAAAGGAAAACCCGACGCATTCCATATCAAGAGTCTCCTCGCCTCGCGCGACTTCAAAAACCTGGAAAAACTCTACGACGGCTACCTGGACCAGTACAGAAAAGACGTCAGCTACGAACTCTTCCTTTATGAGGCCTATAAGCTTTTTTCGCCAGAACATGGCATAGCGGTCGAGGATCTCGATGTGTGGGCGGCAACAACAGGTTCCCCGGTCGCGTATGCCGCCAGAGGCACCTACAAGGCCGAACAGGGGTTTCTGGCCCGGGGGACTCAATATATAAATGAAACCCCTCAGTCCAACCTGGACGAGATGCAGCGGTTACACGACGATGCTACCACTGATCTACAGAAGTCACTTGCCGCGAACCCGTTCCTGATGCCGGCGTACTGCTCGCTGTTGCGGATGGCAAAAACCTCGAACATGCCTTTTTCGCCCAAGCAAATCATGGATCAGGCCGTGAATGCGGATAAACGCGCTTTTGTGGTCAGATATGAGTACATCGTTTCGTTGGAGCCCAGGTGGGGGGGATCGTACGGGGAGATGTCGGATTATGCCAAGAGTGCTACCAAGTACGGCAACCTCAACCCGCGTCTTTGGTGTCTCCTCGGGGTGGTAGAGTCTGATCGTGCCGACGACCACTATCGTGCCGGAGAATATTCTTCGGCCGTCCGCTGCTACACCAATGCGCTGAAGTACGGCGACCGGACCTCGGTGTTGAAGTATCGCGCCGGATGCTACTTTGAATTGTATAAGAAAGCTGAGGCCATCGCTGATTATCGTAAGGTACTCTACTACGATCCAACCGATGTTAAGGCGCAACAGGAGCTAGCGATAGCTAATGGAAGCTAGTGGGTGTGAGTCGGCAATACGGCGACACAACTTGTGCGAGGACTGCGTTATAGTCGACCTACTGTGAGGCTTCTCTTCAAAACAGGTTGACGCGTTTACCTCGATGCCCATTTTCGGTGCGATTTTGTCGGCAAGTTCCATGGTCGATGCAAGAAAAGAGCACCGAATTCATTCCAGCCAAGATATTCAATCCATCCATCGTTCGATTCAAGCATGATGCAATAATTGGTGGAATAGTAGTTCTGCTTGACAGAGAGGTGCATGTAACTGCCGAAAGGTTCCTTCCTCTGTTTCGTGCCGAACACGCTTGACTCGAACACCGTAACGGATTTCGTGGTGAAATTTATTTCTAGTGATCTGTGGGTGGTGAAGCTGGTTATGGAGCCATATGTGAAGGCAATAGCCAGAATGACGACAAATATTCGGACGATGCAGCTTATCAATCCCCTCTCTCCCCCGTCGAGTCTCGCGTTGCGAGGCATAAAGACTTCCTACAACTTGGATCGTTAAAGACCAAATCTCGAAAAGCTACATTAGCTACCTACGTGGGGGACAAGAGGTAGGCATGAATAGACATAAAATATTTGTAGCTACTACCGTACTCGGAGGCGTTTGCGGAGGAATAGTAGGAAATTATTTTGGCTATATTGTTGGGTTCATTACAGGTGGAGTCATAACTCTAATCATGTTTCTTTTAGCAGCTTTATATTTTAAAGTCGACGTCTCTACCATTTCATATCAAAGGCCAAAAGTCGACATAATCATAGGTTTAACAATGACGATTATATCTATCAGCCTTTTTGTTGTAAGGGGGAAACCTTCTCTTTTGTTTCCTGCAACAGTTTTCGGGCTTGTTACAATTATATCTATATGGAAAAACCTAAGGTCCTGACCTCTTGGTGATTGTTTTGCAATTTTTTTCCAAAAGAACAGCCCGTTGTTGAGACCTCAAGACCGCCAACATCATGACTAGCCTGATTGGTTACGGCAGGATTAGAGTCACCGTCGAAACCGTAACTCCAGGAGTTATGGGGGCACGCCTTCATCGGCCCCCTATTTCAGACCTGAATCCAACAGAGTTTGCTGATATTGGGGATCGAGTTCTAGAACCAGGTTGATTATTTTTGTAATGGATTTACAGCTCGCACCTTTCTCCGCTTTTTTGGGGTCTATCGCAGGAGCCAAGACTTGGAGGATTTCCTGATCTGACAAAGTTTCCTTTGCCTTTGCTGCCAAGGCTATGACTGCGAGCATGATTTCTTCTTTTGTCGGCTCCTTCTTCTCTGCTTTGCCAACTGACCCGGCTTTTATTACTGCACCGTAGAGCTCAAGCATACGATCACTCTGCGGCGGCTGGAATGAGAATCGGGACCACACACATTCCTGGTCCTGCAGGGTTCCTATGGATAAGGCCATTTCTCGGGCGATGGTCTGCTTGTCAGCGAGCGATAACCTCGTCATACCACGATGCAGAAAAAGAGCGAACCAATCAATCTTTAGGATGTTTTCCGTCGAGTAGTAGTTGGCTTTCTGTTTGATAGCCTCCTCATAAATGCCGTCACGCACTCTTTGGTCAAGTAAAAGCTCTCGGTATAGCTTCAATCGAGAGCCTTTCGGATCAGCACCCTTTACCAGTTGTTTAAAAGATGCGGGGTTTTCAGCCAAAGCATCAATGTCTTTATTGAACTTTTCCTTCGAGACGGCGCAGCCAGCGAAGAAGACGGTGCTCAATAGCAATGCGAAAATCAGCGCTTTTTTCATCAAATACTCCGTTTTATCAGTGAAAGCCGAGGCTGATGCACCTGGGAGGGAGCACTGGGGGAGTATCGACATTCGGACGTTCCAAACCGCTCAAATGTCCATATGTCTTGCCTGACCCCGCCTGACTCTCGCTAGTTGTCTTGCCTGTACCGCACCTGGTATTCGGATTCAGGTCTGTAACAGCCAAGAATGGTGTGCTCAAAGAAGGCTATCGATATGGTTTTGAAGTCAATAGTTTTAATTCTCGTGGTTGCTTCTTCAACCTGATCTTCCGAGGCTGTCACTAATTTTTGCCCGACACCTAGTTCCAATCTTTGCAATGGGTAGATCCACCGCGTGTCAATAACCTCAAGAAAATAACCACAAGTTTTCGGACAATGTCGAAGTCTCAACCACCACTTGGTCAAATCTCGCGGTTCTGAAAACCGGTTTCCGCAATCTGGACAAAATTCGTTCATTGCTTGTTCCGATTTCTATAATCTCAACGGCTCAAGGGGCGAGCAGAGCGGTTTTTCGCGACTGCTCCACCCGGTTTCTTCAGCAAGCCCATTTCGCTTGCATGCCTCAACGATCAGCACGTTCAGCAGGTGCTCAGAATTGTTGGACAGAGACTCAATTAGTAAAGCTGCCCACGAGCAACCGGAAAGTTCAAAGTGGCACTTCCACTCGGGCCAAGCCAGCAACTCTGATAAAGACATATCGTAACCACCTCCCCGATCTGTGATACCACCACCAATGGACTCTCCGAGGCGGAATGGTTTGGCGCTATAAGGCGCCAAGAAAACGGCATACACATGATGAAGCGTGTCTTCCGACGTAGGAGCCTGATTTTTGTAGCTCAACCTTATGACTTGATGCTCCAGTTGTCCCCGATCTATTGGCCTTGATTTTTGATATAAGTAACTTGCATCTACTTGTCCACCGTCTGGCCAGAAAATGGCGTCTTCGAAAACAGAAAACGTCTTCATGTGCTGTGGATAGGCGAGCTTATTCCACCCCTTCTCCTTGCAAAGAACGGACGTATCAAAGATCCGATACTCGGACCCAGAGAATTCCAAGATCACCTGAAACTGCTCATTTGGTATTGCTCGTTTTAGAATCTGTTTGCTCATAAATTTGATCTACCTAAAGTGTGGCGGGTGAGCGGGTTCACCGCTCGACTGCCTGATTGGAAATCCGTCGACTTTCAACTTTCGAGGGCCAACCCCAGGCTCACGACCTGCCCCCCAGCCCCATTATTTGTCGGAGATCAAGGTCTTTGCTCCCTTTAGCTCGTTTCTCCTTACCTTTGGCTGAGCGCTGGGATTATTGGGGTATTTTGTACCGTTAAACCGCATCAACACCTGCCCAGACTTAGCCCCACCACCTGCAACAAATACTGATAATGTGTGCCACCCACTTTTCTTTTCAGGCAACACTAGAATAGGCGCCGTCGTGATGGTACTTGAGGAGATTTTTTGAAAGCCGTAACTTGTTCCTTTAAAAACAAGAAATGAGCATCCACCTGATCCGCAATACTGGTTATCGGTGATGAGAACTACAGCATCATCGGTGCCATCTTCATTCAGGTCGACAAAAGCATGTTTGTAAGAGGGGGGAGGAACTTCCATTGCCCAATTTTTGATTGCTTTTTCTAGTGCAGCAATATCCCCGGCGAGCACTGGTGTTGCTGAAAAAAACAAAATTGCTAACAATAATGAATGCTGCAACATTCTCATTATAATTTCTCCTTCGCGTCCAACAGTTGCGGCCTTGGGACACTGGGTCAGGACCGACATTCGGACGTTCCAACACGCTCAAATGTCCAGAAGTCTGGCTTAACTGTGTCCGCTACAAGGTCCAAGGGTAGGTCAATGAGTGTGGGAATGATGAATAAAGGCCACACGAGAATGAACATGCAGCCTTCTCCATGGCAGTCTTCAACAGCCGGCCACAACAAGATTCGAAGATCCAAAGCAGTTCCGCTTTACATAATAGGTCTGGTGAGATGCCCCTTGTCGTCGCACAACGATCCACCCTGTTTGGAGGAGATATCGTCATGGATTTCCTCCTGCGTCTTGATCGTGCAACAGCCTGATACCAAAAGCAGCATCACAAAGCCAACTACAAGTTTCATAGGAACCTTTCCCAAGAAAGTTTCTGGAACCGCTAGGATTTCGTGCCTTTCTTCCGAGACTTACGATTGACCTGAATCTCGTTGTCCTCATAACGTACCGCTTTCTATCCCAGCAGTTGCTGCCTTGCCCGGTAGCAGCCGTCCGTGTCCCAGGACGCGGTTGGGGCAGTTGGTTCAATCTAGTGAATACCATCCTGCTGCAATTTTTTTCGCCTTGCGGGATTCGTACTCGACTTCACTCTCTGTATGTGTTGGTGCAAATACAAATGTTGCTTCGTGATTTTCGTGTGGAGAGAAGAGAACTATTTTATGGCGCTGATCTGTCACTACGACATAATCAATGAAATGGTTTTGGTATTCCTGTTGTTTTTTTGAGTCTCCAGCAAGCAACGCCCGACTATATTGCTCTGCAGAGCGCCTCTCGACAAGAAGCCACTTTTCCTTTTCTGGTAGATGACGACCTACAATTGCGATTCCTACCAGGATGAAAACCGCAAGGGTTGAAGTTTGTATTGTGCGTTTCATTCCTATCCTTGGTCCAACAGCGTGGCGGGCACTGGTGGCAGGATCGACATTCAGACATTCCAATCTGCTCAAATATCCAGAAGTCTGGCCTGACCCCGCCTTTCCTGTCATCTGTCATCCGGAATCAGTTGGTCCGTAAATTTACATTGTATGTAAATGTTTGCTTCGTTTCAGTAATCGTGAACCGATAAGACAAACTCACTGTATTATTGTTGGTCAGCGGTGAACGGAGCGAAAAGGTGACAGGTGATCCGGCGCTTATTGTTTGTCCGTTACTTAAACCGCTGAAATAGGGGACGACCTGGCCTGTACTGTCAGCAGCAGAAAGATTTTCGATTGTAAAGTTGGTGCCCATGGCCTTTAAAGTGAAGGTATCAATTGTTGCGTAAGTTGGGGTTGGAATACCAGTCAATGTCTGACTAGACGCTGTGTTTATGGTGTAAGGCATTGATAAAATGGTTACAGAACCAAAGAAAGGGTCAATTTTGGATAGTTCAAGATAAGGTGCTGTAGCGTTGATAGTCACCGTAGCTACAGCACTATTTAACTTGCCGTCATTTACTACTAAATCGATTGAATAAATCCCTGGCAAATCTGGTGTGAACGAAGGGGACATTTCTGTTGAGCTGGATAATGTTGCCATGCTATTCGCCGGTTTATTGCTTAGAACCCAGTTGAATGTCAAATTATCGCCATTGACATCACTGCTGTTGCTCCCATCAAGAGTTACAGCTACACCTGTGAAGACATCACTTTGGAGAATGACAGGATTAGCAACTGGAGGGCTGTTAGCCGGAATCAATCCAATAAATGTATTAATTGTGTTCTGTACTTCCTGGATATCAATGTCGCCTGATGAATTTTCGTCTACACATCTTGCGACATTTTCAGTTCCCAAGAACATGTCTATTGCCAATCTAACTTCAGCATAAGTAACTATCCCATCATGATCACAATCGCCTGTAGCTAAAGCACTTTGACAAAAACTCAGCCACACTAAAACAGAAAAAATAAATGTCACAATCGGGCGCATAACGATCTCCTTTTCTGCGGCAATGGCTCCTCTTGCTTCGTTTATCGACGTAAGGGGAGGAGGGGCGTGGATATGGCAATGAGGGGACACTCTGCTTGCCCCCATGTTCTTACTTGGTGTTCATTCTGCCCGCTCCCATCTCTGCGTTGTGTGCTTTCGCCTTCGCCTGATACTGGGCGAATTGGGGGATGGCTATCGCGGACAGGATGCGATGACGGCTACGGCTCCCTTGACGAACGAGGACAGATGAGTCAGTACGTCATGCACGCCGCGTTGAGTATACCCGCTACGCTGGAAAAGGCGGCGAGGAGCAGGGCGGATGGGACTTTGCCGGCTTTTATGTCGTCGACGACGAATCCCAACAGCTTGCGTAGCACGGAGAACACGAATAGCTGCACCATGGTCGCCATCAACGCCCAGGCGGCCATGTCCGGGAGGTTCACGCTGTGCGCGATGACGATGGCTACCGGGATGGCGAAACCGATCAGGGCTCCTGTGAGACTTATCGCCGCGGCCAGATTTCCCTCGCGGATAAGCCCGATCTCGTCATAGGGGGTGAACCGGATGTAGATCCATGAGAAGAGCGCCAGGTAAAACATGGAGAGGACTAGGTAGATCCCGTAGTTGATGATTATGTTGTGATCGAGCGCGAAGGCCATCCTAGATTCCTCCTTGTTGCGGGATGCGCTGGTTGTAAACCTGGCTCCAGGTCTGCGCCAGCCACACCGGTATCTTTACTTGGTCGGTGGTGGCGTTTTTCTCTTTCAGGACAAAGGACTGGGGGGCGGTAAGCGGGTAGAGCACGCCCAGATCCTCCTTGTAGATCGTTGCGGCACGTTCGACGGTCTGCCCCTTGAACCTGAACTGGAAGGTGACTTTCAACGCCTCGGAGCACTCATCGAGGTATATCTCGCCGTGGCTGTCCCCATAGGGGTAGGGGGCCTGGGCCAGGGCGGGCACCCCCAGTGTCGTTGCATCTTCTTCGTTCACCCTCGACTGCAAAACCGCCCCGGACGATCTGGTGTCGGCGATCTTGGCGCCGCTGCTGTTCCTGAGGGCTTCGAACAACTCCTTGCCGATCTCGGCCGTCGACTCGGAGCTCGATACCGGGGGGGAATCCTTGCTGTTGTCCCAGGTGTATCGCACCAGGGTCGCCAGGTAGGCAGGACGGCTGTCGAGGACGCGCGCCACCCACTCATCCGCCCGGAGCGCTTTCTCCCCGGTGAGCCGCTGCACCAGCCAGCGCAGCCGCTCGGCGCTTTTTTCGGCAGTTCTGGAACTCAGGTAGATATCGCTGAAGGGGAGGGCGCCTGCCTCCTTCGAGCCTGCGAGTTCCTGCTTGATGCTCGCGACCAGCGTACGATCGCCTCCTTCCCGCAAGCTCTTCGGGTCCCCCAGGAGCTGTTCCGCCCGGCGCAAGAGGGCCTTGCTCTCGGAGAGGTCCTTGTGGAGGCGCTCCTTCATGCCGACACGGTCGATCGACGCGGTAAGGACGTCCTCCATGTGGTCGGACAACCCGGACATCTCTTCCTTCACCGTGTCGGCCACTTCCTGGCACGCGTCGAGGTCTTTCACCCCGTCTTCGCACACCGATTTCCTCGCCTCGTTGATCCTTGCCCCTCCCGCTGAGATGGCCTGGGTCCACTTCTCCCGGTCGGCGAGCGGCTTTATCTCGGCCCACTCCTTCTGCGAGCAGAGCGAGGCATACACGCTCTGGCACTGGGTGACCTCGGCCTGGGCAACGGCGCAAAACTGCCGGAGCTTCTCGTTGCGCTCCTGTCTTTCGTTATAGAGGTTGGCGAGGTACACCCCGCCGATGGCGAGCCCTATACCGATGAAGCTGGCGAAGCCGCCCAGGTTTGCGAGCGGGTTCGACGACTCCTTCTTCTTTAACTTTGCCATGGAGACTCCGGGCTACCTGATGATGTGGCCGATGAACTGCGACCGGTCGGAGTGAATGCGGGGATCCCTGCGGAAGCCGAGCCCGGCCGGGCGCCCCGCGAAGAACACGCCTGCCTGGTACTTGTTGCCTTTGGCATCGACTGCGAATTGCCCCAGCTCCTGCCAGATCGATTGCTGTGCACCGTAACCGCCGTCGGCACCTGCTACGGCGCCGGTCCCCAGCAGAAGTTCCACGTTCTTCCCTTCGCGTCCGAGCACAGGTTTCCTGGCGCAGGGGGCGGGCAGGGGGGCGAGCGAGGTCTTCAAAAGGTACGGATGGTCTGGAAACTTTTCGTAGAGCTTGGCGAGGAAGCGCTTGTGCTGGAACAGCAGGGCGTAGGGCGGGTTTATCACCATGGTCGATCCTGATTTCATCGACTGCCCCAAGAGGTCTAGCAGTTCCGGCTCGTCATAGATGATCGACTCCCACGGGATCAGCTTGTAGAGGTACGGCCAGTGGACCTCGTCGGGATCGGTGGTGAAGACCCCGCCGGGAGCGAAGGTGACGGCGTCTATGTCCTCGAAGTCGCAGTCGAACCCCGCGTCGTTGGCGGCCTTCTCCATGAGCCGGCAGGTCCAGTAGTCCTCGGAGGAGTCGAAGCAGGTGGTGAGAAGCCGCCGCTCGAGTTGCGGATTGAGCGATGCCAGCCTGTCGAACTGGTCCCGCAACGCCTCGAAGAGATCGTTCACCTGCGCCGTCTCGTCGAAGCCGTTCAGTCTCGCCTGCAGCCACTGGACCACCGCGGTTTCCAGCACGAGCGTCGCGGTGTCGGAGTTGAACTCGATCAGCTTGATCGGCACCCCGTCCATGCCGCCGGCCAGGTCGAAGCGGCCGTAGATGTGCCAGTAACGATCCTCCTCCCAGCTCTCCCAGATCAGCGAATTCATCTCGAGCGGGAAGCCGAACTCGGGGAGGAGGTTGTTGGACATGATCTCCTCGGCGGTCTCGACGAACATCTCGTACAGCTCTTCCGCCGCGTCGAGATAGGCATCCGCCTCCGGCTCGCCCAGTTCGACCATCTCCTCGGCGCACTGGTACTCCTGATCGAACCAGTCAAACCCGGCGCGGGCCAGATCGCCGGAGCTGATCGGTTTCGCCTCCACGAGCCTCACCATGTTACGCGCCTCCCCTGCCGCCGCCGGAGAAAAATCCGGACCGGCCGCCGGACACGGAGGAAACCTTCCCTCCGGACATCGCGGATGCGACGTGGTTTGCCGCGACTTTGGATTGCATCGCCGCCGCCCGGTTGGCGAAGCGGGCCGGGCTCACGTGGTCGTAGGAACCGGTGCGTCCCTGCCGGTAGGAGTAGAGCGTGTTGTTGTAGTAGTGGTGCAGCCAGGAGTTGTAGTGGTGAGGGGCGCCGGCAGAGCCGTCGAAGGCGGGACCTTTTTCGTACTCCTGCCGCATGGTCTCGTCATCGAGGATGTCTCTCGTGCCGTCGCAGCGGTCGATGATGGTGCTGCTGACGTTGGCCGGTTCCTGGCTCACGATGACCAGGCGGCCGTTTCTTCCCCCTTTGCCGAAAGAGGCGATGCCGTGACCGCTGTCGCAGACCTCCTTCAGGTGGATTTTCACCCCCACGCGGTTCGCCAGTTCCTGCGGACTCCTGCCGTCCGACCAGTCCCCGGACGATCCCGCTTGCGCGTTAAGTACGCCCATGGCCAGCACGGCAAGGGCGAAAGGGACCTCGGTCCTCGGTTTCCATTTCATTCTTTAACCTCCAGACGGCGCCTGGGCCATGCTTCTGCCGATGAGGCGCAGGCGCGCGATCCGTTGCGACATGGGCGGGTGGGTCGAGAAAAGGCTCTGCTCGTCGGAGAGATCGGCTGCGGTGGGACTCGCTATGCACAGGTGGGCGCTCGCCTGGCTGATGCTGTGCGTCGCTCCGGCCGCCCCGGAAATCTTCTCCAGGGCCGAGATCAGGGCTTGCGGGTTGCGGGTGAATTGCGCCGCCGACGCATCGGCTAAATACTCGCGCTCCTTGCTGACCATGAGCGCCATGATGCGGGTGGCAAGGGGGGCAAGGAGCACGGTGAAGAGCCAGATCACGAAGATGATGCTGCCGATGCGGCTGTCGTCGTCCCCGCTTTGGTCGCTGCTGCCGTAGTACCGGCAGCGCGCCACGAACTCGGCGATCAGCGCGGACAAGCCAACGAGGACGGTGAGCGTCGTCATAAGGCGCACGTCCTGGTTCTTTATGTGGGCGATCTCGTGGGCCACCACCCCCTGCAGTTCCTCGCGGGTCAGGGAGAGAAGCAGCCCCTCCGTCGCGGCGACGTGGAAATCCCCGTGCTTCAGACCGACCGCCATGGCGTTCGGATCGCGGTCGGGGATGATCCAGACGGAAGGCATGGGCATGCCTGCGGCGATGGACATCTCTTCCACCACGTTGTGGAACACCCTTCCCGGCCCCTTCGTGTCGCCGTTGACGGGCGTGGCGCGGACGGCTTTTAACACCGTGGCGGCAGCGCCGGAGAGTTCCCACCAGGCAAGGCCTGCACCCAAAAGCCCTATCACGAGGGTGAACACGGGGCGAAACGGCCTGGACTTCTTCTCATAGGGACGGATCGCTCCCGGCGGTAGCTCCGCCTCCTGGTAGGCTCCCTGTCCCGTCTCCCGGTAGACCTTCGCCGGGGTGGGGCGGTCATGGGCGCGGGCCTTATAGTAGAGCGCCAAGTCGAGTCCCAGCCCAAGCCACAGGAAGAACGCTACGAAGAGGGCGACGACCCACTTGGTCTTTCTCCGGTTCTTTTCCTGAAGCTCGAAGAAGGTCGCCACGTGCTACCCTTCGCTTCGCGCCAGCACAGGCGCGGGCTGTATGAATATGTGCTTTAACTGCGGGACCGTCTTCTGCACCTTCTCCCTCAGCTCGGCGATCGTCTTTTCCACCTCGTGGTCGTGCAGCTCCTGCTTGAAGTCGACGTCGATGCAGATGAGGGAATCGGCCACGCCAAGCTGCATGGAGCGGATGGCGCCCACCGCCAGCACGTGCTCATGGCTGTTGATGACGCGGCGCGCGTAGCGGACCTGGACCGGGTCGATCGCTTCACCGATCATCAGCTTTCTCATCTCGTTCGCGAGGAAGAGCGCCATCACGAAGAGGAGTGCGCCGATAAAGAGGGAGGAGGCCGCGTCGTAAACGGGATTTCCCGTCAGGGAGACGAGGGCGGTCCCGAGCAGGGCGATGGCCAACCCCAAGAGCGCCCCGGAGTCCTCAACGAATACCACGACCGTCCCGCTGTCCTTGGAATCGACGACCCCCTGCAGCAGTTCCGAGGAGGAATGTTTCCCCATACTGCGGCGGGCGATCCACCACGACTGTCCCTCGAGCACGATGGAGCAGCTCAGGATCGCGTAGTTGAGGTAGAGGTGCTGGAGCTGTTCGGGGTGCTGCAGCTTGTGAAACCCCTCCACGAGCGAGTAGACGCCGCCAAGGACGAAGAGCAGCATAGCTACGATGAAGCTCCAAAAGTACTCTTCCTTGCCGTGGCCGAAAGGATGTGTGTCGGTGGGAGGAATCTTGCTCCGTTTCATCCCGAAAAGGAGCAGGACCTGGTTGCCGGTGTCTGCCAGGGAATGAACCGCTTCCGCCATCATACCGGCGCTGTGTGTGGTGAGGGCAGCGAAAAGCTTGAACAAGAAGATGACGAGGTTGTTTCTGAAGGCGACCTTTACCGCCTTTTCTCCTGAAGCCATGGATTTCCTTTTCTGAAGGTTACTTGAAAGAGAGGTTCACCTTGGGGACTTCGCGGTCGGCATGCTCGCTGATCTCCCAAAGTGTGGCGGGAGCGGCCTTGGCCAGCCCGGCGAACAGGACATTGGGGAACTGCTGCTGTGCCACGTTGTAGCTGGTGGCGGTATCGTTATAGGCCTGGCGGGCGAAGCCCACCCTATTCTCGGTGGAGGTGAGCTCCTCCTGGAACTGGGCGACGTTGCCGGTTGCCTTCAGATCCGGGTAGGCTTCGACGATCGCGGAAAAGCGGGACAGGGCGGCGTTGAGGGCCCCCTCGGCTGCGGCGATCTCGGCGACGTTGGCTGGACCTGCGCCGGTGCAGACGCTGACGGCTTTGTTGCGGGCGGCGATGACCGCCTCAAGTGTCTCGCGCTCGAACTGCATGGCGCCGCGGACCGCCTCCACCAGGTTGGGGATAAGGTCGTGCCGTCTTTTGAGCTGCACGTCGATCTGCTTCCAGCTGTTATTGGTCTGTTCCTTCAGGTTGATGAGGCTGTTGTACGAAGAAACGGCAACGAAGACGGCGATAACGGCGATGAGGCTGATGATGATCGCACCGATCATTAAGGTGTCCCTCCAAAGGATGTGCTCATAAATCCGGGCAAATTAGCGGCGACTATATACTGATTATGGAATGAAGTCAATGGCCTGGACTCAGCTTGTCTTTCTGTCTGTAGGGCTGTGGAAGGTTCCATTCGGCGGGAAACAATGGATGAATGAGCTACCATCTTTGGCATAAAGATGATGAAGCGCATCTATGCGAGCTGTTGGTGCTGCGGAAATAGTGCGTTTAAATCTGTGTAGGTAACTCAAGGAACTCAAGCACGTCCCCTCCAACCTCTACAAGCATCTGCCAGCCGACGCTGGGCTATCGCCCATCCCAAATGCCAGACCTCTTCAACGGACAGAATCGTCGCTTCCGGGTACGTGGATCGCCACTTATCGGCGGCCTCGGGGGAGCTTAAGAAATGGACTTGGCTGCAAAAAGTGTTGCGCACATTGCAGCAGCCTGCCTGATCGGCAGGTATCACGAGAGACACCACAGTTTCGGCCGGAGTCAGCGCGGTAACCCCCGTTGGTGTGACAGTTAACCGAACCGCAACTTCTGTGACCGGGCAGAGTGATTCCACCAGTGCCATCTGCTGCAATGCAACGGGGTACATCAGAGCATCCAGTGCACACCATGTAAAAAGATTGTGGCCGTCAACGCTGAAGCGGTGTGGGGTGGGAATCAGAGACAGTCCGCAGGCGACTATGTTGCCATCATCATCGAACACGGTGTCTTTGAATTCCATCAAATCCGTTTCTATGTCTCGCAGGGGGATATCGAGAGCGAGTGCTATGCTTGCTTTAGCCACGGGCTTGCCTTTTGCCAACGCGCGCAACAAATGCAACCAGAGCTTGGGATGGCGACAATGCAATGCGGCCTGGAGCCGCTCTCCCAATAAAGGATCAATGGACATGTGCCTTACCTCTCTTTATGACCCAGCGGCTGGGAGTTGACTGGGCAGAATCTCGTCCCGGTCAAACTGCCTTGATACCTTTATCCGCACTGTCTCCTGTCTCAAATATCCAAAAGTCGAACCCGACCCCTCTTCCTCTAGAAGTATATCTCCTGTATTTATTCTAGTGAGACCACAGTGGCATGGCCGCTGTTGGAAGCTCCCTTTCGCAGATAGACTCAAGCCTTTGTATAGTACTTGGCTTTAGATACGATCAAATTCTCGTAATAGATTTTCTTTCGATTGAGGTCATCACTTACTGCTTGGTGCTGCGGATCATGCACTAGCGCTTGGCTTCCAGCATTGAAGGGGATGTGGTCTTTGTACGCTGTTACTAATGATACAAAATACATCACTTGACCTTGGACATATGCATTCGATGCATCAACAAGGTCAGGAAAATACAGCAAGCATAGTGAAAGCGCTTTTCGTGCATCTACTGCTTGAGACAGGGCCAAGACTTCTGCCTTTGTGGTGCAACTATCCAGGTTTTTCGTGTACTGTAAGGATGCTGTAAAATGAAACATCATCTCTTCATACTTCTGGCGGAGTAACTTATTACGATCGTGTTTTTTATCTAAGGAAGAGCGCAGAAATGTGACAGCTTGTGAAATCAAAACCCCTGCCAACGCTGCACTTGCTGAAATTATCGGTGCTAGGTTTTCTCGCTCCATTCCTCCTCCATCTCCTTCATTACCGACGGCGTGAGGGCGCGCGTTAGCGCCTGTCTGTCGCCGCCTGGTTGGCATCTCTACTCTCCCGGTTCAAGGCCTAGGCATCGCCTTATTCGTTCCTCTGTTTTATGGATGGCATCAAAGTCATCAGTGTAAATGACATTTGACATTCCAATAAATCGACTTTTTGCCTCAAGAAGTTGTTCTTTGTCAGGTACTTGGTTTGCCCAGCGGTACAGCCAGTACAAAGACATGGGGGGATCTGAGGTCGGGGATCTGGGGTCAGGCTTGCAATGTTACAAAGATGACGGCGAGGTCATCAGAGATTGCAACTTCGCAAGCCTGGCCCCAGATCCCCACCACGAGTTGACGCCAACTTGCTAGCATCCCGCGCGAAATCAGTTTAGACAGCGGAATAGCAATCAAGGTAGCAGCTACAAGGAAGACTATTATGGTAATCGGAGAATTTTCCATGCCTTTTAGGGTTCCAGATTTTCAGCCTACTAGTAGACGGGCTGCAAGTAAGATCGCAAAAAGAGCAAAGAGTAAAGCTGAGAGTTTCAATAGCTTTTTATCTGAAGTATTTAAATCCTGAATACTTCCTTTAAGCTGTCCATACTTGAACGTCTTTTTTGCTCCGACTAGTGCAATGCACGCAGCCGAGCAGATAGCAAAAGACACTATCACGAGATCAATCCACGATGTACTTCTCATGGTATTACCTCTTGATTAAAACGTCCGGCGAAAGAGTCCTCACTGACCCCCAGGCCCCCCGCGCATTGTTGGGACTTCTTCTCTCAGGGGACGTACTACCGAACGTATTGGTATGCAGATTCTTGCCGTCTCAGACCTATTGTTCACACCAGTAATAACCCGTGTACTTTTTCCCCTTTTCAGACTTCTCCCAGAAGAAAACCCTTTTCTTCTCACCGGAATGCGTACGTGCATCGCCTTCACATAAGGCGGTCACGTTCCCCGGTCCCATCGGCGGTTTTTCAGCACATGAAGCCCGCCAAGTCGCCAGCGACGTAAAGTTCATCACATTTTTCGGCACATTACGCGAGGCCTTGGCGCTGAACATCTTGTTCGCTAACGCTGCACATTGTTCAATGCCCTCACGCTCAAGATCTTCAAGTGTTTGACCTGCTCTAGCCGTTTCTACTGTTGAAAAGGTGGCGGCGAGGATGCAAGTCACAGCGATGGTAGTTTTCATTCGAATTCCTTTCTGCTCTGGCCCAACGGTGTGAGGTGACCGGCGGAGCGCCTGGCTCCTACCAGCTTTCACCAGCACTCATGAGCCGCGAAGACCTGGTCCACCCGCTTGGTTGGCAACTCGTCATCGCCAACTACTTACACAACTTACCACTGTCCCCTCTGTCCCTGCTCAGCAAGCATCGTCCCCGTTGATGTATGAAGGAGTCTCAATCCCTTCTGTTTTGAGGGCTTTAACGGCATCCGCTAGTGGTTTCTTGAGGGCTGCCTCCAGCTTGATTATATGCTCGACCATCCAGTTGACCATTCCAGGCCAGTTATCACGGTTGAAACCGTCCACATCATGGCCAAACCTTATGGAACTGGATTTCTTGTCGTCGAGTCGGTCCCATGAAAGTGCATCTCCAAATGCTTCCTCTATCTGAGATTTTTTCGAGACCAGATAATCGAAAATGAATTTATTTTCTACCTTGTTGGTCCTGGCAATCACGAGTTCCACTCGAATGAACTTGCTGCCAAAAATCAAATCGAACGGGCAACCGCTCATCCCGGACCCTGCATAAATCCAGTGATCCTTGCTGGGGCTTATGTTGTTGTAGAGGTCTGTCGAGCTTGCTTTTAGCGCGTCCAGCGCCTGCTGCCAAAAGGCTAATCTGATCTTATGGCGGCTTTTCAACTCAAATTCCGCAGTCTTCTCTGCCGCTTCCTTCTCGTTGATACCAATCATGAACTCTGTTGCCTCTGGAGTTGGAATGATCTGCTCCAGTTTCAAAAACAGGTTGTCACCCATCCCATATGGCGTTGCTTTAAAACACTGCAACTGGATGTTGTGGCTTAAGAGCCACAGGACGGTTGATGTGACCTCCTTGCGGAATTGGGCTGCCACAAACATGATGCGTTGCTGATTGCCGCTGTTAAGGACAACCTCAGCCAAATCCGGTACTTCAAGAAATTCGCAAATCAGTGCCTGTGCATCGCCGTCACCGCCGGTTTTTGCAAGGTACTTCTGAAAGATTTCTACGATCTGGTTCTTTTTGAGGGTGGAACAGTAAGAGGCATACTTCAGAGCCTGCCAGACCACGTCGCGGCCCGAGTCGTCAAGCTTGTTCTCTATGACGACGAGGTTACCATCCTTATCCAGTGCGAGCAGATCCAGTCTTTCATTTGTATCGTCGAATCCGTCGAATTCCTTTTGGATGATCAACAGTTCTTCGCCCAGGGCCATAGACTCGTTTGCCAACCACTCCTGAAGATGTCCGCGTTCGGTAAAACCAAGGTCGCTGAATTTCTTTACTGTCAGGGGTTTGATTCGGTTCAGCGATTTATCTATCTGGTACATTTAAGTCACCTCTTTTAAGCATTTTGGGGAAGTACCTGGGGGCAGGGAGCACTGGGGCCAGGATCGACATTCGGACGTTCCAGTCCACTCAAATGTCCAAAAGTCTGGCCTGACCCCGCCTTTATGCACGGTCGATGGGGGAGGGCAGGGGCAACCCTGCTCTATACTCTACCTCAGTGTCCTGCACATATCCCGTGATCAACATAGCGAATTACATCTTTGGCAGTTTTTGCCTACTAAGGCAGTAAACCTATCACCACATGCTGAACGTGCCCATTTCAAATCATCATCAATTGCAGAATGTTTTACTGAAATAGCATTAAGTTCTATGGCGTTTTTGAGATAGTCGATAATCTTATTGCAATATTCTTCTTTATTGAAAACAAGCTCAGGACTGATGTCTACCTCGTATTTTCCCATCAGGCTCAGGTAGCAAGCCGCATTAAAATATGCAAACCCGGTAGAGTCCCTGGGTAGCAGGCGCTCGGCGTTTTTTAGTGCGTTTCGCAGCATTTCTGCGTCAACTATCTGGCCATTGTCAGGGAATTCAATAGCTTTTTTAAAGTAAGCTGTTCCGATGTTCAGCTGAGCAAAAAAATTTGTGAAAAGCGGCCCCTTTTCATTCCGTACCTCTTGAATGAATAATCGAAGATCCTCCCTCTTTACGCTTTCACCTGTTATATATGTCAAATATTTGTAGTACGCTGAGTTTGGATGGACAGACTGGTCGAACGCTTTCCTACTCTCCTTCTCATGGCCAAGCTTCCAAAGCAGCAATCCTCTCATAAAATTGCACTCTGAATCTTTTTTATCAACTTGCTCAACCCAGCCCAAAGCTTTAGCATATTTCGTTTTTCTAAGATAATATTTGGTCAAAGCTTTTTTGGTTTCATTGTTAACATCGAGACGGTACCCGATCTTTTTCAAAAGGTTAGATAATTGCTCAAAATTTTGAATAGTCTTAGTAACTTCAGTACTTATCGGCGGTGCACGAAGGTGATCAAATGCCATCCCATATCCAATCTCAACATCACCTAGTGCGTCCTGTATGCTCGATAACTGACTCTTTACCTCTGATATAATAAGCTCGGTGGCATTATAAAAGACGAATTTGTGCTTGACCAGTACAATTACCACAAGTAGTAGCAATAAAAAGCTAAAACAACAGAAAACTATACCAATGATGATTGTATTTTCATCGATACCTCTCTGAACTATAATAAACATAAAAGCAGAGGTAACCAGTAAAACTATTATTGGGATAGACATGGGATGGTTTTTCCACTGCTCCATAAAGCCATTTATTTCTCTATTGGATGATTTTGCTATTGCCTCCAAATCTCCTCCTTTTCAAACCCAAATTGATTCGACCTATCATATATTAACGAGCTGGCGTTCTTGGGTTTTGCTCAAAGCCCACAATCTCAAGAGCCTGGCACAATGTCCTTATTTGGTGATAATTTTGCTCGCTCCCATCTCTGCATTGTATGCTTTCGCCTTGGCTTGGTACTGGGCGAACTGGGGGATGGCTATCGCGGCGAGGATGCCGATGATGGCTACGGTGACCAGGACGCCGCCGGCTGATCCTCCTACTCCCGTGCGCGGCATGAAGAGGGCGAAGAACCAGGCGAAAAGACTGCGCTGCGGGGGGGCTGCAAACGGGTTGTCGACTCGCGCGGCTCGCTTTACGAGCCAGGGGTAGTCGGAGATGAGTTCGTGCAACGACATCCAGAAACCGCTGCTCTGCTCTATCTGATTCAGATAGGCTTCCACGTTGACTTCGGACCAGAGCTTTTCTCCGGCGGACAATGCGATCAGTCCTTTGAGGGCGCTGTCGGTGCTGTCGCAGCAGACTCTGCCGTACTGGTCGCAGGTGTACTCGCGGGCACGGGAGTAGGCGGCTCCTATCAGCGGGAATAGGCTTGCGGGCCAGAGGAAGGGTGCCCACTGCAGGTGTCTCTGTTTGATGTGTCCGAGTTCGTGCCCGATGTAGAAGTTGATCGCCTCTGGACGGTCGGACATGGCGTTGATGACGTTCGTGTAGAGCACGACGAAGTTCCTGCCCAAAAACCTCGTGGCGAAGGCGTTCAGAAAGCCACTGCCGTTGATCAGGTAGGCGTCGGGAGGGTCACTCAGGCCGAGGGTCTTGCAGCAGTTGAGATGCCGGTTGTAAAGGTCGGGGAACTGGGTGGGGGAGAGCTTGATGCCGTTGCCCTTTAGATGGGCGATGAGTGCGGATTGACCGATCAGGAGGGCGATGCCGAAAGCCGGCAGCAGGAACGCGAAAACGCCTTTGGTCGCGAAGAGCAGCCCCAGCCAGTAAATCGTCGCCACCACGGCGTGGATCATGAAAAGGCTCTGCTCCCGGTGGTAGATGATGGGGCCCAGGTTGACGTTCGGGATGCTGCCGGAGGCTTTCGCTGAGGTTCCGCTTGGGCCGGACGTCCATTTGTCATAGACCACGTGACACTTAGGACATGACGCCGCATCGAAGATGGCATCGGACTCCTGCCTCTGGTAGCCGCACTTGGGACAGTTCCGCCCCGCCTTGGACTTCGTCGGCGATGCTGCGACGGCGGGGGGCGCCACCTCGTCCGTGATCGGTTCGGGCAGCGGTAAGGTCGCCGCGTCCCTTGAGAAAACGAAGCTGGTTTTGCATCTGGGGCAACTGGTGACCGTCGCATCGGGCGGGCATTTGTCGAAGGGGACGGATTTACTCAATCCGCACGAGGGGCACGTTACGGCGACTGGACGAGAAGTCATTCCAATAACCCTTTCTTGTACTGGAGTGGACAAAGAAAAAGCCCTTGGTGATACCAAAGGCCTTCTTCATGGAGGTAGGGTAATGGCGGAAGCACATGGGAATCGAACCCACCTGGGAAGTTTCTCACCCCCCACACCGGTTTTGAAGACCGGGCCGCCCACCAGCGACGGTGGTGCTTCCTCATTGATTTTCTTGTCGCATTTTTTAAAGCATCTCCAACCTTAAGTCAATATATAAAATCGGATATGAAAAGGGCCCTGCTTATAGAGGGCCTCTCTTTCGTCGCCTTTATTTGTACGCCTTGCAAAATAGTTCTTATTTTTGCTGATAGTTGCGCCCACCCGCATACCCCTGCTATGCTTGACAAACAATCGTGATTTCTGTATAGCTTGGCGTGCTTACTACCATTTAAAGAGGGGGATGAATGATCCTGTTCGCCAACATACTCTTGGCCCTTGCGAAGATCATCGAGTTGGCCAACGGTCTTTTAACCGTGTACAAGTACATCCTGCTCGCCAGTGTCATCATCTCCTGGATCAACGCCGATCCTTACAACCCCATCGTCAACTTCATCTACCGGGTCACGGAGCCGGCGCTGCGCCGCATCCGCCGCTACATGCCGGACACCGGCATGCTCGACCTCTCTCCGCTCGTACTTTTCGCGGTGATCTACCTCGTGCAGATCGTGGTCCTCGACACGGCCTACAGCTATCTCATCATCTACAGCAACCAGCTCAAAGGGGGTGCCCTGTGAAGATAACCCCCATGGACATCCAGCAGCAGCAGTTCAAGGGAAAGATGCTGGGCGGCCTCGACCCGGAGGACGTGGATGCCTTCCTGCAACTGGTGGCGGGCGAGATGGAGGAGCTCATCAGGGAGAACAACGACCTCAAGGAGCGCATCAACCGCAACCAGACCCAGATGACGGAGATGGAGGCCCGCGAGGCGCAGCTGCGCGAGACCATGCTGGCGGCACAGCGGATCACCGAGGAGATGAAGGCGAATGCCCAGAAGGAGGCGCACCTCATGATCTCGGAGGCCGAGCTCAAGGGGGAGCGCATCGTCGCGGACGCCGAGAACAAGCTGGTGCAGTTGAACAACCAGATCCAGGAGCTGAAGAGGGACAAGCTTCAGTTCGAGTCGGGCTTCAAGAACCTCCTGGATACCTACTACAAGCTGCTCGCCCTGGACAAATAATGAACGAAGAGACGGTACGGGTAACACGCACACCTGAGGGGCTCCTCTTCACGGTGCACGTGCAGCCGCGCGCCTCGCGCAGCGAGATCTGCGGACCGAAGGAAGGGGAGCTCAGGGTGCGGCTCACCTCGCCGCCGGTGGATGACGCCGCGAACAAGCAGTGCGTCGAGCTCATCGCGAAGAGCCTCGGCATCGCCAAGTCCAAGGTCAGCATCAAGTCGGGCGCCAAGTCCCGGCACAAGGTGGTCAGAGTACAAGGGGTGGAGCAGGATGACCTCCTGCCCTTATTCAAAACGGAGAAGGAGCAGCAATGAAGGCGAAAGACATTATGGTAACGGACGTGCCGTCCATCACCACTAAGACCACGGTGGGTGAGGCGGTCCGGATCATGAAGAGCAACTTCGGCGACGAGAGCTTCCTGAACGCCGCACCCGGCCTGATCGTGGTCAACGAAAGGGGAGGACTCGCGGGGATCCTCACCCCCTTGAGCATCATCACCGCCATCATGGACGACGCGCCGGAGGGAAAATCCGACCCCGCCTTCTTCGGCTCCCTGTGCGACCGCATCAAGGACCTTCCCACCTCCGCCATCATGGAGCACCAGCCCATCTCGGTCACCCAGGATGCGAGCGTCAGCGACGTGGCGAGGCTCTTTCTCACGCACCGTTTCCAGAGGGTCCCCGTGGTGGACGGCAAGAAGGTGGTGGGGATCATCTACCGCTCGCGCCTGCTCTTCGCCATCAGCCAAAGCCTGATCGTTGCCTCTTGACAAAAACGGAGGCGGCTACTTATATTTGTACCTGCGCCCGGCCGTTCGCGTCAGGCGCTAAAGCTTCATAGGAGGTTGTAAAAGCGATGCCACTTTACGAGTATCAATGCAAAAGCTGCAACGAAACCTTTGAGTTGCGCCAGAAGTTTTCCGACGCACCCGCCACGGAGTGCCCGAAGTGCGGCGGCTCCGTTGAAAAGCTTATCTCCCAGTCCGGCTTCTCCCTGAAAGGGGGAGGGTGGTACGGTGACGGCTACGGCAGCTCCAAGGCGGCCCCTTCCTGCCCATCCGGCGGGGGATGCGCCGGTTGCCCTTCGGCCTCCTGATGACGCCATGAAACGACAAGGCCCCCGTACCCACGGGGGCTTTTTTTGTCCCCTGTTCCCGGCAAAATCCTTTACAAAACCTTCCGTTTTAATTATTATCGACAACTTAAAAATCTGAGCCCGGTCCGCCCGCGAGGACGCGCCGCGCCTGCATATTCCAGCGGAAAGAGGGGTACACGTTCATGGCGAAAATCATCGACGGCAAGGCCATCGCGGCAAAGATCCGCGCAGAGATCAGCGCAGAAGCGGCACGACTGAAGGAGCGAGGAATCGTCCCGGGGCTCGCCGTGGTGCTTGTCGGGGAAGACCCGGCGAGCAAGGTCTACGTCTCCATGAAGGAGAAGGCGTGTGCCGACGTCGGGATCTTCTCCGACGAGTACAAGCTCGCAGCGGAAACGAGCGAGGAGGAACTCCTCACCCTCATCGACAAGCTGAACAACGATCCGAAGATCCACGGCATCCTCGTGCAGTTGCCGCTCCCCAAGCAGATCAACACCGAAAGGGTCCTCGAGGCAATATCGCCGGAGAAGGACGCCGACGGCTTCCACCCCTACAACGTCGGGCGTCTCGTCATCGGCAAGCCGCTCTTTCAGCCCTGCACCCCCTACGGCGTCATGGTGATGCTCAAGGAGACGGGCGTCGATCTGACCGGCAAGGAGGTCGTCGTGGTCGGGCGCTCCAACATCGTTGGCAAGCCGGTCGCCTTCATGTGCCTGCAGCAAAACGCGACGGTGACGCTGTGCCACTCGAAGACACGCGACCTCGCCGCCAAGGTGGGGCAGGCGGACGTGGTCATCGCGGCGGTCGGTGTCCCCGAGATGATCAAGGGGGCCTGGATCAAGGAAGGTGCCGTGGTCATCGACGTGGGCGTTAACCGCGTGGGTGAGAAGAAGCTCGTCGGGGACGTTGAGTACGCCGCGGCCAGCGAGCGCGCCTCTGCGATCACCCCGGTTCCGGGCGGCGTCGGCCCGATGACCATCACCATGCTTTTGCAGAACACCCTGGAGTCGGCGAAGCGGGGGATGTAAAGAGGCGGGATGGTAAGAGCAATCAATCAGACATGAGCAAGGAGTATTGCGATGCGCGTTAAAAAGGCCGTTTTCCCGGTCGCGGGGCTTGGCACCCGCTTCCTGCCGGCCACCAAGTCAACACCCAAGGAAATGCTTCCGCTCATCGACAAGCCGCTCGTCCAGTACGTAGTGGAGGAGGCGGTCGCCTCGGGGATCGAGCAGATCCTCTTCGTCACCGGCCGCGGCAAGAGGGCCATCGAGGACCACTTCGACATCTCCTTCGAGCTTGAGTCGCTGCTCTACGAGAAGGGGAAGGATCACGAGCTGCAGCAGGTGCGCGAGATCGCCGAGATGGCGAACATCTTCTTCGTGCGGCAGAAGGAGGCGCTGGGGCTTGGCCACGCCATCCTCTGCGCCAAGGAGTTCGTCGGTGACGAGCCGTTCGCCGTGCTTCTCGGTGACGACATCATCGACGCTCAGCAGCCCTGCCTCTCCCAGCTCCTCGAGACCTACGAGAGCTACCGCTCCCCGGTCCTCGCCCTGGAGCAGGTACCCATGGAGACCATCTCCTCCTACGGCTGCGTGCGGGCGAACCACCTGGCGAACCGTGCCTACGAGGTGCTCGACCTGGTGGAGAAGCCGCCGGTCGCCGAGGCGCCTTCGGATCTCGCCATCATCGGCCGCTATATCCTGACACCGGGGATCTTCCCGATCCTTGAGACCCAGGAGCCGGGTAAGGGTGGCGAGATACAGCTCACCGACGCCATCAAGACGCTGTCGCGCCAGGAGCCGATCTACGGCTGCCGCTTCGACGGGATCCGCC
Source organism: Geomonas ferrireducens (assembly GCF_004917065.1). Classification (NCBI taxonomy): domain Bacteria; kingdom Pseudomonadati; phylum Thermodesulfobacteriota; class Desulfuromonadia; order Geobacterales; family Geobacteraceae; genus Geomonas; species Geomonas ferrireducens. The sequence goes on from NZ_SSYA01000003.1 coordinate 583,386, forward strand.
ACGACTGCGGCGACAAGCTCGGGTTTTTGAAGGCGACGGTGGATATGGCGCTGAAGCGCGATGAATTCAACGGGGATTTCGAGGCGTTCTTGAGGCAGCGACTGGGCTGCTAGTGCAGCCGGCCGCTGCCGCTGCCGTAGTGGAAGAAGGCGATCAGCTTGAAGCTTTCGCCGGTGTACCCCTTGGGAAAGGAGCCGATCGGCCCGATGGCGTTTAGGGTGCGCAGCACCTCGTCGTCCAGGATCTTGCTCCCGGAACTTTCCAGCATGTCGACGCGGGTGATCTCTCCCTTGCGGTTGAAGGTGATCCTGACCGGCGTCGTCCCCTCGATGCCGCGCATGATCGCCGCCTGCGGGTAGTGCCAGACGCCATAGATGGATGTCTCCAGCCGGCGTAGGAACGAGCCGAACTGGATGTCGTCGGTGTTCAGGAAGCGGGTATCGCCTTCCTCGACTTCGCTGCGGTACTTCTCGCGGTAGCTCTCCTCCAGGCGCGCCAGCCGGGTCGCGCTCGGGAAGAGCTTAGCGCGGTCCACCGGGCCGCCTTTGGGCTTGAAGATCCCCTGGCCCGGTGCCGCCTGTTCCCTGGACGGCTGGGGCGCCGGGTAGGACGGCTCACGCGTTGCCTGGGAAGGACGGTTCGGCTGAGGCGGAGCGCTGTTTCTTTGCGGCAGTATCCGGTCCACCGCGTCTCTCGCCTTCGGGGCCATCTCCCTGACGACGCGCTGCGGGGTTTCCGAGTACCTCTTGATATCGGGTTTGGGCTGCGGCTTGATCTCCGGTTTCGGCTGGGGAGGGAGCTCCGGAAGGTCGGTCAGGTCGACCATGGTCGCTTCCGGGGGCCTTTTGTCTTGTCCGGGGGGGATTAACGTGATAACAAGATATACCGCCAGATGGCACAGCAGCGAGAGCAGCAGCAGGTAAAGGAAGTTTTTCTCGACGTATCTATCTGACATGTATCTCCACCCGTGACTGATCGGGTGATTCGTTGGTGCTGAACCTCGCGTGATGGTAGAAGATCATTTCGCAAAAAGCAAGGGGTTTGGACAGACAGTTTTCGCGCCTGACGGCGTGCCCTCCACCCCTCAGATTTTTACCGCTCCTTGACCTAGGTCAACTTTTTTTCAGAAATCTCTAGTAACGTTAAGACATAAAATTTCACTTCCGAGGTAGCCATGCTCGTAGTGGTGTGCGTCAAGCAGGTCCCAGATACCACGCAGGTACAGATCGATCCAGTCACCAACACCCTCATCCGTGAGGGCGTTCCCTTCATCGTGAACCCCTACGATACCCACGCCGTGGAACAGGCGCTCCGCTTCAAGGACCGTTACGGCTGCCGCGTGGTCGCCATCTCCATGGGCCCCCCCAACGCCGAAGCGACGCTCAGAAAGGCGCTCGCCCAAGGTGCGGACCGGGCCGTGCTCCTCTCCGACCGGGTCTTCGGCGGCGCCGACACGCTCGCCACGAGCAAGGTGCTCGCCGCTGCCATCGAGCGCCTGGCCAAGGAGGACGAGGTAGGTGTGGTGATCTGCGGCAAGCAGACCATCGACGGCGACACCGCCCAGGTCGGTCCCGGCATCGCCACGCGCCTCGACTTCGCCCAGCTCACCCTGGTGGACCGGGTCGACGAGCTCGACCTCTCCGCCCGCAGGATCAAGGTGAGCCGCAAGCTCGAGGGGCGCCACGAGCACGTCGAGGCACCGCTTCCGGTGCTCCTCACCGTGGTGCGCGAGCTGAACCGTCCCCGCTACCCGACCGTTGCCATGCGTCTCGAGTCCGCCGACGCGCAGGTGGAGGTGTGGGACAACAGCGTGCTCGGGCTCGACGTGAACACCATAGGCCTCAAGGGCTCCCCGACATGGGTGAGCCGCATCTTCTCCCCCGAGAGGGCAAAAGGGGAGATGCTCGGGGACGGTGCGCATGACCCGGAAGGGGCGGCCCAAATCCTCATCGACAAGATGATCGAGAAGGATCTCTTAGCGCTTTAATTCAAATTCACCACCTGGATTTGGACGAGCGGGACCCGGAATAGGCGAACGAATCGTCACAACCAGGAATCATCAAGGAAGAAGCAATGACCGATGCTGTGAAACCACCGAAAAAACCGCGCGGCAAGGCGCAGCTTTTGGAGAACAAGTGCATAGCCTGCGGCGCCCGCTGCCAGAGCGCCTGTCCGGTTGACGCGATCCAGATGAACGACGCGGGCGAGCCGATCATCGACCCCTCGCGCTGTATCGGCTGTGTGAAATGCGTGAAGGTCTGCCCCGTGCAGGCGATCGAGATGGCCTTCACCCCGGAGGAGCTGCGCATCCTTCAGGAACTCGCCGCCGCTTCCGGTGGAGAGGCCGTGGAGGAGGACCCCGAGGAGGCGGCACTCAAGAAGAAGCTCGCCGCCTACCGCGGCGTCTGGGTCTTCATCGAGCAGACCGAAGGGGAGGCCGCCAAGGTCTCCTGGGAGCTCCTGGGGAAAGGAAAAGAGCTCGCCCAGGCGAGGAAAGCGCCGCTTTGCGCCGTGGTCATGGGCGACAACGTGGAGAAGCTTTGCGCCGAGGCGTTCGGCTACGGCGCCGAGACCGTCTACCTCATGGACGCGCCGGTACTGCGCCACTACCGCACCGAGGCGTACCAGAAGAGCCTCTGCGCCCTGGTGGAGAAGTACAAGCCGGAGGTGATCCTCATGGGCGCCACCGGTCTCGGGCGTGATCTCGCCGGCGTTGTCGCCACCATCCTCGCCACCGGGCTCACCGCAGACTGCACAGGCCTCTCCGTCGACGACAAGGGGAACCTGATGCAGACCCGTCCCGCGTTCGGCGGCAACATCATGGCCACCATCGTCTGCGACAAGTTCCGCCCCCAGATGTCCACGGTCAGGCCGCACGTCATGCCGATGCCGGAGTTCGACCCGCAGGCCAAAGGAGAGATCGTGCGCGAGCCGGTGCCGATCGCCGAGAATGACGTCCAGGTGAAGGTGCTCGACATCCTCATGGACGGCGGCGGCTCCAAGGTGGACATCGCCGGCGCCGAGTTCATCGTCTCGGGCGGGCGCGGCATGATGGCCAAGGAGAACTTCTCCATGCTCGAGGAACTCGCCGAGGTCCTCGGCGGCGTGGTCGGCGCTTCCAGGAGCGCGGTCGATGCCGGGTGGATGCCGCCGGACCGCCAGGTGGGTCAGACCGGTAAGACGGTGCGTCCGAAGGTGTACATCGCCTGCGGCATCTCCGGTGCCATCCAGCACCTGGTCGGGATGCAGGACTCGGACGTGGTTATCGCCATCAACCGCGACGCCGACGCCCCCATCTTCGAGGTGGCGAGCTACGGCATCGTAGGCGACCTCTTCAAGGTGATCCCCGCACTCACGCAGAAGCTGAGGACGCTGAAGGCGGCCCGTTCCGGGGCCAAGTAGCCGCAAGAGAAAAAGAACCCTGCTAGCGGCCCATAGGCCGCAAACGATACGAGGTACCACCCATGCAAACCGCCATCTTCACGACGCTTCTGGTCGCCTCGCTCCTGTTTTTCGGCTGGAGCGTCTACCGCCGCTTGTCGCTGGTCCTTCTGGGACTGCCCGAGGAGAGGTTCGACCAGCCGGGGCGCCGCCTTTCCGAGATGTTCCTCTACGCCTTCGGGCAGCTGCGCGTCATCAAGAAGCCCTTCGGCCTGAACCACTTCGTCATCTTCTGGTCCTTCGTGATCCTCGCCATCGCGAACGGCGAGTTCCTGGTGAACGGGGTCTTCCCGTCGGTGAGCCTCGCCCTTTTGCCGGAAGGGTTGCACCGGGCGCTCCTCATCGCCTTCGACGTGGTGTCGCTTCTGACCCTCTTCGCCATCGTCCTCTCCTTCGTGCGCAGGATCGTGGTGAGGCCGCCGCAGCTTGACAGCCTGTACGTTAAGGGGAGAAGTCCCGAGGCGTTCGCCATCCTCGCCTTCATCGCGCTTTTGATGCTCGCCTACTTCGGGATGCACGGCGCCATCATCGCGCAGGGTAGGGAGGCCGCCGCTTCCGCCATGCCGGTATCCACCGTGGTGGCCGCCTGGCTCACCCATGCCGGCGTCGATCTTACCCTCGTGGAGCGCGTCTCCTGGTGGGTGCACGCCCTCGTGCTGATAGCCTTCATCTGCTTCCTGCCGCTTTCCAAGCACATGCACATCCTGACCGCGATCCCCAACTGCTATTTCGGGGCGCTCGAGTGGCCCGCCACGCAGCCGCGCGAGACCTTCGAGAAGGGGGCGGTCTACGGCGTCGGTAGCGTGGAGCGCTTCACCTGGAAGGACCTCTTCGACTCCTTCTCCTGCACCGAGTGCGGCCGCTGCCAGTCCGCCTGTCCGGCCTCCATCACCGGTAAGCCGCTGAACCCGCGCCAGATCGTGCACGCCATCAAGACGAACCTTTTGGAGAACGGTCCCGCGCTTAAGGAAGGGAGAAAAGGGACGCTGCCGCTCATCGGCAACGAAGGAGAGGGGACCAACACCGAGGACGCCATCTGGTCCTGCACCACCTGCGGCGCCTGCATGGAGGCATGCCCGGTACTCATCGAGCAGATGCCTAAGATCGTCAAGATGCGCCGCCACCTGGTGGAGACCGAGTCGAAGTTCCCCGAGGAGCTTTTGAACCTCTTCGAGAACATGGAGCAGCGCTCCAACCCCTGGGGGATCGCCCCGGGCGAGCGCGCGAAGTGGGTCTCCACCCTTCCCGTGAAGCCGTTTGTCGCGGGTGAGACCGAATACCTCCTCTACGTCGGCTGCGCCGGCTCCTTCGATTCCCGCGCCAAACAGGTGACCGTGGCGCTCGCCACCGTCCTGAACGCGGCCGGGGTCTCCTGGGGGATCCTCGGCAAGGACGAGAAGTGCTGCGGCGATTCGCTGAGACGCCTCGGCAACGAGTACCTCTTCGACAAGATGGCCAAGGAGAACGCGGAGATCTTCCGCGAGCGCGGCGTCGCCAAGGTGATCACGCTCTGCCCGCACTGCCTGACCACGCTGAAAAACGATTACCGCCAGTACGGCCTCGAGCTCGAGGTGGTGCACCAGAGCGAACTGATCGCCGACCTGATCAAGAAGGGGCGCATCAAGCTCGACGGCAGCGAGAAGAGCCTCGGCAAAATCGCCTACCACGACCCATGCTACTTAGGGCGCCACAACGACATCTTCGAGGCGCCGCGCACCGTGGTCCAGGCCGTCACCGGCAGCGCACCGCAGGAGGCCGAGCGCCACGGCCGCAACTCGTTCTGCTGCGGCGCGGGCGGCGGGCGCATGTGGATGGAGGAGTTCATCGGCGACAGGGTGAACCACACCCGCGTGGACGAACTCCTGGCCGAAAAGCCGGACACCGTCTGCGTCGCCTGCCCTTACTGCATGACCATGATGGAGGACGGCCTGAAGGACCGCGGCGCCGGAGAGGTCAAGGTGCGGGACGTGGTCGAGGTGCTCGCCGAAGGGCTCTTGCACAAAAAGGGTTGATACCGTGCTCCCCCTTCCGGGATGCCCAAAAAATGGGGTGCCGGGGAGGGGGAGTGCACGCTTTGCAGGCAAAAGGAGAACCCCGCTGACCCCGCTCACCCCATGGCGCGCCGCCGTCGCGATTTTTTTCTTCCTTCTCGTCCCCCACACCTCTCCTCCGGCCGAGGCCGCCGGGAGGACGGTGACCATTGCCGCGGTCGGCGACATCATGATGGGCACCGACTACCCGACCCCGAGGCTCCCGCCGCGCGGCGGCCGGGACCTCTTCGCCGCGGCCGCGCCGTTTTTGAAGCGCGCCGACCTCGCCCTCGGAAACCTCGAGGGACCGCTCACCACGGCGCAACTCCCTGGAAAAGAGCCCCTTCCCGGGCGCCGCTACCTCTTTCGCACTCCCCCCTCGTACGTTCGCAACCTGAAAGAAGCAGGCTTCTCCATGGTCTCGCTCGCCAACAACCACGCCCGCGACTTCGGGCCGGAGGGGCTCGTCGAGACGAGGCGCGCCCTCGAGGAGGCGGGGATCCTTTTCTCCAGCAAGAAGGGAGAGGTGGCCCGCTTCGAAGTGCGCGGCGTGAAGGTCGCCGTGATCTCCCTCTCCTACGGCCCGGCGCCGCGCTCCATCGTCTTCCCGGCACAACCCCTGCAGGAGATCGCCCGCGAGGCGCGGGAGAACGACATCGTCATCCTCTCCGTCCACGCCGGCGCCGAGGGGCGCGGGGCGCTGCACGTCTCTCCCGGGATGGAGCGTTTCCTCGACGAGTCGCGCGGCGACCTGGTCGGCTTCGCCCATGACGCCATCGACCGCGGCGCCGACCTCGTGCTCGCGCACGGACCGCACGTGCCGAGGGGGCTGGAGCTTTACCGCGGCAGGCTGATCGCCTACAGCCTCGGCAACTTCGCCACCTGCGGCGGGGTGAGCGTTGCCGGGGAGAGCGGCTACGCCCCGCTCATCACCGCCGAGCTTGCCGCCGACGGCTCCTTCGTTGCCGGGAGCATCGAGTCGTTTCGGCAGTCTTTCGGCACCGGTCCGCGCCCCGACCCGAAGCGGCGCGCCCTGCGCCTGATGCGCAGGCTCTCGGCCGAGGATTTTCCGGACTCCCCCATCGTCTTCGGGGAGCGGGGAGCGCTCGGCGTAAGGCGATAAGAAGGAGTTCCCATGTTCCTCATCGTGCAGAACGATCCCAATTGTCCGGCAGGCATGCTGCACCAGGTCCTGGATGCGGCGCGCGTCCCTTTCCGCACCGTTTGCGCCTTCGCGGGGGACCCGATCCCCGACCCTGCAGGCCTAACGGCGGCGGTGGTGCTCGGGGGTGAGATGGGTGCGCACGACACGGAGCGGCACCCGCACCTCTCTCGCGTCGTCGCTTTCATGCGGGAGGCCGTCGCCGCGGGGCTGCCGCTGCTCGGCATCTGCCTCGGCGGACAGCTTCTCTCGCACGCCTGCGGCGGCACGGTGAGTTCCCCATCACCCCACGGGGAACGCGGCATACACCGCGTCGACCTCAACGCTGCGGGCGCTGCCGACCCACTCTTTGCCGGCGTAACCAATCCCTTCGTCACCTTCCAACTGCACAACGACAGCTTCACCACACCCCCCGGGGCGACTCTGCTCGCCTCTTCCCCAGCCTGCCCTGCGCAGGCCTTCCGCCTCCCCGGGCGCATCTACGGGGTGCAGTTTCACCCCGAGGTGGACCGCTCCATCGTGGACCTTTGGGACGGCTTCTTCACCCCGCGCGCCGACCACCTCTCCGGCTTCATCGCCGCAGAAGAGACCTTCAACACAGCCTCCCGTACCATCCTCGCCAATTTCGTATCACTCTCGCTCTCCCCTGCACAACCTTGAAATAGCCGACCCTTTATTGTAAAGTTCTAACGTTTGTGCTCCGGGCATCATTAAAATCGCCCCCTGCCCGGGGGCGCGGCCGTAGATCTTCCTCCGGAGCGCGACCGAGGAGGTGCCGTGAAGCTTCCAGGTCAACACTGCCTTAAGTCCAGACTGATCACACTGCTTCTCCTCGGCAACGGGATGCTCCTGCTCGGGCTCGCCGCGGGGTGCCTCTGCTACCGCCTCCTGATCCCCACCACTTTGCGCCTTCCCGGTACCGATGCGCCGCTTATACTCTTCGCCTCCTTGCAGTTCATCTTCGCGCTCTGCGGCCTGGCCGCGCTCTCAGGGCTCCTCTCCCAGCGCATAGACCGGCTCATCTCGGACCCGATCCGCCGGCTCACCGAGAAGATGGAGCTCGTCTCGGCAAGCCAGGATTACCGCGTGCGCGTCGACCCCGAGGTGGCGTCGGGGGACGAGCTCGGCCTTCTTTTCGCCTGCTTCAACAACATGCTGGCCGAGATCTCGGTGCGCGACGAGCGGCTCGCGCTGCATTCGGAGGAGCTGAAACTTGAGGTGGCCGAGCGGACCAGCGAGCTGCGCAGCGTGAACGAGCAGCTCGAGGAGAGCCTCAAAAGCGTGCGCCACGCCATGCAGTCGGCTCAGTCGGCAAGCCGCGCCAAGTCCGACTTCCTGGCCCAGATGAGCCACGAGATCAGGACCCCGATGTACGGGGTGCTCGGCATGACGGAACTCCTCCTAGGAACCGGCCTCACCAAAGAGCAGGTGCGCTACGTGGAGACGGTACGCCGCTCGGGCGAGGCGCTTCTTTCCATCATCAACAACATCCTCGATTTCTCGAAGATCGAGGCGGGGCGCATGGAGCTCGAGAACATCCCCTTCGACCTCCCGCAGCTGGCCTCCGACGCGGTGGCGATCTTCGCCGAGGACGCGGCGCGGAAAAGCCTCGAGCTATCCCTGGAGCTGGAGCCGGGGCTCCCCCGGATGTTCATCGGTGACCCCGGGAGGCTGCGCCAGGTGATGGTGAACCTCCTCGGCAACGCGGTGAAGTTCACCCCGCGGGGGTGGGTCCGCCTGACCCTCTCCCTCGCCGAGGAGCCGGCCCTCGTGCGCGTGAGCGTGGAGGATACCGGCATCGGCATCCCGACCGAGGCACGCGAGCGCATCTTCCACCAGTTCGCCCAGGGGGACGAGTCGATGACCCGCAAGTACGGCGGTACGGGCTTGGGGCTCGCCATCGCCCGGCAGCTGACCGAGCTCATGGGAGGGGCGCTCGAGGTCGAGAGTGCGCCGGGGGAAGGGGCGCGTTTCAGCTTCACGGCCCGTCTGCAGCTCCACGAGGAGTCCTCGCGCGCCGAGCGCTGCTGTGCTGCGCTGCGCGGCAAGAGGGTGCTCTTGGTGAGCGACGCCCCGCGGCTAAGCGAAGCGGTGACCGAGCAGCTTGCCTCGTGGGGGGTGGACCTGGAGAGCGTGGGAGATGCGCCCGGGGCGCTCTGCCGCCTGGTGGCCGCCCCCTTCGACCTCGCCCTGATCGATCGGGAGGTGGCGGGAAGCGGCGCACTGGAACTCGCCTGTGCCATCCGGGCCCTGCCGGAGGGGCGTTCCGTGCGTCTTCTTCTCCTCGATGAAAACGAGGAACTGGCAGGGGACCCGCGTCTTGCCGGGGTGGAGGCGAGCTGTTACCCTCGCGGCGGCGTACGCAAGGAAGGGCTTTACGGCGCAGTGGTGGCGGCGCTCGGGATGGATGAGGATGAGCGCCTTGACGCGGGATGCTGCGGGGCGACCCCGCCGCGCCTGCACCGGGTGCTCCTCGTCGAGGACAACGTGGTGAACCAGGAGGTGGGGAAGGGGATGCTGGAGAGCCTCGGGTGCCGGGTGAAGGTGGTCGAAGACGGGCTCACCGCCGTGGAAGAGGTGCAGCGCTGCAGCTACGACGTGGTCTTCATGGATTGCCAGATGCCGGTCATGGACGGGCTGGAGGCGACCCGGCGCATCAGGGAGCGCGAGGCCGAAACGGGGGGGCGGGTCCCGATCGTGGCCCTCACCGCACATGCCATGAAGGGGGACCGCGAAGCATGCCTTGAGGCCGGTGCGGACGACTACATCTCCAAGCCGTTCAGCCGCGAGCAGGTTGCCCGGGCGATTGAGCGGCTCTTGCGGGTGACGGCGCAGCCCAATGGGGAAACGCAGGAGGCCGAGGTGATCTCCCGCGACAGGATGAGCGGCGCCCTCGCCATGATCAGGACCCTGCCCGGCAATCGCGGCAAGGAGGTGCTGCGCAAGGTGGTGGACCTCTACCTCGCCAGCACGCCGGCGCTGTTAAAGACCATGCGTGAAGCGGAGTCCGGGGGGGATGCGGAGAAACTGAAGGCGGCGGCGCACAGCTTCAAGTCCTCGAGCGCCAATCTCGGCGCCTTGCGCCTGGCCGGGGTCTGCAGGGAACTGGAGCGATTGGGACGTGCCGGCTCGACCGAAGGGGCGCTTCCGCTTTTGCACCAAGCCGAGGAGGAGTATCGGCTCGTCCGCGACGCGCTCAAGGGAGGACCGCTATGCTGACCAGGAAGAGCAAGCGCGAAACACCGCTGGTCATGGTGGTGGACGACGACCAGGCGGTGCGTATGCTGGCCCGGGAGGCCCTGGAGAGTTCCGGGTTCGTCGTGCGCGACGCGGAAACCGGGGAGCAGGCGCTGGGACGAGTTCGCCCTCCACGACCCGGACATCGTGCTCTTGGACGTCATGATGCCGGGGATCGACGGCTTCTCGGTCTGCTCCGAGATCAGAAACACCGATGCCGGGCGCGACACCCCGGTGCTCATGATGACGGGGCTGGACGATCTCGCTTCCATCGATTCAGCCTACGAGGCGGGAGCGACCGACTTCATCACCAAGCCGATCAACTGGCATATCCTGGGCTACCGGGTGAGCTACATGCTGCGGGCGAGTTCCGCGCTCGAGCAGTTGAGGGAGAGCAGGGCGGGCCTTGCCCACGCACAAAGCCTCGCGCACATAGGAAGCTGGGAATGGGACCTCTCCAGCGGCGAGATACGCTGCTCCGAGGAGGTGTACAGCATCTGCTGCCTCGACCGGGAGCAAAACCGGATGAACCCGATCCTGGACCTGGTGCACCACCAGGATCGTGCCTTCGTGCAGAGCTCCCTCGAGGACGCCGTATCAAGGCGCACCCCCGTCAGTTTCGATTACCGCATCCTGATCGAAGGGGGAGAGCGCGTGCTGCACGCGGAACTGGCGACGGTTCTCGACGACGCGGGAACCGCCATCTGCCTCACCGGGACCATACAGGACATCACCGAGAGGAAGCGGGCGGAGGAGCAGATTCGGCTGCTCGCCTACTATGACGCCCTGACCGGGCTCCCCAATCGCCGATTCTTTCAGCAGCAGCTGGAACAGGCGCTCATCTACGCGAACCGCAACGACCGGATGCTTGCCGTCCTTTTCCTCGACCTGGACCGCTTCAAGCTGGTGAACGACACCCTGGGGCACGGGGTGGGGGACCGTCTGCTGCAGGACGTGGCGGACCGCCTTTTGCGCTGTGTGCGCAGAAGCGACTGCCTCGCCCGGGCCGAGCAGGATGAGTGTCCCCCTTCGCTCGTGTCGCGCCTCGGCGGTGACGAGTTCACCATCATGCTCTCGGATATCGAGCATTTCCAGGACGTGGCGAAGGTCGCCCGGCGCATCCTCGAGGCGGTCTCGGTTCCCTACTCGCTCGAGGGGCAGGAGGTCTTCGTCTCCACGAGCATCGGCATCAGCCTCTACCCCTTCGACGCCACCACGGCTAGCGACCTGATAAGGAACGCGGACGGCGCCATGTACCAGGCGAAGGAGCAGGGGAGAAACGGCTACCAGATCTACGACGAGTCCATGAGCGCGAAGGCGCTGGAGCGGATCATCCTGGAAAGCCAGCTGCACAAGGCGATCAAGGAGGGAGAGTTCGTCCTCCACTATCAGCCCCAGGTCTCCAACGCCACCGGGGAGGTGGTGGGGCTTGAGGCGCTGGTGCGCTGGAACAGCAGGGAGCTCGGCATGGTCGAGCCGTCGCGCTTTCTCCCCCTTGCCGAGGAGATCGGACTGATCATCCAGATCGACCAGATCGTCATCGCGGAGGCGTGCCGCCAGCACAAGCTCTGGATGGACGCGGGGATGAAGCCGGTGGTCATGGCGGTGAACATCTCCGGGCAGCAGTTCATGAAGAACGAACTCCTGGACGCGGTGACCGCGGTCCTCAAGGAGACCGGTCTCCCCCCCGAGTTCCTCGAGCTGGAGCTCACCGAGGGGGTGCTCATGGCCCACACCGAGCGGACCGTCCAAACCCTGCATGCGCTGAAAGGGATGGGGGTGCGCCTCGCCATCGACGACTTCGGCACCGGGTTTTCATCGCTTTCGTACCTGAAGCGCTTTCCCCTCGACGTCCTCAAGATCGATCGCGCCTTCATCAAGGACATCATCACCGAGGCGGACGATGCCGCCATCACCCTGGCCACCATCGAGATGGCCCACACCTTGAAACTCCTGGTCATCGCGGAAGGGGTGGAGACTCGGGCGCAGCTCGATTTCCTGACCGACCACGGCTGCGACATGTACCAGGGATACCTGTTCTGCAAGCCGGTCCCCCCCGAGGAGATCGCGCGCATGTTTCTCCTGTCTCTCCCCTCCGACCCTGCCTAAAAAAAAGTCATAGCTGCCGCAATAGTCACCCGCCCCGCGGCCCCGTATACGGGTGTGCGCTCAAAAAATCAATGAGAACAGCTGCTTGTGAATAACTCGTCGCGATGGCATGGCCTGTGCTAAACCGTGATCAGACACGGCACGATGGCGTGCTGGAAAAGGCTTTCCCGCCCGTTTAGGCAATGGTGCAGGTCGTGGTGGAGGGCATCATTATTGGGAAAGGGGGACTGTTTTCAAGGCTGGACCAGAAGCTGTTTATTCGACGTTGAACAAAGGCAAGGGCATCGAAGCCTTCACGGGCCTGAAAAGAGGGTGAAACCCGTTTAACCCGATTGATGCTATGTCTGCAAGCCGGCGAGCCGGCCTGCCGAATGTTCTGCAAGCATGAGTACACGCTGTGTACCGACGACGAAATCCACCGCCATCACAAAGAAGAGGAGGCAAGCGATGAAGCTGATCGAAGCAATCATCAAGCCGTTCAAGCTGGACGAGGTGAAGGACGCCCTCAACGAGATCGGGATCGAGGGGATCACCGTGAGCGAGGTAAAAGGGTACGGCCGCCAGAAGGGGCATACCGAACTGTACCGCGGCGCCGAGTACGTCGTGGACTTCATCCCCAAGGTGAAGATCGAGATCGCCGTGGCCGACGAGCTGGTCGCCAAGGCCGTAGCCACCATCGAGGAAACCGCCAAAACCGGCAGGATCGGGGACGGCAAGATCTTCATCCTCCCGCTGGAAGATGCGGTCCGCATCAGGACCGGAGAGAAGGGCGACGAGGCCGTTTAGGCCCTAGCTGACAAGACCAATCCATAACAAAACGATCAATGGAGAGTGTTATGATACGTGACATTAAAAAGGTTAAGGACGCAGCTACCCCCGCTTCCAGCTGCCTCGCGATGAAACTCGGCAAACTGGCCCTTCTGGGCAGCCTGATGCTCGTACCGGTCCTCGCGATCGCCGAGGAGAAGGCCGCCGATTCCGCCACGGCCCCGGCCGCGGCAAGCGCTGTTGCCGCCCCGGCCACGGCACCCGCAGCACCCGCCGCAACACCGGCCGCTCCCGCAGCCGCAGCCCCTGCAGCCGCCGCACCGAAAAACGTCGACCCGGTCCTCAATACCGGCGACACCGCCTGGATGCTGGTCTCCGCCGCCATGGTCCTCTTCATGACCCCCGGCCTGGCCCTTTTCTACGGCGGCATGGTGCGCCAGAAAAACGTCCTCTCCACCATGATGCACTCGCTGGTGGCCATGGGGATCGTGGGGGTGCAGTGGGCCATCATAGGTTACTCGCTCGCCTTCGGACCGGACATGGGGCACGGCCTTGTCGGTAACTTCAGCAAGGCGCTGCTTGACGGGCTGATCACCTTCAAGGACGGCAACGCGGTTTACGCGCTGTTCCAGAACGTCCCGACTGAGCCGGGCGCGATTCCCGAATACGTCTTCGCCATGTACCAGGCGATGTTCGCCATCATCACCGTGGCCCTCATCTCCGGTGCCCTCGCCGAGAGGATCAAGTTCTCCGCCTACTGCCTCTTCGTCCTCCTCTGGACCACCCTGGTCTACGACCCGCTGGCGCACTGGGTCTGGATGTCTGACGGCTGGCTCTTCAAGATGGGCGCTCTCGACTTCGCCGGCGGTACCGTCGTTCACCTCTCCTCCGGTATCTCGGCCCTGGTGGTGCTCGCCTTCCTCGGCAAACGTCACGGCTTCCCGAACGAGCGCATGGCTCCGCACAGCTTGCCGCTTACCCTGCTTGGCGTCGGCATCCTCTGGTTCGGCTGGTTCGGCTTCAACGCGGGTTCCGCCATCGTCGGTGCGGGGTGCTCCGACGCGGCAGGCGGTCTCGCCGGCCTCGCCTTCATGACCACCACCATCGCCCCGGCCGCCGCAGGCCTCACCTGGATGATCGCCGAGTGGATTCACGCCGGCAGGCCGTCGGCACTGGGCTTTGGCTCCGGCGTCGTAGCGGGCCTGGTCGTGATCACCCCCGCAGCCGGTTTCGTTCAGCCGGGTGCCGCCATTCTCATGGGCATCGCAGGCGGCCTGGTCTGCTACGGCGGCGTGATGCTGAAGGCGAAACTGAAGTACGACGACTCCCTGGACGCCTTCGGCGTACACGGCGTGGGCGGCACCACCGGCGCCATCCTGACCGGCGTCTTCGCCACGGTCGGCGCCACCGGGCTCACCTCCGGCAACATGAAGCAGTTCGTCACCCAGCTGATCGCGGTCGGTGCTGCTGCAGCATACGCGGTGGTGGTGACCTTCGTGATCGCCCTCATCCTCGATAAGACCATCGGCCTGCGCGTCGAGAAGGAAGACGAGATCATGGGCCTCGACCAGACCCAGCACTCCGAGACCGCTTACAACTAGTACCTGCCGGATTCAGCAGCAGTGATTTTGGAGGGGGGCGCAAGCCCCCCTTTTTTTGTGCCCGGACCCTCATGGAGGCGAACTTTAAACGACGTTCCCGAACCTGCAGGGGGAAGGTCAGGGGAGCCGACTCGCGGCGGGGCGGGCTTGGCACTCTGCAACTCTTTTGCACTGTCGCGCCGCCAAAAAAATGATCTAGCGTTTTGAAATACCGAGATTTCCTGTTACTGTTTTCCAGCCGTAACAGAACGATCTCGGGAGGGCGATTATGGATTCGAGGGACATGGTGCTCCGCAAGGAAGGGGACGGCAGTGGGTACTACGAGCGCTGCAGCGCCGAGGCGGGGATCGCTGGGCTTTCCTCCATCTTCAGGATGTTCAGCGAGGACGAACTGCGTCATGCGGGGGCCCTGCGCGCCCTGAGAGACGGCGGCCGGGTCGATCTGCGCCAATCGGCGACGCTTGAGGGGGCGAGAAGCATCCTGCGCCGCCTGTCCGAGGAGGAACTCGCACGCTATAGCGGCGACCTCGGGCTTTACCTGAACGCGATGCAGTTCGAGGCCCTTTCCGCACGTGCCTGCGCCGATCTCGCGCGTGAGGCGCTGCATCCCTGGGAGCGCGAGCTGTTCCAGACCATGGCCGAGGAGGACGAGATGCACTTCACCCTTCTCGAGGAGATGCGCGAACTTTTGGAGGACGGGAGGGAGGATGTCTACTGAGGGGCTGCAAGCGATGCTCGACACCGCGGTCACCGCGGCGCGCCATGCCGGCAGGCTGCAGAAGGAGCGGCTTTGGGGTGAGTTCACCTTCGACTTCAAGGGTGAGGTGGATATCGTGACCGAGGTGGACCGCGCCTGCGAGGAACTCATCGTGAGCCGGATCGCTGCCGCCTTCCCCGGCCACAGCTTCCTCGCCGAGGAGAACCTCTACGACGGCGGCGACCCCGCCTGGCGCTGGGTCATCGATCCCCTGGACGGCACCACCAACTACGCGCACGGCTTCCCCTGGTTCTGCGTCTCCATCGCCCTCGAGCACGAAGGAGAACTGGCGCTTGGGGTCATCTACCACTGCATGATGGACGAGCTCTTCACCGCGGTACGCGGCGGCGGCGCCTTCCTAAACGGCAGGCCGATCCGGGTCTCCTCGCGCAAGCCCCTGCGCCACTCCCTGATCGCGACCGGCTTTCCCTATGACGTAGCGCGCGGCAACGAGAACAACTTCAGAAACTTCTTCGAGCTGCAACTGGCCGCGCGCGGTGTGCGCCGCGCCGGGGCCGCCGCCCTCGATCTCGCCTACGTGGCCGCCGGGAGGCTCGAAGGTTACTGGGAGTGCAAGCTGAAGCCGTGGGACGTGGCGGCGGGGTCGCTTTTGGTCAGGGAGGCGGGGGGGATGGTAACGAACCACAAGGGGGAGCCGCACAGGATCGGCGACCACCGCATCCTTGCCAGTAACGGGCTCATCCACGAGGAGATCGAAGCGCTCCTGGAGCGGGCCGAACGGTCGGCGCCGCTTCTTTGAGCGGCAGTTAGATTTTGGAAAGGGCGCTCTTATGAGCGCCTTTTTTTTGCTTTGGCGCAAAGGAGTGCCGGCGCCGGTCGCTTCTTAAAATCCTGTAGGAAAAAACGTGGCGATGTTATATAGTTGTGCAGCTTTTCGCCCACCCTGACAGCCGGAGGATCCTGATGCTTAACCTGCGCAAGAAAATCCTGGTGGCCATCGACGGCTCGCCGCTCTCGGACAAGGCCGCCGAGGAGGCGGTGCGTTTCGCAGCGGGGATCCCTAGCCAGTTCAAGAGCAAGGTGTACGGGCTCCTGGTGCTCCCCAACGCGCCGCGCAACACCTTTACCGACTTCGTCCCGGCCCGCCCCATAACGGAGCAGGAGAAGTGGGGCGAGTTGAAGGAGCGCATCTTCTACGTCGTGGAGAAGATCGCGACGGAACTCGACGTGCCGCTCGAGACGGCCGTCGTCTACGGAGACCCGGCCGAGGAGTTGATCCGCTTCGCGCAGAAGGAGGAGATCGACGTGATCGTGATCGGGAGCACCGGCAAGGGGTTTTTGAAGCGAAAGCTGCTGGGGAGCGTCTCCCACAAGGTGGTGCGGGACGCGAAATGCTCGGTCTACGTGGTCAGAGGGTAGCCTTGTCGGTCTCCTGCCTGAGATAGGCGAGGATCTCCTTCAGGCTTTCGATGATGATCTGCTCCCCCTTGGGAAACTCGTGGGGGGAGAGCTCCAGGGTCAGGATGTCGTTGTACTCGGTATTGCGCAGGTGGTTCAAAAAGCGGGTGAGCGGCAGGATGCCGTGTCCCGGCAACAGGTGCTGCCTGCCGTGGCCGTAGTCCGAGAAGTGGATGTTGCGGATCCGTCCGCTGTTGTAGCAGAGGTAGAAGTCGTTGATGAAGTTGGCCCGTCCGCTCCCCATGTGGGTGCAGTCGAAGGTGAGAAAGAGGTTCCTCTCGTGCAGGAACTCGATCAGCTTCTGGGTCTCCGAAAGGATGTAACCGTTGATCCGGTACTTTCCGGTCCACGGCATGTTCTCCAGGGTGAGCGTCACCTGGTCCCCCCCCACCTCCTGCTGAAAGTCCTGCATGCGGTAAAGCCAGCGCCAGTAGGCGAACTCGCACCCCATCCATGACGGCGGGTGGAAATTCACCAGCCCTATGCCGCATTCCGCGGCGATCTCCACGCAACGTTTCAATGAGTCGACCGGACTTCCCCAGCCGTCCAGCTGCAGGAAGGGGGCATGGATGGAGAAGATCGGCATGATCTCCGCGAGTTCCCTCACCAGGCGGCGCGAGTTCACCTTCTGGAACTCCTGGTTGATCACCAGTTCCATGCCGTCGAACCCGGCCTCCCTCGCCATGGCGAACGCCTTGGGGAGCGGGAAGATGAAGAGCGTTCCTGCGGAGATGGAAATCCTCATGCCCGGTCCTATACCTGTCCCACCATGTTCTGGTAGGCGATCTTCTGCAGGTTGAGCACCGCCTCCAGCGCTTCCCTGAGCCGTGCGTCCTGTTCGGGGTCGAAATCCTCGGGGTTCGCATACCCGCCGGCCCCCTCGCTGCGGATCTCGCTTTCGATACGCAGCGTGAGCAGGCACTGCAGCGCCTTCAAGAGCCTCTCGGCGAGGTCCACGTCCATGGCGCCCCGGTACAAGAGCGCACGGATACGCTGCAAGGTCCCCCCCTCATGCACCTGGGCCTTCAGCGACAGGATGCGCACGAGCTGCACCAGCGGGGAGAGGGCGAGCCTTTCGATGTCGATCTCGCCCTGGTGTTCTCCTTGCTCGAGGCGCCAGCGCCCGAAACGGCCGAGAGCAAGCGGCAGGCTGATCACGCGCCGCGCGAGCTGGAAGAAGGGATCGCGCCCGAGTTCTTCTCTTAGCGCGAGGGCTGCCGCGCCGACCGCCTGGTCCGCGAGCGGCTCGAACCCGGTGACGTAGGCGAGGTCGGCCATGGATTCAAGGCGCCAGCGCCACTCCGGGAGCGGAGTCGCACGCTGGCGCTCTGCCGCGGCGAAGGGGGGAAGCGGAGCCGGGGAGACGGGGGGCGCTTCACCTTTGCCGTTGCCGTTTTTCAGAAGCGAGCGCCATTCTGAGAGGGAGCCGTGCCACGGGGTCTCCTGCTCGCCCAGAAGCCCCGACTGCTGTAGCGCCAGGGTGAACTGCCGGCTGAACAGGTAGAATCGCTCGGAGTCGAGCTGGTGCAGCAGGAGGTAGCGGTTCCTGCTGTAGAGGGTCTGTTCGCCGCGGGCTCTGTCGCCGGAAACGAGGAGGGCGTACACCGGCGCCGTTCCCTGTCCCAGCTCGCGCATGCGCTCTTCGGCGAGCTCCGCCGCCTTTTTCAGCACGAGGTCATGCAGGCGGCTGCAGGCGCCGCAAAGGGCGAGGGGAGAGCGGCGGCGTCGGAAGTGGGCCGCCGCGAGCTCGCGGTGGCGCTGCTGAGGCGCCACGAGTGCTGAGGCCGTTTCCGCGTGGGCGATCTCCTCCTCGACGACGGCAAGCTCCTGGTCGAGCTGTCCCTCGTAGTCGAGCTCCGCGCGCAGGGTGTCCATGAGCGTCGTAAGAAAGCTCTCGGCGGCGCGGGATGAGCTGCTCTCCCACTTGCGCTCCAGGCGCGTTTTCAGATTTTCCAGCAGCACCGTGCTGGCCCGCCAGGTGAGGATGTCCTCCCCTTTGGATCCCAACAGCATGGGCATGAGTACCCCCCGAAAGACCGTTCAACGTTCAGCGTTCAACGTTTTGAACCTCTAACTGCTTCACACCAGGAAAACCTCTGCATTCCAAGTTGCTCTTGGACCTCATGGATGCCGCGCGGGAACGTTGAACGCTGAACGCGGAACGTCCGTTCGGTTTTCAGTCCATATGCCCGTGCACCTCCTGCTCGAGGAAGCTTCTCATCTCCTCTGGCGGGGGAGGGGTGGCAAGCGATACGGCGATCATCACGAGGATCACCAGGGGCGTCCCGCACAGGGCGGACGAGGTCAACGGGAAGAAGGCGGCGACGGCGGGAAAAGTTCCGCCGAAAAGGGGCTGCGCCACGGTGCAGAGCACACCGGTCAGCATCCCGGCGATGGCGCCGTAACGGTTGGCGCGGTCCCACCAGATCCCGAGAAGAAAGAGCGGGAAAATGGTATTCCCGGCCAGGGCGAAGGCGACCGCGGTGATCTCGGCGATGAGACCGGGCGGCTTGAGCGCGATGATGAGGACCAGCGCCGCCAGCACCAGGGTCCCTCCCTTGGCCACCTGCATGCGCGCCCGCTCGCTCGCGCGCGGGTTCAGGAAGCTGTAATAGATGTCGTGCGAGATCGACGAGGCCCCGGTCATGAGAAGCCCGGCCACGGTGAAGAAGGCGGCGGATAGGGCACCGGCGGCAAGGACCCCGACGAGCCATCCCGGAAGTCCCGCGGCGACCGCGGTGTTGAGTGTAACGACATCGGCCGCCGCACGCGCCGCCTCCGGGGAGGGGATCATGCCGCGGCGCGCCTCGATGAGCCTGCCGAAGACGGCGAAGGCGGGGGCGGACCAGTAGACGAGGGCAATGAAGAAGAGCCCCCACACAACGCTCCAGCGGGCGTCACGCACGTTGGGGACGGTGTAGAAACGGGAGAGGACGTGCGGCAGCCCTCCCGTGCCGACCATGAGGGTGAAGCAGAGCGCGCACCACTGGAAGAGGGAGTCATGGGCGAAGGGGAGGGTGAAGTCGATGCGGAACTCGCGCCAGAGGTCGGTCAAGGCGCGCCCGTAGCCGAACTGCGGTAGCACCCAGAAGTAGCCGAGACGGCGGGCGAGCCACATGAGCGGGACGATGAAGGCGACGCAGATCACCAGGTACTGCAACTGCTGGTTGCGCGGCACCCCGAGCGCCCCGGAGATGACCAGGTAGGAGACCACGGCAAGGGCCCCGTAGGTGACCCCCTGCTCGTACCCCACTCCGAACATGAAGGAGAAGATGAGCCCGATCCCCTTGAACTGTGCGACGCAGTAGATGACGGAGATGGCGATTGCGATCACCGCGGCGATGAGACGCGCTGGCCTGGAGCCGTAGCGCTCGCCCACGAACTCGGGGGTGGTGAACTTGCCGAAGCGCCTTATCTGGCTCGCCAGCAAGACGAGGAGTAGCACGTACCCGCCGGTCCAGCCGATGACGTAGGCGAGCCCCTGGTAGCCGTGCAGGTAGATGATCCCGGCAAGTCCCATGAGGCTCGCCGCACTCATCCAGTTGCTGGCGATGGCGGCGCCGCCGCCGATACGGCCGGTGAAGCGCCCGCCGAAGCCGTATTCCTGGCTTTCGCGTGCTTTCTGCCTCAGCCCCACGAGGATGAAGGAGAGGAGCACCAACAGAACGACGAAGATGGACCAGGACGAGTCATTCATAGCTTCTATCCCGCTTGCGGCTGTGGTACTCGGTGATCCGGTCCACGTAGACGTTGAAGATGATGCACAAGAAGATGAACCAAAGCGGCAGGAACTGCCCGGTGAACCAGAAGTGCAGCGGGAGGTTGAACAAAGTGAGACGGGTGAGGAGGCTTCCGGCCCCGGTCCCGCGGCAGGCGTATACCAGGAACTGGAAGCCGAAAGTGCAGACGACCCAGCCGAAGAGGATGGCGAGGATGATCAGCACCTCGTCCCGCATATGCCCCTTCTTGGGGCGGAACAGGTTTACCTTGGAGCGCTTTTCGGGACGGCTCATGTCTCCTCCCTTGAAGGATGCGCGACCGCCGCGGTGGACGCCGAAAGGGCGTCGGGTGCGACGGCTCTAGAGTATGGAGAAGTTCGTGTGTATCGTCTTTTGCAAGTCCTCGATCAGAAGGAGCGCCTGCCGCATCCGCTCCCGCTCGTCTGAAGGGAGCGAGTACGGGTTCAGGTAGTAGGCGTCCTTCTGGATCCCCTTGATGACCTTTATCTGGAGCAGGATGCGGTGCTTGGTGAGGATGCGGTAGGCCGCGACGAGCCCGCGCGCCATGTTGGCCGAGAAGCTGTGTTCCTGCTCCAGAAGCTCGATCCTTCGCACCGTCGAGGTGGCAGGGATCGCCTGGTTGATCGCCAGGATGCGCACGTTCATCACGAGCGGCGCCCAGGCGAGGAGCTTCAGGTTGAAGGCCCCCTTGTGCTCGCCGCTTCCCTCGGTCCAGAAACGCTTGAGAAATCCGAGGGCGAGCTTCATCTCGGTGGCCGCCTTGGCCATCCCCCAAAGCGCCATGAAGTAGTCCTGCAAAAGGGAGCGGATCAGGGAGACCAACCGGCCGGCAAGTTCCTCGTCTCCCGCCACGTACCTGGCGTCGGAGAGGACGATCAGGTCCATGAGGTTCTTGCCGTAGTCCTCGGCCTCGTAGCGCACGATGGCGTGCAGGCGGCGCTGCCACTGCGAGATTGAGCCGCGCCAGTTGTCGTTGGAGGGCATGATCCCGCCGGTGCACTTCTTGAAGCCGATCTCGGCAAGTCTTTCGACGAGGATCCGGCTGTACTCGGCGAAGTACCGGTCCGCCTCCTCACCCCCATCGTCGGCGTAGACGATGAGGTAATCCTGGTCGGTGATGAGGGTCTGCTCCTCACGCCCGTCACTTCCCATGCTGATCAGGGCGAAGGGGACCGGCGGCGGGGAGGGGAACTCGGCCGCAACGAGCTCGAGAGCCCGCCGGGCGAGGGCGTCGCGGTACCAGGTGCAGTTTTCGTGCAGCGAGGGGACGGAGTAGAAGCTTAGGAAACGCTCCATCTCGAGGGCGTTCAGCTCCTCATGGAGGCTTAGCAGTGCGGCGTAATCGGTCTCGGTTTTTACCCGCTCGACCAGGTTCTCCTCTCGTCCGGAGCAGATCCTGAATCTGCCGAGTTCATCCGAAGTCCGCTGCACCAGCCCGGAGAGGAGGAGCTTCATCTCCTCGCGGTCCAGAAGCGGCAGGTAGGCGCGCACCTCCCCCAGCAACTCCTCGAGGAGTTCCCCGTCGCTTGGCTCCGGTGGGAAGATCTGATGCGGCATGTGCGGCCACCTCTTTAATGTGTTCTGTGGCGATTCTACAGAAAAAAACGGGGATGTAAAACTGTTTTGCTTGAATCGCGGTCACTTTTGACGGCTTCCAAGGTTTTCTTCTCCGGCAAAGGACACGGAAGGATTGGAGTGCGGGCAAAAAAATTGGGGAAGGTTTCCCTTCCCCAATTCCTTACTGCGTTGATGCCGGTTGCTAGTGCTCGACTGCCTTAGCCATACCCAAACCGGTGTTCTGGCGGACGTAGACCTCGTCGAACATATCTTCGGAACGCCTGTTCGGGAAGGCGAGGGCGCCCAGGATGGCGGCCATGAAGCCGAGCGGGATGGAGATGAGGCCCGGGTTCTTCAGGGTGAAGAGCGGCTTGTCGAGGCCTACCATCGAGGTGCCGGTCTGCTGTGCGTCCACTTTGGCCTTGGCGAGCGCCTTCGCGTCCTTCTCGGTGAGGCTCTGGCCTGCCGGGAGTGCCGCCTGTTTCTTCTCCATGGCCACGATCACCTTCTTGGCGCCTTCGGCGACCACTTTCGGGTAGGTCATGTTGGGGGATACCATCACCAGGGCGATGGAGGCGACGGTGCCGACCAGGAGGCCGGAGATGACGCCGGCGGTGTTGAACTTCCTCCAGAACAGTGAGAGGATGACGACCGGCAGGTTGCCGGAGGCGGCGACCGCGAAGGCCAGCGCCACCAGGTGGGCGACGTTCTGCTTCTCTGCGGCGAGGCCGATCATGATGCCGCAGGCGCCTACCACGAAGGAGGTGAGACGAGCCGCGAAGACCTGCTCGTGCTGGTCGGCGTGGCCGTCCTTGATCACGTTCACGTAGATGTCGTGGGCGATGGCCGCGGAGGCCGCGAGTACCAGGCCGGAGACCACGGCAAGGATGGTGGCGAAGGCGACGGCGCACAGGAAGGCGAGGAAGAGGTCGCCGACGATCGGGGCGATGTCGGCACCCATCTGCTGAGCCAGCATCAGGGTCGCCATGTTGCCACCCGGGTCTACCGAGGTGATCCCCTGCGGGGTGAGGTGGATAGCGGCACCGAAGCCGAGCAGCGTGGTCAGGATGTAGAAGCCGCCGATGATGAACATCGCGATGATGACGGATTTACGTGCGGCCTGTGCGGTCGGCACGGTGAAGAAGCGCATGAGGATGTGCGGCATGCCGGCGGTGCCGAGCACGAGTGCCATACCGAGGGAGATCTGGTCAAGCGGGTTCTTCAAGTAAAGGCCGGGTTCGAGGAAGCGCTGGCCTGCGTCCACGCCGGAGAGGATGACGCCGTCTTTGAGCACCAACTTGGATACGTGGTCCTGGATCTCCGGGCTAGCCACGATGGTGGAGAAGAAGCCGATCGGGTTGAAGCCGGCCTTGACCATGACCAGGACGGAGAGCAGGAAGGCGCCGGCCATGAGGAGGCCCGCCTTTATGATCTGGACCCAGGTGGTGGCGACCATGCCGCCGAAGACGACGTACCCGACCATCAGGATACCGACGCCGATGATGGACATCTTGTAGGGGATGCCGATCAGAAGGGCCATCAGTTTCCCCGCACCGACCATCTGGGCGGTGAGGTAGAAGGTGGAGACGGCGACCGTGGAGATGGCGGCGAAGGCGCGCACCGGCTTGGGCGAAGTCCTGAAGGAGAGGATGTCGCCAAGGGTGTACTTGCCCGCGTTACGGCAGGGCTCCGCAACGATCAGGAGCACGGTGATGTAGGCAACCAGCCAGCCGACCGAGTACATGAAGCCGTCATAGCCGTACAGCGAGATGAGGCCGGAAATACCGAGGAAGGAGGCTGCCGACATGTAGTCGCCGGCGATGGCCCAGCCGTTCTGGGTTCCCGTGATGCCGCCCCCCGCCGCGTAGAAGTCCGATGCGGTCTTCGTCTGCTTGGCGGCCCAGACGACGACCCCCATGGTGATGGCGATGATGACGAGGAACATCCCGATGGTGATGGTCCTGTTCGTTTTAAGTTCTTTCTTTGCCGGTGCCGGTTTGGCGGGGGCAGGTGTGGCCACTGAAGCGGCTGCGTTGGGCGCGGGTGCTGCGGCCGTCGCGGCGGGTGCTCCCTGGGTTGCAGGTGCGCTCATCGCCGGGGCTGCGCCGGCTGCCGGTGCCTTCTGCTCTTCAGCGTAGGCGGCTGCGGCTACCGAGAGGGCCAAGCTGGCTGCTATGAATATCTTCTTGATGGTCATGTCCTGTCCTCCTTTCCTAGAGATGTAATTCGTCGATCAGTTCCCTGGTCAACCGGTCAAAGTCCTTGTTGGCGACATGCGAGTAGTAGAGTGCAATCCCCCAGGAGACGAAGAACTGGGAAAGCGCGAAAATGTACCCGAAGTTGACTACGCCGATGATCTTGACCTTGAAGAGCCCCGGTGTGTACGCCGCCCCGATGGGGAGCAGGAAATAGTACACGCAGGAGAAAATCCACCATCCGAAAAGGAAGGCCGTCTTCTTGTGATGTAATTCCACGAATTTAGGATTCTTTGCAATTGCTTTCCAGTCGTACTGTCTTTCTGCCATGGTTGTCACTCCTTTCTAGGGTAAGATGCGTTGCGCGGCGGCGTCCCGCCCCTGTTGTTCCTACTCTTCGATAAATCCCCCTTTCTCTTTCCGATTTCGTTTCCAAAATTCTCTATGCTGTTTTGCTAGATTTTGTTAAAGCGTTCTGTTTTGATTCAAAAAACGCCATGTTGTCGTTTTTGCGTATCTTTTAAACCTGTTTTGTGCCGACGTTTCCGCTAGCCTCCGGTGAACCGGTTTTTCATCTGGCGTATACGTGTATTTCTTGTACCACACGTATGACAAATGTACAATAAAAATAAACAGCGTTCTAAATATTTTGATCGGCAAAAAAGGCGAAAAACTCTTATCTGGTCACTCGTAACATTTCGATATAACGGGATTAAATCTGGAAACGCGTGGTAAATTATTTTTTATTATTGTTGTGTTAACCGACGTTCGTGTGCCGTTCGGCAGCTTTTGTGTGGCTGTTTTGCTGCTCACTCAAACGCTGTCGCATTGTTGTGTCAGACATTTCAGGCAACTCAATCTCGCGCCTTTCTGAGCATGGCTGGATACTATAAAACCTCAAAAAGGCAAAATTAGTATGTATCTTTAAGGGAGGGGCACGGCAATTGAAGAACCCTGACGGATCGAGATAGGTCCGATTGCCGCATTGATGACTGTCCTTTGTGGCTCAGGTAAGACTGAAAAAAGTGCTATGAGGATGGAGTAAAAAAGAGGACTGAACTTTCTACTGATCGGATGTGGTGCTTAATGGCGGGTATTGTTGCGGCGTTTTATTAGATAAATGTCAATGCAACTTTTCATAATAAAAAAAGAGGATGCCAATGCCGGTATCCCCCTTTATTCTGTCTCTTTCACATCAACTAGCTGTTATCTACGCCCCAATGACAGTGGTCGAGCCGGACCGTTCATCCGAATTGCCGCGGCGAACTCCATCCAGAAGATGAGGTAGATAGAAACCATGAGCGAAAGGCCTATGTTGGCGTTCTCCGGCCCGAGGGCTTTGGTGAGGATCGGGGAGGCGAAGCCGGCGCCCAATGTCCCGGTGGCGCGTTCCAGCAGGTAGAAGACGGGGAGGGTGAGCAGGGTCCCCGCCACCATGATGGCGATGCCACGCCCTCGTTTTACCCAGTACTTGGGGGAGAAGCCGAACATCCGCATGAAGATGACGACAAGGATGATCCAGACCGAGTAGTCAACCGCCGCGTCGGGAAGGGCAAGCTTGTTCTTGACGAGCGCCACCTCGAGGATGGTAACCGCGAAGAGGAGCACGAACATCCAGTTGAACTTCTCGTTCGCCTGGGTCTGCCAGTTGCGGCTGTCCGGCGCTGCGGTCTCGCGCATGGAGTGGTTCGGAGTGCCGAGGGCCGAGAAGAGTATTGCGAACCAGATCCCTGCGTTGTGGAAGAGGAGCGAGGCGTGGTTGCCGGCTACGTTGGCGATGCGCGACATGGGGTCCCGGGCGAAGTCGGCGGCGATGCGCATCAAAAAGAGGTTGACGATCACCGAGCACATGATGATGACGGTCAGGGTGAAGATGCGCCGTGGCAGCAGATAGGGATCGATGCGGTCGGGAAAGCCCAGGATGAAGGCGAACCAGATCAGGTACATGATGAGCGGGATGCCGAGACAGATGCCGTAGACTGAGTTGCCGGCGAAGTCGCCGTTTTGGGCGTAGATGACGTACTTGTCGTCGCGGTCCGGATCGGTGTTTACCGCCTGGACCACTTCCTTCGGTACTTTCTTCACGTGCGGCAGAAGGCCCATGGCGTACCAGCCGTGGTCCCCCTGGGTGGTATCTACGACCCAGTATTGCTCCCCCATCATCTCGTCCAGCCCCTGGAAGATGCGCAGCGAGAAGACGGCGCAGGTCACGACGACGACCAAAAGAAGAATCACGTTTGTCAATTTCATCGGCATGTGAAGTTCCTCCGCATCGACGCCCTGGGCTATTCCTTGTGGGTGGTCCAGAACATGGAGACCGCGTTCGCCGCAAAAAGGCCGTAGAGCCACATGGTGTTCCAGGCCGGGCCGGACCAGTGGCTGCCGCGGCCGCCACCTACAACGCCTGAAGCGACCACGATGCCGATCAGCGCGGTGAAGGCTACCATGGCGACGGCGCGCAGGATCGCGCTGTTGCGCCAGGTGTGCCGTTCCAGTTCCTCGAGTCTAGCGAGCAGTTCAAGTTCTTTTTCACTCATCGCCGTTCTCCTTTTACAACAAAGCACAGTGGACTAAGGGGTGATCCGTCCGCCTGGCAGAACCCGTCGATTCACACCAGGCAGAGTTTCGGATCGAGCTTTCCGACCGGAACGCGGTCCGAGAGCTCCTGGTACTTCAGGCATTCCCTGAATCGGCAGCTGCAGAACATGATGATCTGCTTCACGTCGTGCGGCGAGATGTAGCCGCAGCCTACGTCGCAGTAATCGTCATTTTTGCCGAAGAAGGGGCAGACCTTTGTTTCCTGCATAAGACCTCTATTCCTTTTTCAAAGCAGACGCACTCAGGCAAGAAAGGGGTGACGTAAACAGGATTAGCAACTGCCGTACCAATTTGGCGTTTACCTGCATCATCGGACCGCAAACGCTTTTAAACCGGTGAGTTATCGCATCGTGGGGCGGGGGCGCGGTGGAGCTTGCGCGGACATCTTTTCGCAAAAACGCGAAGAAAGCGAGAAGGGGAGGGGCGCGGTTACCGACGGGCAGCTTAGAAGGGCTTTTTCCCTTGTTTCGTGTAAAGGTGCGGGATATCGACGGGTTGGCTGCTGGATGCGCGGCGGGGCTAATGAATTTGCAGGGCTGCAAGTGTGGCGGCGCCCTTTTTCGCAAAGATGCAAAAAGAAGCGCCGCCGGCAGGGCTAGCTGTTGTACTCCTCTTTCCTGATGCCGTACTTCTTGATCTTGCGGTAGATGGTGGCCATGTTGGTCCCCGCTTCCTTGGCGGCGGCCTCCACGTTCCCCTGGTTCTTGCGCAAGAGGCCTCTTAGGTATTCGGTCTCGAAACGCATGAGCGCCCTCGAGTAGTCCCCTTCATCGGCCGCTGCCTCGGCGCCCCCTTCGGAAGGGATCACCTCGATGAACTGGGAGAGCACCGGCAGGGTGATGTAGTCGCTGCTTTCCATGGCGATGCAGGCCTCGATCACGTTCTTCAGCTGGCGGATGTTGCCGGGCCAGGAAAAATCAACCGCCGCCTCCATGGCGTCGTGGGCGAGCCCCTTTATGTGGGTGCCGAACTTGGCGTTTTGCAGCGAGATGAAGTGGGCGGCGATGAGCGCTATGTCGTCGCGTCGCTCCCTGAGCGGAGGCAGCTGTATGTTGACCACGTTCAGGCGGTAGAAGAGGTCCTCGCGGAACTCTCCCGCCTTCACCGCCTGTTTCATGTCCGCGTTGGTTGCGGAGAGTACGCGCACGTCGACCTTGGTGGGGGTGGGGTCTCCCAGGCGGTTGAACTCCTGCTCCTGGAGAAAGCGCAGCAGCGTCTTCTGCACCGTCATGGGGAGGTTCCCCACCTCGTCGAGAAAAAGTGTCCCGCCGTCGGCAGTCTCCAGAAGGCCGCGCCGGTTCTCGGCGGCGCCGGTGAAGGCCCCCTTCTTGTAGCCGAAGAGCTCGCTCTCCAAAAGCGAGGCGGGGAGGGCGCCGCAGTTGATGGCGACGAACTTCTTCT
Organism: Geomonas ferrireducens; assembly: GCF_004917065.1. Lineage (NCBI taxonomy): Bacteria > Pseudomonadati > Thermodesulfobacteriota > Desulfuromonadia > Geobacterales > Geobacteraceae > Geomonas > Geomonas ferrireducens. The sequence continues at coordinate 611,401 of NZ_SSYA01000003.1, forward strand.
CCTTCCTGGGTGAGTTGTAGTGGATCGCCTGGGCGATGAGCTCCTTGCCGGTTCCCGACTCGCCGGTGATGAGCACCGAGGTGTCGCGCACGGCGAGCTTCTCCACCCGCTCGAGGACCTCCTTTAAGGCCTTAGATGCGCCGATGATGTTGCCGAAGTTGAAGCGCCCGACGAGTTCCTCGCGCAGTTCGCGGTTCTCCTCCATGAGCCGGGTGTGCTGCAGCGCGTTCTTCACCCGGTACAAAAGCTCTTCGGGCTCAAACGGCTTGGTGAGCATGTCGTAGGCCCCCTTTCTCAGGGCCTGGATGGACATCTCCACCGTGGCGTAGGCGGTGACCATGATCACCGGGATGGCCGGGTCCTTCTGTTTCACCTTCTGCAGGAGCTCGAGCCCGTCCATCCCCGGCATCTTGATGTCGGTGACGAGGAGGTCCCACTGCCCGGCCTGAAAGGACTCGGCCGCCTCGAAGCTCCTCGTGAACGCGGAGACCTGGTAGCCGTTGTCGGAGAGAACCGCCTCCATCATGCGGCAAAGCCCCTCCTCGTTGTCGACCAACATCACCCGTTTTTTCGTCATGGTGCCACTCCGTTATCCGCGCGCGGCGCGGCGTTTCCTAGCAGTATTCGTCCCTGTTGATGGGAAGCTTCACCTCGACGGTGGTGCCGACCCCCATCTCGCTGGTGATCTCGATCTTGCCGTGATGCTGCTCCACGATCTGCTTGGTTATCGCGAGACCGAGGCCGGTCCCCTTGACCTTGGTGGTGAAGAAGGGTTCGAAGATCTTCTCGATGTGCTCGGGCGAGATTCCCGCGCCGTTGTCGCGGAACCTGAGGCAAACCCATTCGTCTCCCACTGCGGCGGTGCTCACCACGAGCTCGCCCCCTCTCTGCATGGCGGCGCCAGCGTTCAGGATCAGGTTTATGGCCACCTGGCGCAGTTGGTCGCCGTCGACCATGACGCGCGGCAGGGAGAGGTCAAAGCTCTTTTGCACCGTCACGTGATGCATGTCGGTGTGGTTCGCCGCGAAGTCGACGATCTGCTCCAGAAGGTCGTTCACGTTGGTCTCCTCCAGTACCGGCTGCGGGGTCCGGGCGTAGGAGAGGAGGTCTTGAACGATCTTTTTGCAGCGCTTGCTCTCGCGCTTGATCTCGTGGATGAACTTGTAGTTCGGGTCCTCAGGCGTCAGCTTCTTCTCGATGTAGGCGGCGTAGCCCAGGATTACGCCGAGCGGGTTGTTGATCTCGTGCGCCACACCGGATGAGAGGACGCCGAGCGACGCCATTTTCCCCTGCTGGGCGAGGTTTGCCTCGAGCTCCTTGTTGTGCTTGATGATCTTGGTCATGCGGTTGAAGGCGGTGGCCAGTTCGCCCAGTTCGTCTTCCGAGTCCACCGGCATGGTTTCGTCCAGCCGCCCCATCTTGACCCTCCTGATCACCTCGATCATCCGGCTGATCGGCTCGGTCATAACGCGTGAGGCCAAAAGCACCATGAACACCGCCAGCACCGAAACGAGGATGGTGAGCACCACCATGCTCTCGAGGATGCGACCCTTGATCGCGTTCGCCTCCTGGTAGAACTCCTCCTCGTAGGACCCCACCGCAACGATCCAGTTCCACGGCTCGAAGTACTCGTAGCGCACGATCTTCATGCGGGGCGCCTCGTCCCCCTTGTTCTTCCAGGGGTAGCGGATCCAGCCGTTTTTCCTTTCGCACATCTCCTTTATGAAGTGCTGCCCGTTCGAGTCGGTGGCGTTCAGGAAGTTCTTCCCCTCCCCGGTGGGGTGGATCATGAAGTTCCCCGAGGTGTCCATGGCGTAGATGTAGCCGGTCTTGCCCACCTTCTTGCTCTTGATCTTCTCCTTGAGCGCCTCGAATGAGCGCCGCTCGAAGGCGACGTCCTCGTAGGTCTCCTCGAGGTAGCCGCCGGCGGCGATGATCCAGTCCCATTCCTTGAAGTAGCGGTACGCCACCATCTTCTTTCTCAGCGTCTTGTCCCCGAGCGCCGCGTTTTTCCAGGGGTAGACGATATACAGGATCTCGCCGGTCTTCGAGCGTTTCGCCTTTTCGATCATCTCCCTGATGAAGTAGCGCCCGCTTTCGTCGCGGCTGTCGAAGACGTTTGCCCCCTCCTGCGCCACGTGCACCTTCAGTTCGCCGCGGCTGTCCATGGCGTAGATGTAGCCGGTCTTCCCGACGTTCACTTTCAAGAGGGCGTTGCGCGCCTCGCGCTGGGCCGTCTTCAGGTCCATCCGTCCGGTTTTCTGGAGGTTCTGCTGGCTCTTCACGACGTTGTAGGCAAGTTCGGTGACCGTCTGCAGCTCGTCGTGGAAGGATTTCTCCTTGTCCTGCTTGTAGACCTGGAATTGCTGGTAGTGGGAGTTCAGAAGGTCGACCGTGAAGGAGGCCATGTGCTGCAGGTCGTCCTTGCTGGTCTGGGTGATGCCGAGGTAGGCCTGCTTGGTCGAGATATAACCGATGATCCCACCCACGAGGAAGATGGGGATGATCACAAGGGGGAGCACCAGAACCACCATCTTCCAGCGCAGCTTCAGGTTGTTGATGAAGTCGAAGAGGTATCTCTGCACGGCTCCCCCGAAAAATGGGTTTTCTTTTTGCGCAAATGGTGGAAACTATCTCGTGTGCCGTTAGCGCGTCTATCCCGGTGTTTACTGGCTTTGCAACTAGACAAACACTTTTTTGCAAACACTGCTGACAGTGTAACGGCGATACTACCGTATACGGTATGGCAAATGCCAGTCATTTTTTCGCATTTCTGCAAAAAAATGAGTATACTGTGACAAATTTTTTCCGGAGAGCGCCATGGAGATTCCGCAATATCCCGGCTCGCGGGGCATCACGCTTGAAGACAAATCCCTCCTGGACCGGCTTTTTTCCGAGCTGCAGCCGCGCGTCTCGGAACTCACCTTCGCAAACCTTTACCTTTTCCGCAAGGCGCACGAATATCGCCTGACCAGAGTGGGGGACGCCGTCCTCGCGCTCGGGCGGGGCTACGACGGCACCCCCTACTTCCTTCCACCTTTCGGCGGCGACGTCAACGCGGCCGCCCTGAAGCTCCTCGATGAAGGGATCACGCTTTACGGCGCAGACGACGCTTTTCTCGCGCGCCACCTCCCATCGGAGCGCTTCGAGGCGGTGCCGGACCGCAACAATTTCGACTACCTTCACGTGAAAGAGGAGATGGCGCAGCTAAGCGGGAAGCTCTACCACAAGAAAAAGAACCGGGTGAACTACTTCGTGAACCGGCACCGCCACGAGGTGGAGCTCTTCGCGGAGCGGCACGTGGCGGGATCACTCGCGCTTCTCGAGGAGTGGGGGAGGGTGAAGATGGAGCTTGCCCCCGCCGGGTCGGTGCGGGGCGAGGTCGAGGGGTGCGCGGAGGCGCTCAGGCTGCATGGTGAGCTGGGGCTTTCCGGGGTCGTGGTGCTGGTGGAAGGGGTGGTGCGGGGTTTTGCCCTCGGTGAGCGGCTGAACCGGGAGACGGCGGTGTGTCACTTCGAGAAGGGAGACAACTTCATGGAGGGGCTGTACCAGCTCCTGGACCGGGAGTTCTCCCGCCTGTTGTTCACCGAATGCACCTATCTGAACCGCGAGCAGGATTTGGGGGAGGAGGCGCTCAGGCAGGCGAAGCTCTCCTACCACCCGGTGGAGCTCCTCGCGAAGTACCGGGTGCGGAGGCGGTAAGCCTTCCTGGCGGCTACGTCGTCCGCGCCGCCAGGCGTTCTTCCAGCTCCTGCGCCGCCTGGTCGAAGTCCTCCATGCAGAGGTCGAAGTCGGCCTCCCATGTGCGGTTTTTGTAATAGACCTTGTCGTAGTAGTCGATCACCAACCCCTTCATGAATTCTTCCATTTCCCAGCGCTCCAGATTCTCGCCGAGCTCATCGCAGCGCTTGCCCCCAAGCTTTTTCCTGATGCGCTGCAGCGCCGTCGCCATTTCCTCCTTGTACTCGGGAAGGCCGTACTCTTCGATCAGACGCGCGACGCGGGTTTCCAGCGAGGCATGGCACCACACCCTGATCCCCTGCGCCATCTTCTGATAGAAGTCGCCCGGGAGCGAAACGCGCCCGATCCGCTCGCTCTCCCCCTCGAGGATGAGCGGCTCCCCTTCGGGCGCCCTGCGGCAGGCATCCCAGAGGATGGTCTCGAAGCGTTTCTGGGTGAGGTCCTGGTTTAGCCCAAGCTGGCCAAAGGCCGAGCCGCGGTGGCAGGCGAGTCCCTCGAGGTCGAGCGTGGAGCGGCCGCGCTCTTTAAGGCGCTGCAAAAGGGTGGTCTTGCCGATGCCGGTCATGCCGTGCAGGACGACGAGCGGCGCCTTGGGCGTGAAGGGGGTGAAGTACTCGCCGACCACGTGGCGGAAGCTCTTGTAGCCGCCGATCAACTGGGTCGCCTTGAAGCCGGCGAGGTCGAGGATGACGGTGACGGTCTTGCTGCGCAGGCCGCCGCGCCAGCAGTAGACGAGGACGGGGCGTCCTGCCGCGGCGTCCGCGATCTCCTGCACCATGGCCGGGAAGCGGTGCGCGGTGAGTTCCAGGCCGCGGCGGCGCGCCGCGTGGGGGCCGTCCTCTTTGTGCAGGATGCCGATCTCGACCCGCTCCTCGTCGGTGAGCAGCGGAACGTTGATGGCTCCGGGGATGTGGTCCTCTACATATTCTAGAGGAGTGCGGACGTCGACTATCAGGTGGGTATCGATAAGTTCTTCGTTAAACGGCGTTGTTTCCACGTACATTGGGCTCCTTTTCCGGCGGCCCATTATAGAGATGCGTCAGGGGGAATGCAAGAACGTCCGCACGGGCGGGGCAAGGGGCGGCTCCACCCCTTGAGGGAGAGGTCGGGAGGGGGAGGGGGCACATCGGGCAGGTTTTGGCACGTTTTGGCAGGACGCTGCGCGCCCCCTCCTGGCCCTCCCCCTTCGGGGACGGGGAAAACGTAGGGGGCGTGGCCGAACAGTGGGGAGACTGTCGGGCGATATTACACCCGGAAAACCCTGCAAGACTGGCGCCTTTTCAGTTGAGGGATTCTCACTTTTATGGTAGCGTACACTGTTTTTTTTATCCTGTTTTGACTGCTAAGGAGATTTCATAGATGTTTGGCGCGCTTATAAAGAAGTTTGTCGGGAGCAAGAACGAGCGGGAACTGAAGCGTCTCTGGCCTATCGTGGAACGCATAAACCAGCTGGAAGCGGAGACCGTCAAGCTCACCGACGATGAACTGCGCGGCAAGACGGCACAGTTCAAGGAGCGCTACGCCAAGGGGGAGAGCCTCGACTCGATGCTTCCCGAGGCGTTCGCCGTCTGCCGCGAGGCGGGCAAGCGCGTTCTCGGCATGCGCCACTTCGACGTGCAGCTGATCGGCGGCATGGTGCTTCACGCCGGCAAGATCGCCGAGATGAAGACCGGCGAGGGTAAAACCCTAGTGGCGACGCTTCCCTCCTACCTGAACGGCATTTCCGGCAAGGGGGTCCACGTCGTCACCGTGAACGACTACCTCGCCAAGCGCGACTCCGACTGGATGGGTCGCATCCACAAGTTCTTAGGGCTCTCCGTGGGCGTCATCGTGCACGGTCTCGAGGACTGGGAGCGCCGCGAGGCCTACGCCGCCGACATCACATACGGCACCAACAACGAGTTCGGTTTCGATTACTTGCGCGACAACATGAAGTTCGACCTGGCCGACTACGTCCAGCGTCCCTTCAATTTTGCCGTAGTCGACGAGGTTGACTCCATCCTCATCGACGAGGCGAGGACTCCGCTCATCATCTCCGGCCCGACCGAGGACTCCACGGACAAGTACTACATCATCGACCGCATCATCCCGATGCTCAAGAAGGGTGAGGTGATCGAGGTCGAGGCCAACACCCTCTCCGGCAAAAGAAAGACCTACACCGGCGACTTCACCGTCGACGAGAAGGCGAAGAGCGCGACCCTGACCGAGGAAGGGGTGCTGAAGGTCGAGCAGCTCCTGAAGATCGACAACCTCTACGATCCGAGGAACATGGAGATGCTGCACCACACCCAGCAGGCGCTCCGTGCGCACGCCCTGTTCAAGCGCGACGTGGATTACGTGGTGCGCGACAACGAGGTCCTCATCGTCGACGAGTTCACCGGCCGCCTCATGCCGGGGCGCCGCTGGTCCGACGGCCTGCACCAGGCCATCGAGGCGAAAGAAGGGGCGAAGATCGAGAACGAGAACCAGACTCTCGCCACGATCACCTTCCAGAACTACTTCCGCATGTACGCAAGGCTCTCCGGCATGACCGGTACCGCCGACACCGAGGCGGAGGAGTTCCACAAGATCTACAACCTGGACGTCGTGGTCATCCCGACCAACCGCCCGCTTCTGCGCCCGGACTTCCCGGACGTCATCTACAAGACTGAGCGCGAGAAGTTCGACGCGGTCATCGCCGAGATCAAGGAACTGCACGAGAAGGGGCAGCCGATCCTGGTCGGCACCATCTCCATCGAGAAGTCCGAGCAGCTCTCCGAGCTCTTGAAGCGGGAAGCGATCCCGCACTTCGTCCTCAACGCGAAGCAGCACGAGAAGGAGGCGGAGATCGTCGCCCAGGCTGGCCGCAAGGGGATGGTCACCATCGCCACCAACATGGCAGGCCGCGGTACCGACATCCTTCTGGGCGGTAACCCCGACGGGCTTGCCCGCCAGGAGTTCGGCGGCACCCCCGAGGTGAAGACCGAGGCGGTTCTAGAGGCGATCGGAAAGGCGATCGACGAGGAACAGGACGAGACCGCGATCCTTGGCATGCTCGAGAAGGACTTCGGCAGCGTTTTCCCCGTGGTCGATCGTCACGTGAAAAACGGGTTCGACATCGACACCGATCAGCTCGAGCCGCTGCTCTTCGCCGAGTACAAGCGCCAGTTCGATCTCCTCGTGGATAAGCACAAGCCTGTGTGCGCCGCGGAGCACGACGAGGTGGTCGCTCTGGGCGGCCTGCACATCCTCGGCACCGAGCGCCACGAGTCGCGCCGCATCGACAACCAGCTGCGCGGCCGTTCCGGCCGTCAGGGCGACCCGGGTTCCTCCCGTTTCTACCTGTCGCTGCAGGACGACCTCCTGCGCATCTTCGGTTCCGACCGCGTCTCCATGATCATGGACAAGCTCGGCATCGAGGAGGGTGAGGCGATCACCCACGGCCTGATCACCCGCGCCATCGAGAACGCGCAGAAGAAGGTCGAGGCGCACAACTTCGAGATCAGGAAGCACCTGATCGAGTACGACGACGTCATGAACAAGCAGCGCGAGGTGATCTACACCCAGAGAAAGGAGATCCTCGCCGGCAACGAGATCAGGAAGAGCTTCGCCGGGATGCTGGACGAGACCGTCACCGACGTGGTGCAGGCCTTCGTCATCGACCGGACCCCTGCGCGCGAGTGGGATTGGCAGGGGATCACCGACACCGTATTCAAGCTGTTCGGCATCCATCTCGATCTGACCCCGGAGCTCTTCGATCGCATCACCCCGGTGAACTTCGAGGATACGCTGAGAAGCAGCACCCGCGACCGGTTCAACCAGAAGGTGACCGAGTTCGGTGACGAGCTCATGGATCATCTGATCAAGGTGATCATGCTGCAGGTCATCGACACCCAGTGGAAGGACCACCTTCTCTCCATCGACCATCTGAAAGAGGGGATCGGCCTGCGCGGCTACGGTCAGAAGGATCCTAAGCAGGAGTACAAGCGCGAGGCTTACCAGCTGTTCATGGACATGATGAACCGCACCCGTCAGGAAGTAGTGGAGAAGATCTTCTGGGTGCAGATCGGCCAGGAAGAGGATCTGGCCCAGTACGAGCTGGAGCAGCCGGAGCAGAAGATGGTCTTCAACCTCGTCGAACCGGAGGCGGAAGAGGCCGCGTCGAAGGGTACCGCGAAAAGTGCGCGCAACGCGGGTAGAAACGAACCCTGCCCATGCGGCAGCGGCAAGAAGTACAAGAAGTGCTGCGGCAAGTAATCTAAATACGTTCAACGTTCGGCGTTCAACGTTCAATGAAAAGGCATGGTACCTTGCCTTCCTTTACCGGCGGCGCGGGACCCGTACCGCTGCCGGATGTCCGGAGTGACCTGCTCTATCGAACGTAGAATGTTGACTTGAACGGTTTCAAAGCGGTGTTGGTTGCTTTAGCAGTACCGCACCGAGATGCGGTGGGCGACCAACTCCGTTGAACGTTGAACGCTGAACGTTGAACGGTTTCTGGGGGATTTATGAAAGGTTTTCGCTTCTCCGCCGTTGAGGCGGCCATTAAGAAGCCGGGCCGGCTCGACCTGGCACTTATATTCTCCGACTACCCCGCCCAGGTGGCGGCGGTCTACACCACCAACAAGGTGCAGGCGGCTCCGGTCCTCATCTCGCGCGAGCGCTCCAAAAACGGCAGGTGCCGCGCCCTCCTCGTGAACAGCGGCAACGCGAACGCCTGCACCGGCGAGCAGGGGATGGCCGACGCACTCGAGTGCGGCAGAAGGACCGCGGAGGCGCTCGGCCTCTCGGACGAGGAACTCCTCATCGCCTCCACCGGCGTCATCGGCCAGCCGCTCCCCATGGAGCGCTTCAAAAAGGGGATCCAGCCGCTCGTCGACGGCCTGGACCACGGCACGCTCGATGACGTGGCCCGCGCGATCATGACCACGGATACCTTCGAGAAGATCGAGCGCCGCATCGGCGAGGCCGGAGGGAAGCCGTACAGCATATGGGGGATCGCAAAAGGGGCGGGGATGATCCATCCCAACATGGCCACCATGCTCTCCTTCCTGGTCACCGATGCGGAAGTCGACGGCGCCTTCCTGAAGAGCGCCTTCACCGAGGCGGTGGACGGCTCCTTCAACGCGATCACGGTCGACAACGACACCTCGACCAACGATACGGCGGTCATCTTCGCCAACGGCGCCGCGCAGAACCCGGCGATCAAGGCGGGGACGCCGGAAGGTGCCGCCTTCGCCGCTCTCCTGCACGACGTGCTCCTCTCCCTGGCGAAGCTTATCGTCAAGGACGGCGAGGGTGCGACCAAGTTCGTCGAGATCAGGGTGAAAGGCGCGGCAAACCAGGCCGACGCCAAGAAGGCGGCGCTCGCCGTCGCCAACTCCATGCTGGTTAAGACCGCCTTCTTCGGTCAGGATGCCAACTGGGGCAGGATCATCGCCGCCATCGGCTACTCGGGTGCCGATGTGCAGCAGGATAGGGTGGAGATCCGCTTCGACGACGTGGTCATGGCAACCGGCGGCGTCTTCGCCGGCGGCGATGCAGAGGCGGCCGGGACCCGCGTCCTGCAGCAGAAGGAATTCCACGTCACCATCGATCTGAAACTCGGCGCCGGTGAGGCCGTCGTTTTCACCAGCGACCTCTCCTACGACTACGTCCGCATCAACGCGGATTACCGGACCTAAAAGGCAAACGACGCCGCCTCACTGGGCGGCACCGGCGGCACGCCGGCATCCCACTCTCCGCCACAAGCTGCTGGAGGAACAATGATCCGCACCAGGATGTTACCCGTCATCGCTGCATTGGCTGCCACCCTCGCTTTACCGGGCCTTTCGCGCGCGGGCGACCTGAAGATAACGGAGATGGCGGTCACCACGAAGATCGTCAAGGGAAACCCCATCGATTCGGTGCGGCGCATCTCCTCGACCTCGGTCAAGGCGCTGTACTGCTTCACCAGGTTCTCGGCACCTGAGGATACCGACACCACGATCAAACAGGTGTGGTATCTGGACGACCAGGTGGTCGCCGAGTACGAGCTCCCGGTTAAAGGGGCGCACTGGCGCACCTACAGCCGCAAGGCGGTGGAGAAGGGGAACTCGGGCGAGTGGCGCTGCGACGCCGTAGACAGGGAAGGCAAGGTTCTCAAATCGGTTAGCTTCAGGATGAACTAGCTTGGAAGCGGTCACGTTCGGGTAACGCAGCAAGAGAGTACACATTGAGATCAGTCACACGTTTCGGGGGGCGCCTTAGCCCCCTAATCAGAAGCATCTGCTTTATCCTGCTGGTCATCGTCTTCGCCACCGATTCCCATGCCGGCGATCAGCCCCGCATCGACTCGCTGATGAACGAGGCCATCTCGCGCAATCTCATTGCCGGCGGCGTCGTGGTCATCGGCAACCGGGACCGCATCCTCTTCGAGAAGCCCTACGGGCGCACCTCCCCGTTTCCCGACGCTCCTCCCATGGCCGTTTCCACCATCTTCGACATCGCCTCGCTCACCAAGGTGACCGCCACCACTCCGTCGGTGCTGAAACTCGCCGAGGAGGGGAGGCTCTCCCTCCTGGACCCGGTCGTCAAGTGGTTCCCGGAGTTCGCCGGGAAGGGGAAGGACGCCATCTTAGTGATGAACCTCCTGACCCATACCTCGGGGCTCGACGACATACCCCTTTCCAGTGCCAACCCGATGCAGAGCGCCGTCGAAGGCGCCGCCGCACAGAAGCTGAAAGGGGAGGTGGGGCATCGCTTCCGCTACGCTGACCTGAACTTCATCCTCCTGGCCGAGCTTGTGCGCCGCGCCACCGGTGCTCCCCTCGACCTCTTCGCCCAGGTATCCTTCTACCGCCCGCTCGGCATGGCCGACACCTCCTTCCATCCCAGGGAGACCGGGCGCTGTTCCGGAACCATCAGCGACGACCGGGTCCTGTTCGGGGAGCCACAGGACTACCTTTGCCGCCAGTTGGGCGGGGTCGCCGGCCACGCCGGCCTCTTCACCACCGCGGGCGACCTTGCCCGCTTCTGCCGCATGATGCTCGCCGGGGGGGTACTCGACGGCAAGAGGGTGCTCGCCCAGCGCACCGTGGACCAGATGACCGCTCCGTATTTCTCGCGCGGCGGACTCGTCGTTCGCGGCCTCGGGTGGGACATCTCATCTCCCTTCTCGGCACCACGCGGCCAGGGGTTCTCGAGGGTCTCCTTCGGGCACACCGGCTACTCGGGCTCCTCGATCTGGATCGACCCGGTATCGGATACCTTCGTCATTCTCCTCACCTCCCGGTTGGAATATAAAAAGGTCCATGATTTCAACAAGCTGCGCGGCGACCTCTCCACGCTCGCCTCGCAGATCTTCGGCATCCCGCCGGAGCTCGGTGAGATGGCCAGGTTCAATGACGAGTGATTAATAAGAAAGGGCAAAAACCTTGACACCCTTTGCCCTTTATGCTAGCTTTTTTTACCATTTTGGCTTGATACTGGATATATTTGCGCTTACTTAGCAGACTGTCTTTTCTGTCAGACCAGACACAGAGAGAACCTTTGATCCTGCTTTGCTGTTCTCTATGTCTTAGCCGCACGGCATGACATCTTCAGTGCAAGATAACTCCTATAGATAAGCTTCCTAGTTACAGGGGGAATCGATGGGCAACAGACTGCTCCTCGCCGATGACAGCATCACTATCCAGAAGGTCGTGGCGATCATCTTCGCCAATGAGGAGTTTGAACTTACCGTTGTCGATAACGGTACTGCTGCCCTTGAAAAGGCGCGGGAGATCAAACCGGACGTGATGCTCGTCGACGCGCTGATGCCGGGCAAGACAGGCTACGAGGTTTGCGCCGAGATCCGCCGTGATCCGGTGCTCGGTGCCGTTCCCGTCATTCTCCTGATCGGCGCCTTTGAGCCGCTAGACGAAGAGAAGTCCCGCCAGTGCGGTGCCGATGCCACCATCTCTAAACCGTTCGAGTCGCAGCAGCTGATCGATCGGGTGAAGGAGATGCTGGAACTCGGCAAGACCCGCAAGACCGCCCCCCCCGCTGCAGCCCAGCCTGCTCCCGCCGCGGAAGAGATCTGGGGTGATCTCTCCTCGTTTGACGCCATGGCCCAGATGGCGCCCGCTGCCGCCGCGCCTGCCGCGGCACCGGTTGCAACGCCCGCTGCCGCACCCGCGGACGAGGACCTCTGGGAAGGTGTCACCGCTACCGCCGAGCCCGCATGGGAACTCCCCGCGGTCGAGGAACCGGCATGGGAGGCGCCGTCGGCGCCGGCACAGCCCGCCGCTGCACCCGCCGCTGCCGTGGAGATGGTGGAGGCGACCATGGAAGACGACTTGTGGGGCGCCTTTGAACTGGAAGAGGAGGCCTCTGCCGCACCTGCCGAATCCCCAGCCCAGCTTTTCGGTGTGGTTGAGCCGGAGGCCGAGTATGAGGCCGAGGAGATCTTCAGCTTCGACGAGGCGGAAGAAATCGAGGAGACCGGCCCGCCGCTTGATCTCGAGGAACCGGCCGTCGATTCCGCGCTCACCGTTTCCGAGGAGGAGTTCTTCGCCTTTGCCGGGGAGTCCGAGCCGGCAGCGGCGGTCCCCGCCGAGGCCGAAGCGGAAGCCGAGGCTGCTGCCTTCGGAGTTCCCGAGTACGAGGCGTTCGAGTTCGGACTTGAGGAGCCTGCACCTGCCGCACCCGTTGCCGCCGCGCAAGCAGCGCCGGTCGTCCCAGCTGCACCCGTTGCACCTGCCGCTCCCGCGGTCGCAGCCCCGGTCCAGGCGGCCCCCGCGGCCGCATCGCCCGCAGCTGTCCCTGAGCTGACCGAGGACCAACTGGTCGCCGCGCTCTCCAAGGTGTCGCGCGAGGTGATCGAGCGGATCGTGTGGGAAGTGGTGCCCGACCTGGCGGAAGTGATCATCAAGGAAGAGATCCGCAAGCTGAAGAGCGGCGTACGCGGTTAAAGCGGGCGTCGTACGCGCATCCGCTTATGAAACAGGGGATTTTACGATCCCCTTTTTTCATTACTTAATACAAGCTGTGCGGGGTGAGCCCTGCTAGAGCATTTTCCTGAAGAGGTAATCAGATGGCAAACAAAGAGCTGGAAAAGGTTTACGAGCCGAAAAGCGTTGAGCAGAAGTGGTACCAGGAGTGGGAAGGGAAGGGTTACTTCCATGCCTCCGTCCCGTCGGACAAGCCGGGCTACTCCATCGTCATCCCCCCGCCGAACATCACCGGTGTCCTCCACATGGGGCACGCCCTGAACAATACCCTGCAGGACATCCTGTGCCGCTGGAAGAGGATGGCTGGTTACAACGTGCTCTGGATGCCGGGCACGGACCACGCCGGCATCGCCACCCAGAACGTGGTCGAGCGTCAGCTGGCCGCCGAGGGAAAGGACCGCTTCGAGCTTGGTCGCGAGGGGTTCATCGAGCGCGTATGGCAGTGGAAGGGTGAATCCGGCGGGCAGATCATCGGGCAGTTGAAGCGCCTGGGCGCCTCCTGCGACTGGGAGCGCGAGCGCTTCACCATGGATGCCGGTCTTTCGAAGGCGGTGCGCGAGGTCTTCGTACGCCTGTACGAAGAGAAGCTCATCTACCGCGACAACCGCCTGATCAACTGGTGTCCGCGCTGCCACACCGCACTCTCCGACATCGAGGTCGAGCACGAGGAGAAGGCGGGGCACCTGTGGCATCTGCGCTACCCGGTGGTCGGAAGCGATGAGTACGTCATCGTGGCCACCACCCGTCCCGAGACCATGCTGGGCGACACCGCCGTCGCGGTCCACCCGGAGGACGAGCGCTACAGCCACCTGATCGGCAAGATGGTCATGCTCCCGCTGGTGAACCGCGAAATCCCGGTCATCGCCGACGACTACGTCGACCGCGAGTTCGGCACCGGCGTCGTGAAGATCACCCCGGCCCACGATTTCAACGACTTTGAGATGGGCCTCCGGCACAACCTCGACCGCATCAACGTCTTCGACGAGTCCGGCGTGGTGAACGCCGCCGGCAAGCAGTACGAGGGGATGGACCGCTTCGCCGCAAGAAAGCAGGTGGTGGCGGACCTCGAGGCGGCCGGGCTCCTCGAGAAGATCCAGGACCACGGTCTCTCCGTGGGTGGCTGCTACCGCTGCAAGACCGTCGTCGAGCCGTACATGTCGCTGCAGTGGTACGTGAAGGTCGGACCGCTCGCGGAGCGGGCGCTCGCCGCGGTCAAGGACGGCCGCACCAAGATCGTGCCGCAGCAGTGGGAAAACACCTACTACGACTGGATGGAGAACATCCGCGACTGGTGTATCTCGCGCCAGATCTGGTGGGGCCACCGCATCCCGGCCTGGTACTGCGACCACTGCGGCCACATCACCGTAGCGAAGGAAGACCCGACTTCGTGCAGCCAGTGCGGCTCCGACGAGATCCGCCAGGAGACCGACGTGCTAGACACCTGGTTCTCCTCGGCGCTTTGGCCGTTCTCCACCATGGGATGGCCGGAGAAGACCCCCGAGCTCGCCGCCTTCTACCCGACCTCCTGCCTCGTCACCGGTTTCGACATCCTCTTCTTCTGGGTCGCCCGCATGATGATGATGGGGCTGCACTTCATGGACGAGGTCCCCTTCACCGATGTCTACATCCACGCCCTCGTGCGCGACGCGCAGGGGCAGAAGATGTCCAAGTCGAAAGGGAACGTCATCGACCCGCTCACCGTGATCGATGCCTACGGCACCGACGCCTTCCGCTTCACCCTGGCCGCCTTCGCGGCGCAAGGGCGCGACATCAAACTCGCCGAGGAGAGGATCGCCGGGTACCGCAACTTCGCCAACAAGATCTGGAACGCCTCGCGCTTCGCCATGATGAACCTGGAAGGTTTCGATCCGAACCAGGTCGATGTCGCGTCGCTCAAGCTCTCCAACGCCGACCGCTGGATCCTTTTCCGCCTGAACGAGGCGGCCGCCTCGGTCGACTCCGCCCTCGAAGGGTTCCGCTTCAACGAGGCGGCGAACGAGCTGTACCGCTTCACCTGGAGTGAGTTCTGCGACTGGTACATCGAACTCGCCAAGGACGACCTCTACAAAGGGGACGCCGAGCGCCAGGCTGCGACCAGGTACGTGCTCTGGCTCGTGCTCGAGAACCTCCTGCGTCTTCTGCACCCGTTCATGCCGTTCATCACCGAGGAGATCTGGCAGGCGCTTCCGAAGAAGGAAGGCGCGGCCGACTCCATCATGATCTCCGACTTCCCGACCCCGCGCGATGAGTGGAAGAGTTACGCCGCGGCCGCCTCCGAGATGGAGCTGGTCATGGAAGTGATCAAGGGGATCAGGAACATCAGGGGCGAGATGGAAGTGGCCCCGAGCAAGCAGATCGCCGCCATCCTCGACTGCAAGTCCGAGGCGAGCCTCGCGCTTTTGAAGAAGAACGAAGTCTACGTGATGAGCCTTGCGCGCCTTTCCGATCTCGCCATCGGTCAGGGGATCGAGCGTCCCGCCGAGGCCTCGCTGCAGGTGGCAGGTGACGTCGAGATCATCGTTCCGCTTAAAGGGCTCGTGAACGTCGAGGAAGAGGAGAAGCGCCTCGGCAAGGAGATCGCGAAGATCGAGAAGGACATCGAGTTCCTGTCCAAGAAGCTCGCCAACCCGAGCTTCGTCGAGCGTGCGCCGGCCGACGTGGTCGAGAAGGAGCGCGAGAAGATCGCCGAGTTCGAGAACAAGAAGAAGCTCCTCGAGGAGAGCCTGGAGAAGATCCAGAGATTGAAGTAGCAATTACCCTTTTGTCGGACCAGTCAGACTGGTCCGACAACGGATTGCCCCCAAGAGGTAGCATTGACTCCTTACATTCTCTACGCCTTATTCGCCTTCCTGCTGGGGGCAGTGGTCGGTTCCTTTCTGAACGTCTGCATCTGCCGGATGCCGCACGGCGAGTCGGTGGTGTCGCCGCCGTCGCACTGCCCTAAGTGCGACTACCAGATCCGCTGGTACGACAACATCCCGATCCTCAGCTACCTGGCACTCAGCGGTAAGTGCCGCTCTTGCGGGACGCACATCTCGATCCAGTACCCGCTCGTCGAGGCTCTGAACGGGCTTTTAGCGCTCGCCCTCTTCGTCAAGTTCTTCCCGCCTGCTTTCCTGGACATGGCACCGCTGGAGGCGATGGGGCGGCCGGCCTTCTATTTCATCGTCCTCTTCGTGTTCTGCTGCGCTCTCGTCGTGATAACCTTCATCGACCTCGAACACCAGATCATCCCTGATTCGATCTCGCTTCCCGGCATCGTCGTCGGGTTCCTCGTCTCGTTCTTCATCCCGCACATCGGCTGGCTCAACTCGCTGATCGGCATCGTGGCCGGCGGCGGAAGCCTGCTCCTCATCGCCTGGATCTACCAGGCGGTCGCCAAGAAGGAGGGCATGGGGGGGGGCGATATCAAGCTGCTGGCCATGATGGGGGCGTTCCTCGGATGGAAATCGATCCTCTTCATCATCTTCGTCTCGTCGCTGCTCGGCTCCGCCATCGGCGTTACCCTGATGGCGATAAGGAAGAAGGACTCCACCCTCGCGATACCCTTCGGCCCCTTCCTGGCTAGCGCCGCTGTCCTCTACATCTTCTACGGCCGACGCATCATCAACTGGTACCTGAACATGGGAGGGTGAGCGCGGCTGCCATGAAACCTCTCCGTTTCAGCCTCACCTTCTACATCCTCTCCGCCGTGAGCCTGCTGCTCGTGCTCGCATGGCTACTCCTCTCGCTTATCTCCTTCAAGACCGCAGAAAAAGACCTGCTGACCCAGAAAGGGGAAGACACCCGGCTTCTTTTGGGTGCCATCGTCTCCGTCCTGCCGCGTCCCTTGGCCCCGCCCGACCCCAAAAGCTCCGTGGCGCGGTATCTGGAACAGCTGAGGCAGGATGGCAGCTTTGAGGGGCTGCTTGTGGTGGACGATACCTTGCGACCGCTCTACGCGTATCCTGCCGGCAGTGCGGTGGACGACAGTCTTCTCAGCGTGTTGAACAACGGGCGCCCGCTTTTTCAAATCTCTGCCGATCATGCCACGTGCCGCTCATACTCCGCGATCGTGGAGCAGGGGAAGGTCATCGGGGCGGCCCGGCTCACGCTCTCGCTTCGCCCCGCTCAGGAGCGGCTCCTATCGTCGCGCCGTCTTTTTCTCGCTTACTTCGCCCTGGATTTCCTGCTGCTGCTGGTGCTTGGATCCTATCTGCTTTCCCGCACCGTGGTCTCCCCATTTAAGAAACTACTCCAGGCCACGCGGAGGATCACCGCCGGTGACCTCGGCGTTTCCGTGAACGTGGCGGGGAGTGCCGAGGTCGCGGAGCTCTCCGAGGCATTCAACAGCATGCTGGTGGCTTTAAGGGAGAAGAGGGTGGAGGTCGAGGAGAAGGTAGCCGCGCTGACTTGGGCCAACAAGGAACTGGTCGAGGCGCGCAGCGAGGCGGTCCGATCCGAGAAGATGGCATCCGTCGGGCTTTTGGCTGCGGGTATGGCGCACGAAATCGGTACCCCCCTTGCGGCGATCATGGGGTACAGTGCGATCCTCACCGAGGATCTTGCCGCGGACCCGGAAAAGACGGATTACCTGCGGCGGATCATCGAGGAATCGCAGCGCATCGACCGAATTGTCAGGGGGCTTTTGGATTACGCCCGCCCGAAGGACGCGCAGCGCGAAGAGGTGGTGGTTCGCACTCTGCTGGAAAAGGTGGTTCAACTGCTTTCCCCCCAGGGGGTGTTGAAGCACCTGGAGGTGTCGATCGAGGTTGAGGCGGACCTACCGTTGATCTTTGCCGATCCTTATCAGCTAGAGCAGTTGCTGATCAACCTTATTATGAACGCCAGAGACGCCATGCCGCGGGGTGGGAAACTGTGGCTAAAGGGAAGCAGTCGAGGAGCCGATGTGGTCGTCGAGGTGATCGACAGCGGCCACGGCATGCCGCCCGAACACATCGGGAAGGTGTTCGACCCGTTCTTCACCACGAAGGAGCCCGGGAAAGGGACAGGGTTAGGTTTGGCCATCGCCGCCCGCATCGCAGAATCCTGTGGTGGTAAGCTCGAGGCCCAGAGCGAGCAGGGTAAAGGAAGCCGCTTCATTCTGACCCTTCCGGCGAAGGCGGAGAGTAAGGGGTAGGCGGTGCGGGTGGCCGCCGGCGGGCTGCAGCCAGTCGGACCAGTCGGACCAGTCGGACCAGTCGGACGAGTCGGACGAGGTCCGACAGGAAAACTGAAGGAGCCGCATTTGAGCGAGAAGAAGAAAATCCTGGTTGTGGACGACGAGGAAAACCTGCGTCACATGCTGCAGGTCCTGCTCAAAAAGCAGGGCTACCTGGTGGAGCAGGCGCCGGACGGCGCCGAAGCCCTCACCAAGGCACGCGAGGGGAACTACTCCTTCATCCTCTGCGACATCCGCATGCCGGTCATGGACGGCAAAAGCTTTCTCACCGCCTGCACCAAAGCGGGCGTCGGCGCCACGGTGATCATGATGTCCGCCTACGGTACCGTCGATGACGCCATCGAGTGCATGAAGCTTGGGGCCTACGACTACATCTCCAAACCTTTCAACAGCGACGAGGTCGCCCTCGTCCTTAAAAAGGCCGAGGAGCGCGAGCGCCTGAAGGACGAAAACCGCCGCCTGCGCGAAGAAGTGGGGCGCGGCAGCACCCTTTCGGAGATCATCACCCGCAACGCGAGGATGTCCGAGATCATGCAGCTCGCCAAAAAACTCTCCGAGCACAAGACCACGGTTCTTATCCAGGGCGAATCCGGTACCGGCAAGGAACTCATCGCCCGCGCCCTGCACAACTGCGGCTCGCGCAGACAAGGCCCCTTTGTTGCCGTCAACTGCGGTGCCATACCGGCATCCCTTCTTGAAAGTGAACTCTTCGGTCACGTCAGGGGGGCCTTCACCGACGCGAGCTATGACAAGGTGGGCCTTTTCGAGGAGGCGGATGGCGGCACCCTTTTTCTGGACGAGATCGCCGAGCTGCCGTTGCCGTTGCAAGTGAAACTGTTACGCGTGCTCCAGGAAGGAGAGATTCGCCGGGTAGGCGGGGCGGCCGCCACGAAGGTCGACGTTCGGGTGGTGTCCGCGACGAGCCGCGACCTCGTTCAGGAGATCGCAAACGGAACGTTCCGGGAGGACCTCTACTTCCGGCTCAACGTCTTCGCCCTTTCCCTCCCGCCACTGCGTGCGCGCATCGAGGATGTGCCTCTTCTGGTCGAGCATTTCCTGCAGAAATACGGCGCGCTGATGGGAAAGCCGGGGGTGCGCCCCACGCCCGAGGCCCTGCAGGCGCTGGTGCACTACCGCTGGCCCGGCAACGTACGGGAACTTGAGAACTGCATAGAGCGCGGTCTTGTCCTTTGTGAAGGAACCGCTCTCGGGCTGGCTGCCCTCCCCGAGGGGGTGCGCGAGGAAGCGGGTCTTGGACGGTCGCTGCCTGAGCTGCCCGATTCGCTCTCCATCAAGAAAGGAGCAGAGGCGCTGGAGCGCCGGCTCATAGTGCGTGCCCTCGAACAGACGGGAGGCAACCGCACTCATGCGGCGCGCCTGCTCGAGATCAGCCATCGCGCCCTTTTGTACAAGTTGAAGGAGTACGATCTCGGTTAACCGCCCCTGCGGTGCCAATTTTTTGCGGAGTCGGTGGCTCTGCTATGAAAAAAATGCATACGTTTCCGATTGCAGCCGTGGTATGGTATGGCGCAACTGTGCGGATTGAGGCGGAAACGGCGACAGGCTGATGTGCCTTCGTTCGAGGCATGGTTGTTGCTGCCAACCCCGGGGCAATAAAAATCACGTATGAGGTGTACTGATGTCGTTGTGGAAAGTTCTCGCCACTTTTACCTTTGCAGCAGCCGTTTCCTTCTCCTCCCAAGCCTTCGCCATGTCGCAAGGTTGCACCGGTGAATGCGCATCATGCCATTCGATAACCCTCCAGGAGGCGAGCGGTCTCTTAAAGGAGATCGGCTCGGTCAAGGACGTCAAGCCGGCACCGGTGCGTGGGCTCTACGAGGTCACCTTCGAACAGCAAGGGCAAACGGGAGTCGCGTATCTCGACTACGGCAAAAAGCACATCATAGCCGGCCAGGTCTTCGACATCGCCTCGCGGCAGCCGGTGGGAGGTTCGGCGCAGGCTGCGCGCCAGGAGCGCAAGGATCACTTGGACCCTGCCACGCTAACCACGGATAACGCCCTGGTACTCGGCAACCCCAAGGGGAAGAAGAAGCTCTACGTCTTCACCGACCCGGAGTGCCCGTATTGCGCGAAGGCACACGTCGAGCTGAAAAAACTGGCGGCCATGGAGCCCGACCTTGCCATCTACATCAAGCTCTTCCCGCTCAAGATGCACCCGAAGGCCTACGACAAGTCCCGCGTAATCCTGTCGCGCAATTCGATGGAACTCCTCGACCAGTCCTTCGCAGGGAAGCCGCTTCCCGCCGCGACCGATAAGGATGCGAAGAAACCGGTCGATGATACTATCAGTTTCGCCGCCGCCAACGGCATCAACTCGACCCCGACACTCGTGCTCCAGAACGGGCGCATCGTCGTCGGCTACCAGGATGCGGCGGCCATGCAGCAGTTGCTGACAAGGTAAGCGACATTGAATCACGCACATCTTCGACCGAATCAAATCTCCAATACGAGGTGTTCAATGGGAACCACTATGAACAGGCTCTTCATCAAGAAATTGCTGCTCATTTTATCTGTCATGCTTGTCCCAGCCTCAGTATTGGCTGCTACTGATCCGGGTGATAACTGGTGCATAACCCCGGCCTTCATCTCCGGCGGTATCAAGCCGAACCTTTTGCTGATGATCGATAACTCGGCCAGTATGTACGATTTAGGCTACATCGCGGGATCGACCTCGGCTGCCCCGACCTATACCTGCGGCACCGGGTCCGGCTCCGCTACGGTTTCTTCGTCCTATTGCTTCGACAACACCTACGACAATACCAAGGACTACGAAGGGTACTTCAGCAAGCTCAACAGCGACGGTACTTTTACCTATCCCGTGTACCAGTACTCGGGCGGGAAGTTCCAAGAGATCACAACCGGCGTTCCCACCGACACCGGCACCGGGATTTACCGGACCAGTTACGTCTTCATACAGATGTCCGGCAGCAGCAGTGCTACACCTCCCGACAGGGTCGTATCTTCCTTCATAGCCAGCGGCAGGTTCCTCAACTGGCTTGCGGCCTCGAAGTTCGACATCGAGAAGAAGATCCTGACTGGCGGCAAGTACGGCTCCGGCGTGCTGCAAAGCGAGAGCAGGGGGTGCGTGGGGCGGCGCTTCGTGAAGGTCTTACCCGCTCTCTCCGGCCTTTCATTTGCGGTGCGCGGTCCTACCGCCGTGGAACCCTACTACGACCCGAGCACGCAGGGCGGAGGTACCCGCATCGAGATCTTCGAGGGGACCTACAACCAGAGTGACTGCCAGTGCGCGGTCTACAACTGGAGCAGCGGGAACTACGGCCAGGCCAGCACCGATACCAAGAACTGCCTGTCCACCACCAATGCAGACAACGCACTTGCCACCATCAACCACACCCAGCAGGCCTGCTGGAAGATCAAGGACAACATCAGGACCGGGGCGACCGGCGACGCAATCTGGCAGGGGGTGAGCATCAACAGCCTCGAGACCGCATGCGACAACGTTTATTCAGACCCTAAAAACCCGATTTCCCCGTCTGCCATCACCGACGAGTCCAGCGGCAACTACATCTGCACCAGTGCGGCGACCCACACGGCCCCGGTCGCACCATACATCGGCACCAGCTCGGACACCACCGGTTTCATCGGCAAGTGCTATAACCTGGGCGGCACCAAGTTCGGCGGCGGAAGCTCGACAGATGACTGCGTGAAGAACGAGATCCTGCACTACTGCATGGGGCAGAACTCCGCCGAGGTAACCGACCCTTCCTCGGTCATCCCCACCAGCGGCAACATCCCGTCGGTACTGATGGACGCCGGCGTGCGCGCCATCGGCTCGCCGGTCGGCCCTGCAGGGAAGCCGGGTTACTGCTCCCGCGCTACCTCGACCACCTGCTCCACCGATGGGGACTGCACCGCAAAGGTGTGCTCCAACGCTCCGAGCACGAGCTGCACCAGCGATGCGAACTGCACCTCACCCGGCGTCTGCGTGCCACAAACCTGCAACAACCCCTTCTACGCAAAGGTGGCCGTCTCATCCGCACCGAGCGGCCTCATCAACGACTTTGCCGGCAGCATTCGTTTCGGCGTGATGAGCTTCAACAAGTTCGGCTCTGCGAGCGAGTGCGGATCCATCCTCGACATGCCTTGTCCCAAGTTCTGCTCCGGCAACACCAACAAGGTCTGCAGCAAAGATGCGGACTGCCTTAGCAGTCTGAACGAAGGGACCTGTCAGGACCCCACGCCCCCGAATAGGGATGGCGGCGTGGTGCTCAACACCATCGGCTCGGCCGTCGGCGACCACAGCTCCGGCATTATCAACACCATCGACGGCCTCCAAGCGGTTTCCTGGACCCCCTTCGCCGAGGCGTACTACAACGCCATCGCCTATTTCGTCAAGGATGCCACCGCGACCACGGCTACCTTGAACTCGACCAAGTTCACGCCGACAGCAGCCGCCATTCAGGCGCCGCTTGCGAGCACGCAAGACCCCGCGCTCAACAACCAGAACCCGATCCAGTTCCGCTGCCAGCAAAACAACGTCTTGCTGATCACTGACGGTTCCTCGACCGCCGACAAGAACGACACCATGAGGAACAAGGTCACTGACACCTCCAACTACTTCAGGGACCCGGCCACCCTCGCCGAGACCGGCTCCACCGCAGGGGTGTGCGGCAGCTACGGTGGGAGTGCCTACCTCCACGACCTGAGCTACTTCGCCTATCACCGCAACCTCTTCGACCCCAGCCAGATCTGCCACGGTACCGGCGCCACCACCTGCGAAAATTCGCAAACCATAAAGACACACGTCGTGTACAACGCGCCGTCCAGCACCGGCACGACCAACGTCTGCGATCCCTACGTGCAGATGAACATGACGGCGACCAACGGCGGCACCACGCTGCACAACCCGAACAACCCGACGCAACTGAGGACCGAACTCAAAACCGCCCTCGAGAGCATCGCCGGTGGGGCCGCCTCGGGTACCGCGGCCTCCATCTTGAGCAACAGCGAGGGGAGCGGCGCCAACATACTGCAGGCGGTGTTCTATCCGAAGAAAGTATTCGCGGACCAGACCGAAGCCAAGTGGATCGGCGAGATGCAGAACCTCTGGTACTTCGTGGACCCGCAGATCAACCGCTCGACCATCCGCGAGGATACCGATCAGAACAACATCTTCGACCTGATCCAGGACAAGGTGGTCAGCTTCCGCTTCGATAGCACGGACAACACCACCTACGCCTACACCTCCATTGACCAAAACGGCGATGGCTCAGGCGACACCGCCGAGGTGAAGGTGGACGCCGACTCCGTGAAGAGTATCTGGCGTGCGGGCAAGAAACTCTGGGCGCGTCCTTTGACCGGCACCGGCGCGAGGCCGCGGAGAATCAAGACGAGCATCAACGGCACTTCGCTCATCGACTTCTCCTCAGATACCTTCAAAGGGGATGCCGGTGTCGACAACTCGGCGACGCTGATGCCCTACCTGGACCTCACGGACAGTGGTGTCGCCACCAACCTGATCAACTACGTGCACGGACTGGAGCAGACCGGCTACCGCAGCCGGACCGTCTCCATCAAGGATACCCCCACCAGCACGCCGGTTTCCGGCATTTGGCGGCTGGGCGATATCATCTCTTCGACGCCGCGCATCCAGTCCAATCTCAAGCTGAACACATACAACCTGCAGGCTCCCAGCGGCTACAGCGACAGCTCGTACGCGTCGTACATAGCCTCCAATGACTACGGCAAGCGCGGCATGGTGTATGTTGGCGCCAATGACGGTATGCTGCACGCCTTCAACTTCGGCAAACTCGACGTTACGGCGAGCGGCACCCAGAAGGCGACGCTGACAAAGCTGGAGAGTACCGACCCGGCGCTTGGGGAGGAGATGTGGGCCTACATCCCCAAACAGGCGCTTCCATACTTGAAGTACTACGCCGATACCAACTATAACCATCTCTACTACATCGACGGCGCCACCGTGCTCTTCGACGCGAGTATCGGCGCCCCCAGCGGCATCAGCGGTTGTACCGACTCGACCTATTACAACTGCGACCGGCTGAACACGGTGGTCGACAGCAGCAACAACCTCGACAGCGACAAGAACCCATGGCGCAGCATTCTGATCGGCGGCATGGGGCTTGGCGGGGCCTCGTCATCGAACTGCAGCGATCCCGCTACCAACAACTGCGTGCCGACACCGCGCATGGACCCCGTCACCACCACCAAAGGGCTCGGCGTCTCCACCTATTTTGCCCTCGACGTCAGCGACCCCAAAAACCCCTCGCTGATGTGGGAGTTCAACCGCCCCACTGATAATGACCTCGGTTTCACCACCACCGGTCCCGCCATCGTCAGGGTGGGGGACAAAGGGAAGAACGGGCGCTGGTTTGCAGTTTTCGGCTCCGGGCCCACCGGTCCGGTCGACACCGACGGCAATCAATTCCAGGGACGTTCCAACCAACGTCTCAAGTTCTTCGTGGTGGATCTGAAGACGGGCGCCCTGGTGGGGGATCCTCTCGACTCCGGGATCGACAACGCCTTCGCCGGTTCCATGATCGGTGCTTCCATAGATACCGACCGCTGGAACCCCTGGGCCGCCGGCAATTACCAGGATGACGCCATCCTGGTCGGCTTCACCAAGAAGACCGGTACCGGCACCTCCGCCACTTGGACCGACGGCGGAGTGCTCAGGATCATGACCAACAACGACACCAATCCCGCCAACTGGATTGTGAGCAAGGTGGTTGACGGGGTAGGCCCGGTGGTGACTGCCATCGCCAGGCTGCAGGACCGCAAGAACATGAACCTCTGGTACTACTTCGGGACCGGCCGCTACTACTACCGGGCCGGGAGTTCCATCGACGACTACAGCTCGCGGCGCTCAATCTACGGCCTGAAGGATCCCTGCTACAACACCGCCGCCGTTCCCGGCAACAGGCTGGACCCGAACTGCAGTACCACCATCAGCGCCGGCAACATCACGGACCAGTCTCCAGACACCATCTCCACTTCAATCGGCAGCGGCGGGTGGAAAATCGACCTGGATGTCTCGACGACCGCTTACGGTGCCGAACGAGTTGTCTCCGACCTGGTGACGCTGACCAACGGCACCGTTTTCGCCACCACCTTCGAGCCTACATCGGACGCATGCGGCTTCGGCGGCAATTCCTTCCTGTGGGCATTGGGCTACAACACCGGCGGCAGGCCAAGCGACGCGGCTCTCTCAGGCAAGGCTCTGATCCAGCTCTCGACGGGTGAGTTCAAGGAGGTCGACCTTGCCCAGGCATTCGGCAGCGGCGCGACGCGAGCGTATCGGCGCAGTGCGACACCCATGACCGGAAAGCCGCCGGCGGATTCGTTCCCGGTGGTCAGCAAGAGCGCCAATAAGCCGGTCAAGAAGATCCTGCATATCCAGGAGCGCTGATTGATGAGAGAGAGAGGCTTTACACTTGTCGAGTTGGTCGTGGTGGTCGGCATCATCGGGATACTGCTTGCCATAGCCACCCAGCAGTTCAGCCAGATGCAGCAGAAGGCCGCCATTGAGGCGCAAGCGAGGAAGGTGTACAGCAAGCTAACCGAGATACGCGCGGAGGCCATGTACACCCGGACGCCGCGCGCTGTCACCATCAGCGGAAATCAAATCAACACTTATGCCAGCAACGACACCACCGCCGCGCCACTTTCCGTTCTTCAGTTCGGCCTACCCATGGTCATGAACGTTTCACCCGGCAAGGTAGTGTTCGACGGACAGGGGGTGATGCAGTCCGACGACCTTTCGGTCTGCGTCCAGCCGGACGGCTCCGGGAGCAACCTCGGGAGCTTCGACAGCGTTGTCGTCTCCGCCGTGCGCAGCTACATGGGAAAAAGACAAACCGGAGGGGCCTGTGCGCCAGCAAACATTACTCAAAAATAGCGACGGCTTTACGCTGGTGGAGCTGATGGCCGCACTGATCATCGTGGCAGTCGGCATGTTCGGTGTGCTACAGATGATCAACGTCACCCTGCAGCACAACCTCCAGAACGAGGTACGCAACGAGGGGGTGCGCATCGGCGAGAAGTACATGACCGACCTGAGGGGAAAGACCTTCGGCGTCTACTCCTCTCCGTATACGACTTTCGTCGAGAACGGGAAGATCCGGGGGGCGGTCAAGCCGTACACCGTGGAACGGACCTCGCAGGTGCTTGCCTCCGATGGGGGGGGGGCGAGCACGTACCAGCTGATGGTCAACGTAAGGTGGTCGTTGCGCAACGCGAATTACCAGAACGAGGTGGTCACTGTGAAGGTTCGACCGTGAGACGCGGAACGCAGCGGCCGGCAAAGGGACTTCGTATGCTGAGAGGAAATAAAGGCTATTCACTGGTGGAACTCATCGTCGTCATGGCGATCTTCACCATCGTCATCGTCGTGGCTTCGGCGGGGTTCAAGACGGTCCTCACCCAGGTGGGGCAGCAGAGCAAGCTCATGGAGACCGATATCGGGAGCATCGTGGGGTTGGAGGTGCTCCGTTCCGATCTGCAGGGGACAGGGTATGGACTCCCCTGGGCCTTTCAGAACACCCCGTCGGGCTACACCGAGGTCACCACCGCGGAGCCGAGCGGAGAGCCGCCCACCAACGCCAACATCTGGGCTTCCGGCCAGAGCCCTCGCAGCTACAACGACGCAGCCGCGGTCCCACGCGCGGTGCAAAGCGGCAACACCACCTTCAACCTGAAAGATGGGGTGGGGTCGCAGTATCTCGTGATCAAGTCGCTTACGGTGGCCGGATCCAACAGCGGAGTGCAGAAGAAATGGTTGTCGGTAAGTTACGACGAGACCAACACCAAAAAGGCCCCGCTCTGGAACGACCCGTCCAATATTCGAAACTTCAGCGACACCGATCGGGTTATTGTGCTCAGGAACACCTTCAGCAACAACGTGCCTAGCAGACAACTCCAGGTGAACGAAGGAACCGGCGCATATTCGACCACCTTCTCGCACTACACCTCCCTGACGGTGCCCCATTCCTCCGGCGACATGTTCCAGGTCTACGGGGTCGACCCCTCGACCGATCTACGCATGCCGTTCAACCGGGCCGACTATTACGTGAGGCAGCCTGCCACAATGCCCCCAGCCTGTGCTCCGAATACGGGAGTCCTGTACAAGGCTGTACTGAAGCAGGCGGCCAACGGCGGTTTCTCTGAGATTCCACTTTTGGACTGCGTGGCGGACATGCAGGTGGTCTACGGCATCGGGCCATCTGGAAGCGGCGACATCACCTTCCACGATACCACGCTGCCCGGCACCGGAACCGCACAGGAGATCCGCCAGCAGCTCAAGGAGATCAGGGTCTACGTCCTGGCCCATGCCGGCAGGAAGGACACCGGCTACAGCTACCCGAACACCACCATCGATGTTGGTGAAAAATTCGCCGGGGCCCTTAAGGGGAGGAGCTTCGATCTGGAGCATCAGATAGGCGGTGATTGGCGCAACTACCGCTGGAAGGTTTACCCCATCGTGGTGCGGCCGCAGAACCTCATTCAGTAACAACGGCGGTATTTATGAAAAAGCTCAAAAACGAAGAAGGTATCGCGCTGGTGACGGCGCTGATGTTCACCCTGATCTG
Source organism: Geomonas ferrireducens (assembly GCF_004917065.1). Lineage (NCBI taxonomy): Bacteria > Pseudomonadati > Thermodesulfobacteriota > Desulfuromonadia > Geobacterales > Geobacteraceae > Geomonas > Geomonas ferrireducens. Next base: position 638,841 of record NZ_SSYA01000003.1, read on the forward strand.
CCTGGGGATCGTGGCCGCGCTGATGCAGATGCTTCTGCTGCAGACGAAGGTCTCTGCCGTCGAGAAGAATTATCGCAATTCGCTGGAGGCGGCCTACGGCGGCACCGAATTGGTCACCAAGGAGTTCATCCCCAAGCTCTTCACCAACTACTCGACCGGCATCGGACCTCTGCTCACGGCCTACGCGAGCAACATCGAGCTTCAGGCGAGCACCGGGCTCAAGACCAAACTGAGCAGCGCCACAAGCGACTGGGGGACCCTTTCCAAGACCCTGAACCCGAAAGACGCCCCGGACCTGCAGTTCATGCTCAAGGGGACCGGCACCAACGGCAACTTCAAAGTTTACGCGAAGGTTGTAGACACGGTTCCGGGGAACTCCGATACCACCGGCATCGACTACCTGGACAGCGGCGTCGGGGTTGCCGGCAGCGGCTCCGGCATCGCGCCCAAGCACAACCCGGCCCTCTACAGTGTGGAGGTGCAGGGAGAGCGGGCCTCCAACCCGAAGGAAAAGGCGATCCTCTCGGTTCTCTACGCCTACTGAGATTTTTCCCCGCAATTAGCTGCGGCCCTCCCACCCGGAGGGCCTTTTTTTTTGCTCCTCACTTTTCCTTTTCTTTCATTCCCACTTTGCTAACATTGGTGAGTTCAAATTTTACCGTTTGGCAATCGCGGAGAGTCGGAACTCCGGGGGGGGCTATGCGTGCACGCGGATATTCACTCGTTGAGATGATCACCATTGTTGCCTGCCTGGCGGTGCTCATTGCCTTGGGCACTCTCATGTTCCAGCGCTATGACCGCAACTTCAGGACCGAGGCGCAGACCCGGCTGATCCTCACCGAACTCATGAAGGCCCGGATGAACGCCATCACCCAACACAGGGCGACCCGTGTGAAGCTGTACCGGGATCGTTTCGAGGTGTACTCATCCGGGAGTGACGAGGGCGACCCCGTCATGGTGCAAACTTTGAACTTTCCACTCATGAGCAACTTACCCGGCTTCGCGAAGGGGGCTAAAGTCGAGTTCCAGGAAACGGGCCTCACCCGCAATTTGGGTACTGTCTGTGTAGATGCCGATGGAATGCAGCCAGCTTTGGACAGCATCATCATCTTCGCGACGAGCATGAGGTCGGGGGTAAAGGACAAGGGAAATGACTGCGACTCGGAAAACATCACCATCAAATAGTGGCGGCTTCACGCTTGTGGAGATGCTCATGGCCATGCTCGTGATGACTGTTGGGCTTCTGGGGCTTCTTCAGTGCGTGGTTGTCGCCTATCAGCACGGGACGAAGACACGCTTGCGTACCGAGGCGGTCCTGGTGGCGGAAAAATGGATGCATGAGTGGACCAGGCAACCCTTTGGCAACATAAGCACCGGCATCGATCTATCGGACGTCGAGAATAAGCAGGTGGACGGTGTTCCCTGGAGCTATAAAGTAACGCGAAAAGCGGAGCCGGCGGGGAGCACCACCACGACCTTGAAGCTGACCGTGCGGGTGCTCTGGAGTTCAAAGGGGGAGACGGCAAGCCACGAGATCTACACGCTGAGGACGAGGAGAGCGGGGGAATGAGACCCAAGGATAAAGGGCAGGGATACACACTGGTAGAGATGCTTGTAGCCATGTTGATCTTCTCCGTGGTGATGACGCTCATCAGTGCCTCCTTCGCAAGGACGGTGAAAAACTCGAGCCAGCTCAGCAAAAACACAGAGACCGACATCGCCGGTCTCATCGGACTCGAAGTGATGCGAAGCGATCTTGAGCTGGCCGGGTTCGGTCTTCCTTGGAGCGTTTCAACAGACATCCACTACGATGAAGCCCTGAAGGACTGGCACTTCGTCACCGCCTGTACCGACGGATGCCCCGGCGCGAAAGCGAGCCTTTACAACGACAATCCTCCCTCTGCCTATCGGGTTGGAGACAACGTCGGCTTCAATGGCTCCGATTACCTCGTGCTCAAGGGTACCCCGCTGGGCAACAGTCCGGTCTGCCGCAGCTGGTGCTACGTCAACTACAGCGGCTTCACCAGACCGTCGCGTGTCACTCCGGAACTCGACCAGAGGGACGAGCCACGGGTTGTCGTTCTTAAAAACGAGGTTTTCTCGGGGAAGGTAAGCCGCACTCTGGTGCACCAGGATAGCAAATTCACGGTCTCCTCCGGCGCCACCCTTGATCACGCATTCAGTCCCACCCAGAAGACCGACACCTACCTGGCCTACGGCGTCGCCGAGACGGAGCTAAGGTTTCCCTTCAACCGCTCCGATTACTACATAGAACGGGGCACGGACAGGATTTCATCCTTCTGCAACGAGGGGACCGGCATCCTCTACAAGGCGGGGTTCAATCACCAGGCCAAGCCGACAATTTATCCGCTTCTTGACTGCGTCGCAGACATGCAGGTCGTGCTCTACCTTGATAGCAACAACGACGGGGTGGTCGACTACCATCCGACGGCTGAAGACACGTTAACGCCAAAGGACCTGCGTGAGGGGCTGAAACAGGTCAGGGTTTATGTGCTGGCGCAACAAGGGAAGCGGGATACCACCTTTGTCTACCCGGCCGAAACCATCGTCGTCGGGGACCCGAACCTGCCTGACGAGCCGGGGCACGTCTGGAGCGCTCCGGCGCTCGCCGCGAGGTTCGGCGCCAACTGGCGCAATTACCACTGGAAGGTCTACACCATCGTAGTGCAGCCGAAAAACCTGTAGCGGGGAGGGACGATGTGCAGCCTTCATTCGCAAAAAGGGGCGGCTTTGGTGACGGCGCTTATGCTGACCGCGCTGTCGCTGGTGATCGCCGTCGCACTTCTCACCATGATCACGGCGGGGACGCAGATTTCCGCAAGCCAGAAGCGTTATCACAGTTCCCTCTCCGCGGCGCGAGGCGCCGTCGATCTCTTCACCCAGGAGCTGATGCCCAGACTGTTCCAGCCGGAAACTGCTGTCGATGACCTTGAGCGCGAGTTCTCCGGGATCGGGCTGCATGTGAACCTTGATCCCTGCCTCAGACAGAAGCTCACGTTGTCTCCCGGCTCCTGGTCCGCCTGCAGTGCGGCCCAGGCCTCAAGTGACCCGGTTGCGGCTCCGGATGTCTCTTTCCGGCTCGCCGGTCTCCCTGCCGCAGGAGGGTTCACCGTAACAACTAAGATCGTAGACACAGTTCCCGGCAACACGGACCGAAGCGGTTATGACCTCCTTGATGGGGGGGGCGCTGTAGCTGCCCAGGACGATGTGGTACGCCCCCAGCACGTTCCGGCCATGTACCACCTGGCCGTGCAGGGGATCCGGGATGGGCAGGAGCGTGAGAGGGCACGGCTATCAGTGCTGTACGCTTATTGAACCTGGAAGTGTAGATGCTCTTCACGACTGTGAAAATACAAACCATAGGTATTCCTGAATGGCAGGTTGCGTGCAATTGCAACCCGCCTTTTTATTGGTATCATCTCCCCATCCCACCCATTAGAAAAGGTCTTCCCGGGGGGGGGAGGCATTTTCTCTTGAGACGATCTATTCCCACCTTTGGCATATAATTATGTGTAATTTGAATTAAAATGTTGACTTTCGTGAAGTTTGGCGTATATCTATGCCAAAATTTCCTACGACTGTCTTAAGCGGTGCCAATCAATGATCATGAACAGCGTGAAGAAATTACGGGAAGAGCGCCTGATGAGCAAGGCCGAGCTGGCGCGCCTGGCCGGGGTGTCACCGATAACCATCGACCGGATCGAACGGGGTGAGGATTGCAGGATGGAGACCAAGCGCAAGATCCTGCTTGCTCTTGGGTTTTCCCTCTCCGACAAGAACAAGGTATTCCAGGACTAGGGTAATAGGACCACGCGATGCTTTTCTCCAAGAAGAAGGACATAGTAGGGGTCGACGTAGGATCCAGTGCGGTGAAGCTGGTGCAACTGCGCCCGTCAAAGGGTGGGTACCAACTTGTAAAGATCGGGATCCTGCCGCTTCCTGCTGAGGCGATCGTCGACAACACCCTCATGGACAGCTCCTCAATAGTCGAGACAGTCCGCCAGCTTCTCACCACCCTCGGGGTGAAGGCCAAGGAGGCCGCCTGTTCCATTTCCGGCAACTCGGTCATCATCAGGAAAATATCACTCCCGGTGATGCCGGTTGAGGAACTCGAGGATCAGATCCACTGGGAAGCCGAGCAGTACATCCCCTTCGACATCAACGACGTGAACGTCGATTTCCAGATACTCTTCCCGGACGAGCAGGACTCCTCCAAGATGAACGTCCTGTTGGTCGCCAGCAAGAAAGATATCATCAACGACTACCTATCGGTGTTTGCCGAGGCCGGACTTAAATTGGTCGTGGTCGATGTGGACTCCTTTGCCGTGCAGAACTCCTACGAGCTCAACTACACCGCAGATCCGGAACAGGTGGTGGCGCTGGTCAACATCGGGGCCAGCATCTTCAACCTGAACATCGTACGGGACGGCATCTCTCTTTTCACTCGCGACGTGCAGATGGGGGGGAACCTCTACACCGAGGAGATCCAGAAGCAGTTCGGCGTCAGCAGCAGCGAGGCGGAGGAGATGAAACTCGGTGCGGCCGAAGCTGCGGATCCCCGCCTGAAGGAGGTGCTGCAGCGGGTGAACGACACAATCGCGCTTGAGATGCGCCGCTCCTTGGACTTCTACAACTCCACCGCCGGCGAGGAGCGCATCACCAAGGTGTTCCTCTCTGGGGGAGGGGCGAAGACACTGCAACTTGTGGAAGCGGTGCAACAGCGCCTCTCGCTCCCGGTCGAGCTCATGAACCCCTTGGTCAAGATTGCGGTGAACGAGAAGGAGTTTGATCCGAGGTACCTTGAGGAGATCGCTCCGCTCATGTCGGTCGCGGTGGGCCTCGCGACTAGGAGGGCCGGAGACAAATGATAAAGATAAACCTCCTTCCCGTACGGGCGTCAAAAAAGAAAGAGACCATGCGGCAGCAGGTCGTTGTCCTGGTGGTCGCGCTGGTTGGGCTTTTAGCCGTGGGGGTGGGCGCCTGGATCTACCTGCGCAGCCAGATAACCAGCCTCAACAACGAGATCGCCAGCTCAGAAAGTGAACTTGCCGCGCTGAAGACCAAGATCGGAGCGATCGACAACCTGAAGAAGCTGCAGGCCGACGTGAAGAAGAAGCTGGACGTGCTGAACCGGCTGCGTCGCGACAAGAGCGGGCCGGCGTCGCGGCTGTCCGCGCTTTCCGAGTCGGTGCCCGAAAAAGTGTGGCTCACCAAGTACACCGAGAACGGCGACAAGGTGTCGGTAAGCGGAGGCGCTCTAAGCGAGGATCTCATCGCGGTTTTCATGAAGAGCCTGCAGGCCTCCGGCGCCTTCAAGAACGTGGAGCTGGCCGTCTCGGAACAGGCCGAAATCTCGGGAGTCAAGTACAAACGCTTCGATCTGAACTTCCAGATAGCGGATCAGAAGCCGTAGGCCGGGTTTCCGGCACAGGACAGGCGTGCGGACTACGCCTAAAACACGCTGAAGCAGAGGCATTGTCATGGATCCACAGATAGAGAAGTTGCTGAAGCTCCCGACCAAGGAGAAGGTCGCACTTTTGATTCTGCTCATGCTACTGGAGGGGGCGGCCATGTATTACGGGCTGCACCGTCCCCGTCTTCAGGAGCTGGAGGGGCTGAAGAAAAGACACGAGGATCTGCAGAAGCAGGTGACGGAGAACCGGCGCATCGCCAACAACCTCCCTCGCTTCAAGGCGGAATACGAGCAGCTAAAGCGCGACCTGGACAACGCCCTCACCGAGCTGCCGAACCAAAAAGAGATCCCGTCGCTTTTGACCAACATCTCCAACGTGGGTAAAAGCTCAGGCCTCGACTTCCTTCTCTTCAGGCCCAAGCCGGAAGTCCCCAAAGACTTCTACGCCGAGGTGCCGGTCGACATAGCTGTCTCCGGGACCTTCTACAATGTGGCGGATTTCTTCGTCGCGGTCAGCAAGCTGCCGCGCATCGTGAATATCACGAATGTGAGCTTCCAGGACGTTCCGCAAACCGGCAAGACAAGCCTTAAGGTGAACTGCCTGGCCACTACTTTCCGTTTCCTGGACCCCAAAGAGGCGCAGAATACAAATGCGAAAGCCAACCAAAATAAACCGAAATAGCCTAGTGCTGCTGCTTGCGCTGGCGCTTGTGTCCGGCTGCAAGAATGAAGAAGCTCCGGCGCCAGCTCCCGCACCGAAGCCGGTGCAACCGGCGCAACCGGCGCCCGCTCCCAAGCCTGCGCCGCCGGTGCAGCAGCAGCTGTCGTCTGTCGCCAAGAGCCCCGGGGCGCTGAGCTTTAAGAAAGATCCCTTCAAGCCGGTAATCGTACCGGCCACCCCTGCGCCTGCTTCTTCAGCCGCGGGCCCAAGCGTATCCCCTGCCGCCGACCTCCTTCCTATTCAGAGCTTCGAGGTGAGCAAGTTCAAGGTAGCCGGCATCATAGCCGGCATCAGGGAGAACAGGGCGCTTTTGATCGATCCCAACGGCAAGGGATATGTCGTGCAGGTTGGGATGCAGGTAGGAAACGCAAACGGCCGCGTCACCAAGATCACCCCCTCTACGGTTCAAGTTGTAGAGAAGGGTACGGGTCGCGGCAAGGGTAGAACCATCGTGCTTACGCTGGCCAAGAAAAGGTAAGGAGCGTTTCAGATGACCATGTACCAGAGCAGAATTCTTTTTCATGCCATGGCCTTAATCGTCCTGCTGACGGTTTCCGCCGGCTGCGTCAAGAGGATGACCGCCGCGAACGAGCCTGCTCAGGCAGGGGCCACCGCTTTTGCCACGTTACGCTCCGTGACGGTCTCCCCTGACGGTTCCAGTGTCGAGCTGGTGAGCGACAAGCCACTCACCTACACCTCATACAAAAGCGGTGAGCCGTCAAAGATCATCGTCGATATCTCTCAGACCGAACCGGGGAGCGTTTCCTCGCCGATCGAGGTGAACCGCGGCAGTGTAAAGCGGGTCGACGTAGAACGCCAGCCCGTGGGAAGGAGCGTGCTGACCCGCGTGTCGGTGGTGCTCACCCACGATGTCGACTTCTTCGTGGCCACCGATCCCGCCGACAAGAGCAGGCTCATGATCACACTGCCGCGCGAGGCTGAGGCCAAGCCCGAGCAGCCTGAGGTCAAGGAGGCTCCCATCGCGGAGCCGCGCATAGAAGAGAAAACGCTCGTAGCGGACGCCGCAGCAGCGACCCCGCCTGTGCAGAAAAGCGACGCGTCGGCCACCGCCGCACCGGCCGCCGAGAAACCGGCAGCCAAGGCCACCGCAGCCGATGCTGGCAACGGGCAGAAACTGAACGCCATCATGACCGTCGCCGACGGTGTCGAGCTCTCCGTCCAGGGTGGGGTGCAGACCTTCAACTCATTCAAACTCACCAAGCCGGACCGCATCGTTCTCGACCTGTTCAAGGTCAAAAATGCCCTCGTGCAGAACGTAGTGCCCATAGGCGCCTTCGGTGTCGCCAACGCCCGCGTAGGCTCCACCCCGGACAAGGTCCGCGTCGTCCTCGACGCTGCAGGGGAAGGGCTGCCCGCTTTCGAGGTGGTCAAGACCGATCTCGGCGTGAAGATCAAGCTGAAAGCAAAGGGACCTGTACAGGCCGAGGCTGCGGCACCGGCCCCTGCACCGGTAGCCGCACCGGCTGCTCCAGCCGAGCCGGCGGCTCCAGCCGCCGCACCCGCACCGAAACCGGCGGCTCCCGCTCCCGCTACCAGGATGAAGACGGATGTCCCGCCCCCCAGGAACGTGAAAGGGTCGCTCGAGTCTGTCGAGTTCAGGGTTGTGGACGGGGTGTCCCGCATTACCATGAAACTGTACGGTACCTGCGAACCGGGTGAGCCCGTTCGCTCCGCACAGGGACTTACCCTCACCATCAACGACTGCCAAGTACCGAAAAAACTGCAGCGCGCCATGGACACCTCCAAGTTCGGCACCCCGGTCCTCTCCGTTACCCCGTACCAGGTAAAAGGGAAGAAGGGGTACCTCACCAGGATCTCGGTGAAGCTGCACGGCAACCTCGAATACAGCACGAGCCGCAGGGGGAATGTCCTCACCTGGGACATTGTAAACCCCGGCCCCGCAGTCCCGGCGAAGCTTCCCGCGGCACCCGCGCTGGTACACGGCGGCAATGACGCCGCTGCCGAACTCGCCGCGCCCCCCGCACCAGCACACATCGAGGAGCCGATGACCGACATCTCCGCCTCGGCCGATAAGCGACCCGCGAAGAAGGTTTACAAAGGGAGAAGGGTGACCCTCGAGTTCTCCGACGCCGACATTAGGAAGATCTTCCAGCTCATCGCCGAGGTGAGCAACCTGAACTTCCTGATCGGCGACGATGTCACCGGCACCATCAGCATCAAACTTGTCAACGTCCCCTGGGACCAGGCGCTCGACGTCATCCTCGACACCAAAGGGCTCGCCATGGTGCAACAGGGAAACATCGTGCAGATCAAGCCGCGCAACAAGATGCAGAACCAGGCCGACGAGGAAGCCGCCGCGAAAAAAGCCGCCGAGCGCATGATGGAGCTTAAGACCGCGGTGTTCGAGGTGAACTACGCCTCGGTCGCCGACGTCGCCTCGCAATTCGCTATGCTTAAAAGCGAGCGCGGCATCATCACCAAGGACGAGCGTACGAGCCGCGTCATCGTGAGGGACGTCCAGCCCGCCCTGGACGAGATGCGCGCCCTTCTGAAAAATCTCGACGCACCCGAGAAGCAGGTGATGATCGAGGCACGGATCGTCGAGGCCACCTCTACCTTCACCCGCGACCTCGGCGTGCAGTGGGGACTCACCTACCGTGACGCCGCCGCCACGGTGGCAAACATCAACTCCGTCGAGACGACCTTCGGCGGAGTCGTTTCCACCACGGGCCCCGGGACGACCGGCTCCGGCGGTCTCGGTCTCGGCATGTCGTTCGGCAAACTGACCAGCAACGTGCAGCTCGACATGAGGCTTGCGGCGGCCGCCACCGTGGGGCAGGTGAAGATCATCTCCACTCCGAAGGTGGTGACGCTGAACAACAAGGCGGCCAAGATCTCGCAGGGGCAGTCGATCCCTTACCAGACCACCTCGGCGGAAGGGACCAAGACGGAGTTCGTCGAGGCGGCCCTCACCCTGGAGGTCACGCCGCACATCACCGCCGACGGCTCGGTCAGCATGAAGATCAAGGCGAGCAACAACTCCCCCGGCACCGGTTCCCCGCCGCCGATCAACAAAAAGGAAGCCACCACCGAGCTCGTCGTCTCCAACGGCGACACCACCGTCATCGGTGGCATCTACGTCGACAGCGACACCGAGGCGGACACTGGCGTGCCGTTCCTAGCCGACATCCCGCTTCTCGGGTGGCTTTTCAAGTCGAACGCGAAGCAAAAGACCAAGACAGAACTGCTCATCTTCATAACGCCGAAGATTGTTATTTAAGGAGATCCTATGTTTAAACGGTTTGCTTTGTTGTTTTGCAACGCGTGCATCGTTGCCCTCCTCAGCTCATGCGGGGCCGGTGACCTGGGTGGAGGGGTAGGGGAATTCACCACGGTGAACGCGACTGCAACGGCACTCACCGGCAGGCTTGAGTCCGACATCGTAAAAGGAAATTCCTGCACCCTTTCCACTTCCACCGGTGGAACCGTGGAGACCGACAGCGTCGACGTAGCCTTCGCCTCACAGGCGCTTTATACTTCCGGCTCGCTCGACCTGGTCATCAGCAGGATCACCATCCATTACACCCCTGTCAATGCGGCGACGACTCCGCCTATTCCGGACAGCTTCGTGAACATATCCCAGACCGTTGCGCCGGGCGAAAGCATGAACATCCCGGTTGCCGTCCTCACCGATGCCCAGAAAATCGCCCTCATGGAGCGCACCACGCTCCCCATGACCCTTTGCAGTTCAACCGTCTTCGAATACTACGTCGACATGGTTTTTGATGTATCCGAGGTCGGGGGCAAAGGCGATATCCACCCCGTCACCGCCAAAATGAATCTGGCCGTTGCAGACAGAATCTAAAACGACAAGGCTCCATGGATTGTTGGTAATAGGAGTGTGAAATGAATCTATCGAAAAAAATCTGCTGGGCGCTTTTGATGCTTTTCTGTGCCGTCATGCTCAGCTGTTCGGGTGACGGCGGGGCGGGGTCCACTACTACTGCCATGACCGGCAAAAAGCCGGCCAAGGTACTTGCCAATGACTTCCAGGTGACCACCAACACCACGGATCAGTCTCAGCCCGCCGTAGCCTACGACACCGAGAACCATAACCGCTATCTCACCGTCTTCGTCGACAGCAGAAGCGGACAGCAGATCTACGGCGCCATCTGTGTGGGCTCCGATTCCATTGGGCAGGGGGAGCCTGGAAACGTCACTTCCATCGCCGCCAATCCGTTCAATTTCCCCCTCACCACCGCGACCGGCAACAAGTCGCAGCCCAAGGTCGCCTTCTTCAAGCACCCGAGCGATTCCACCAAAAGTCGATACCTGGTGGTTTGGACCGATTCACGGGCCGGCTACGGCCAGATTTACGGCCAGTTCGTCAGCCCGAATGGCACCCTCATCGGCCTGAACTTCCCGATCTCCACCCATACCGCCAACGTCGACATCAACCAGAACGATCCCGATCTCATCTACAACGAGGTGACCGGGAAGTTCGTCGTCGCCTGGGTCGACACCTCCACCTACGATACGGACGCCAATGCCGCCAACAACGTCACTTACAAGGCTGCCAGCGCCACCAGTGCCACCAACACCGTCACGATCGGCCACATCCCGCTTCCGTTCGCCGACAACAACATCGTGCGCACCATCGAGGTGGACCCGCTGACCGGCACCACCGCCAACCTGCAAAACGTATCCAAGGCGGTGCGCACCGGCGCCATAACCGACAACGGGTCCGTCATCACCGATACCTGGTCCGTGCAGCTGAACGAGTCGCACCCAAGGATCGCTTTCAGCCCGATCACGGGCGAGATATTCACCTGTTGGAGCGGTTCCACCAGCACCGTCACCCTCACCATCAACTACACCACGACCAACGAAGCCGGCCCTCCCCCGGCGGTCACCGCGGTCTACAAAAGCTATGTCTTCACTTCGGTCCCCGTGGACGACGCACCTACCAAGATCAAGCTGCGCAGAAACCAGGGGCTGGGCTTTGTGAACGATTTCAGTTACGGCACCGCGACTTTCTCCGCCACCAACCCCACCGTGGCCGTTGACCCCAACACGAATCGCCTCCTGCTCGCTTGGGAAGACAACAACGGCGGCGCTCAGACCGGCAAGAATATCGTCGGACAACTCGTCGATCTCTCCGGTTTCACATCCTACGGCGATCCAATTCGGATCTCTTCAGCTGTGGGCGATCAGACCGCGCCGGTTGCCGCCTTCGACAACGTGAACGAACGCTACTTCGTGGCCTGGGAAGATGCCAGAAACCAGAGCGCGAACCTTAGCAACATCGACCTCTACAGCCAGTTCATCGACCCGCAGGGGAACCTCTCCGGCGGCAACTCCATCGTCACCGTGGCTACCGGCAACCAGCTCTCCCCGGCTGTCGCCTTCGGCGACGTAAGCTTCAGGAAGTTCATGGTGGTATGGAAGGATGGTCGTGCGCTTTCCAATTCCGACATCTTCGCACAACTCCTGGAGTTCTCCGCCGCTCCGCAGCTCACCATCACCGACACCAACGACGTGCCGATCCTGAGCGGCGCCATCGACTTCGGCAACGTGGACATCTCGTCCAGCACCCCGTACAAGGACATTACTTTCCGGATCAGAAACGACGGCAACTCGGTTCTCACTATCAATTCCGTCATCGCTCCTGCATCGCCGTTCTCCTTCCTCACCCCGAAACCGACCACGATCAGCCCGGGCACCAACGCGGAGATGACGGTCCGTTTCGCCCCCACGGCCGCGGGTTCGTACTCCAACCCCGCCGAGGGGTACCGTATGATCTTCGATTCGAACGGCGGTCAGGCGGTCATCAACCTCTCTGGCGCCGGTGTCGGCATCCTTCCGCTGTCGATAGCCACTTCCTCGTTGCCCGACGGCACCGCCGGTGCGGTTTACCCTGGCAGTAAGTTGGAGGCCACCGGCGGTGTCAGGCCTTACGGCTCCTGGGCCGTGACCTCCGGCACCCTTCCGCCGGGACTGGCCCTTGCTTCGACCGACGGGCAGATCACCGGGACGATCGACCCGTCTGCCGCGTCCTCCTACACCTTCACCGTCTCCGTGACCGACTCCAACGGGGCGTCGACGACCAAGTCGTTAACCCTGAACGTCACTGCCATGGCAATCACCACGTCATCGCTTCCGACCTGGACCCAGCTTAAGACCGGCTACAGCAAGGCGCTGGCGGTATCCATCCCGGGCGTCACAGTGAAGCCCGCCAATCTCACCTGGACCGCGCAAGGGCTGCCGCAGGGACTTCAACTTACCTCCGCGGGCGTCATCACCGACGACAGCTCCGCCACCGGGCCTCTCATTCCGGGATCATTCAATGTGACCGTCCAGGCAAGCTACCTCGACGATACGGTCACCCCGAACAGGACCTATTCCGCATCCAAAACTTTTAACCTCGTCATCAACCCGGCACTATTTATAACCACCTCCAGTATTCCCGCCGTGGTCGTCGGTGCGTCCTACAATCAGGCGCTCGCCCTGCAGGGGGGGACCCCCTCGTACTTCTGGCAGGTCTCCGCAGGCAGCCTCCCCGGCGGGCTCACCCTAAGCCCCAGCACGGGAACCATCAGCGGCACGCCGACCCAGACCGGCACGTTCTCCTTTACCGTCAAGGTGCAAGATTCCACCGGCGCCATGACCACCAGGGACCTGGTCGTAAAGGTGAATCCGACTCTCTCCATCAGCACCAATTCCCTCCCGTCGGTTGAGAGCGGAGTAAGCTACGCGCAGGAGCTCGTGGCCACCGGCGGTACCGAGCCGTATGTCTGGTCCATTTCCGGTGCAGGTACGCTACCCCCGGGCTTGACGCTTGACGGCGCCTCCGGCGTCATCAGAGGGACTGTCGGCGGTTCCGGTAACTACAGCTTCAACATCAAGGTCACCGACGCCGACGGCAACTTTTACACCAAGCTATTCACCATCTCGGTGAGGGCCGCCGGCATCGTTTCCGGCAACCTTGTCTTCACCGATCTCGCCGGCGCGGACCTCGGCGGGACCCAGAACTTCGGCGGCGTTCTTGTCAACAACACGGCCGTTGCGACCGTGTGGGTGAAGAACACCACCACCTCCCGGATCACCGTGAGCAGTGTTGCCGCGACCGGCAACTCCGGGTTCGTGGCGAGCGGCGGCGGTAACGTCGACCCCGCGAAATCGATACCGATCAGCCTTTACTTCACCCCGAAGGCCGTATCCAGCTACAATGGAACCCTTACCGTCACCGACTCCACCGGCTCGACTTACACGCTCGCCCTTGCCGGCAACGGTGCGAGCGCTGTTGCGGCCGTTCAAGGGACCACCGGCGTCACCGACAGTACAGAGCTTTTCTTCTCGAATCCGGCTCTTTCCGACTTCGTCGCTAGCAAGCCGAGCGAGCCGGCCGAACTGGCCAATTTCACCCCCCTCGGCGCCATCAGCCTTCGTCTGGAAAACGTGGTCTCGGAGGGGACCGTGAACGTAGCGGTCACTTTCCAGACCACGCTTAGCGACAGCAGCGTCTTCTACAAGGTGGTCAACAACCCGCTGACCAACCAGATCACCTGGACCAAGATCACACCGATCAGCCGCTCCGGCAATACTGCGGTTTTTGCCGTCACAGACAACAACCCGCTGCACGACTCCGATCTCAACCCCGGGTACATCCAGGATCCCATCGTCGTGGGCGTCGTGGGAAGCGCTCCCGTAGGGGGCGGCACCGACACCGGGAGCACCCCGCCGTCTTCTTCCGGCGGCAAGAGCGGTTGCTTTATCGCCACCGCCGCTTACGGAAGCTACCTGGATCCGCAGGTCGTTGTGCTCAGGCACTTCCGCGACAACGTGCTCCTGAAATCGGCACCGGGCCGTGCTTTCGTCTCCTTCTACTACAAGCACAGCCCCCCGATCGCCGACTTCATCTACGAGCACGGCTTCCTGCGCCTGCTTACCCGCTGGGCGCTCACTCCGCTCATCTTCGCGGTGAAGTACCCGGTCACCATGCTGCTTCTCCCGCTGCTCTTCGCCTTTAACCGGTTCCGCAGACAAAAAATTGCGGTTCCGGCCCCGGTAGTGGGCGGCAGGTAGATGAAAAAAACGTCAGGAGCTCTTTTCATGTTCAAACGCTTCACCTTTCTCTGTCTTGCGGTGCTCGTTCTTTCCGCGTGCTCCAAGCCTCCCGCAAAGGAGCAGGTGCAGGCGGCGGTCAAGAAGTTCATCCCGATGGACTTCGTCGTGCTGCAGGTCTCGGAGGTCAAGGGGATCGATGGGCTTTACGAAGCTGCCATCAGCGTGGGCGGCCACCCGGTCATTTTCTACGTCGACAAAAAGTGCGACTACATCTTCACCGGCAGCATGATGTCTACCGAGACCAAGGCAAACCTCACGACCGAGGCGCAGGCGAAATTCCTGAAGAAGTAGTCAGATAAAGACATCAACAGCGCATCGAAAGCCAGGGAAGCTCCTGGCTTTCGTTTATCAAAGAAGGAGCAGGCATGTTCAGATACCTTACCGCGGGCGAGTCGCACGGTCCGCAGTTGACCGCCATCGTCGAAGGGGTCCCCTCGGGGCTCAAGCTCACCGAGAACGACATCAACGTGGACCTCGCCCGCAGGCAGGGGGGGTACGGGCGCGGCGGCCGCATGAAGATCGAGACGGACCGGGTGCGCATTCTCTCCGGTGTGCGCTGGGGCGAGACGCTTGGCTCCCCCATCACCCTGGTGGTGGAAAACTCGGACTGGGTGAACTGGGAACAGCGCATGTCCCCTTACGCTGAGTTTCGTGACGACAGCATCCGGGTCACCCGGGCGCGTCCCGGACACGCCGACCTGCCGGGGGCGATGAAATACGCCCATAACGACGTGCGCAACATACTCGAGCGCTCCAGCGCCCGCGAGACCGCAATTCGCGTTGCCGTAGGAGCGGTGGCGAAGGCTTATCTCACCCGCTTCGGCATTTCGGTCACCGGCTGCGTGACCGAACTCGGGGGCGTCAGGGCGGAGCGTCCCGCCGATGCGAGTGTGAAGGAGTTGCAGGAGAAAATTGCCAAGTCTCCGGTCTACACCTACGACGAGAAAGCCGAGGTGGAGATGATGGAGGCGATCGATCGGGCGAAGGACGCGGGTGACACCCTGGGCGGCGTGGTCGAGGTGCGCGTGAACGGTCTCCCCGTGGGGCTTGGGAGTCATGTGCAGTGGGACAGAAGGCTTGACGCCCGTCTCGCGGCAGCGGTGATGAGCATCCAGGCTTTCAAGGGGGTCGAGCTAGGCGCCGGGTTCGAGACGGCCCGTCTGCCGGGTTCGAAGGTGCACGACGAGATCTTCTTCGACGAGCAGCGCGTGGCGCGCGGTGAGAAGACCGGGTTCTACCGCAACACCAACCGTGCAGGAGGGCTCGAAGGGGGGATCACCAATGGCGAGGAGATCGTCATCTACGGTGCGATGAAGCCGATCCCGACCCTGTACACGCCGCTTAAGTCGGTGGACATGGTTTCCAAGGAACCGTTCGAGGCGACCGTTGAGCGCTCCGACTGCTGCGCGGTTCCGGCCGCGTCGGTGGTTGCCGAGGCCGTAGTGGCGATCGAGATCGCCGGCGCCTTCAAGGAGAAGTTCGGCGGCGACTCCGTTTCCGAAACGGCGCGGAATTACTCGTCCTACATCGAGTACCTGCGGGAGTTTTAAGGCTTCAACGCAAAGACGCCAAGGCGCGGAGACGCGAAGAAACGCTTTTGACTCGGCATGCTCGTCGGTTCCCCCTTTGCGTCTTAGCTGCTTTGCGCCTTCGCGTTAAAGGGTTTGTTATGAATATCCGGAACATTTTTCTTACCGGTTTCATGGGGTGCGGCAAGACGACGGTCGGCCATGTGCTGGCGCAGAGGCTAGGCTGGGCGTTCGTGGATCTCGACCACGCCATCGTGGAAGACGCGGGGATGAGCGTCAAGGAGATCTTCGCGGCACACGGCGAGCCGTACTTTCGCGAACTTGAGTCGCGGGTGCTGGTCAGAATCGCCGCAGGCAGCGGCCAGGTCATCTCGACCGGAGGGGGGGCCGTCATCGACCGCGGCAACCGTGCCGTCATGCGCCAGTACGGCCGCATCGTCAACCTACAAGCCGATGTACCGACCATCGTGGCGCGGGTGAGCGGCAACAGCGAACGCCCCCTGCTCGCCGACGACGCTTCCGTGGAAAAGGTCCGTACCATGTTAAAGGCCCGCGAAGAGTTCTACGCCGATGCCGATCTGCGCATCGACACCACCGGCAAGGACGTCGCCGGGGTCGTAGACGAGTTAATCGATTCTTTGAAGAGGTATCCGTGAACGTTCAGCATATCGAAGTGGCACTGGGAGAGCGCAGTTACGACATCGAACTGGGGGCAGGCATCCTGGGAGGTGTCGGCGCCCTCTGCCGAGCTCTCGGCCTCTCCGGTACCGCGGCCGTCGTCTCCAACACCACCGTGGCTCCCCTTTACTGCGAAACGGTGCGTGCTTCCCTTGAGGAGGCTGGATACCGAGCGGTTGAGGTCATCCTTCCGGACGGTGAAGCGTACAAAAACAGCGCGACCCTGAACCTCATATATGACGGTCTGGTTGACGCATCATTGGATCGGGGCTCCTTCATACTTGCCCTGGGCGGCGGGGTGATCGGGGACATGGCTGGCTTTGCCGCGGCAAGTTTTCTGCGCGGCATCCCCTTCGTACAGCTCCCCACCACGCTCCTTTCGCAGGTCGACTCGAGCGTCGGCGGCAAGACCGGCATCAATCACCCCCGCGGCAAGAACCTGATCGGCGCCTTCTACCAACCTAAGGCGGTACTGATCGACGTAAACACCCTGGACACGCTGCCGGAGCGGGAGTACCGAAGCGGCCTGGGCGAGATCGTGAAGTACGGCGCCGTGCTCGACGGCGACTTCTTCACCTTTCTCGAGCAGAACGTCGAGAAGCTCCTCGCCCGCGACAAGGAAGCGCTCATCCACGCAGTTGCGCGCAGCTGCGCCATCAAGGCGAAGGTGGTCGCTCTGGACGAGAGGGAAGGGGGGGTACGTGCAGTGCTTAACTACGGTCACACGCTCGGCCACGCCGTGGAGACGCTGACTGAGTACACCGGCTACCTGCACGGCGAGGCGGTTGCCATCGGCATGGTACAGGCGGCCAAAATATCCCAGCACTACGGTTACTGCAGCGATCCCGATCGCAAACGCATCGACGCCCTTGTCGAGGCCCTTGGGCTGCCTGCCGAACTTCCCGCCTTCCCGGCCGAACGCTACGCGGAGGCGCTTTCCCACGACAAGAAGGTGCGCGATAAGGGGCTGCTCTTCATCTGCAACCGGGGCATCGGCTCCTACAAGATGGAACGGGTCACCGACCTCAAAGCACTTCTGGAGATCTGCGGCATAGGAGAGTGACATGGTAGAGGACGCCTTATCGTTTTGGACGGAGATACAGCGCTACGAAGACCTGCTGGCTAAGGACGCCAAGTCGCTGTGCTTTGCACCGCTCTCCGAACTGTACCGGAAGCTCGGGCTGTTGGACGACGCCATCTCTGTTGCCCGCAAAGGGTGCGCGGCTCATCCCGAATACCCACTCGGCCTTCTCGCCCTGGGCAACGCCTGCTATGCGAAGGGGGAGTCTACGGATGCCTGCCAGGCACTGGAGAAGGCGGTAGAGCTCAAGCCGGACCACATCCAGGCCATGAAGCTTTTGAGCCAGATATACGTCGAGCTGGGCCGGGTCGATGCGGCGCGCAATATCCTGGGGCGCGTCCTGCAGCGGGACCCGGAGGACCTGGAAAGTGCGATGTTGTTGGGCTCGATTGTATCAATGGCACCTTCTGCTTCAGCCGAGGACGAGATCCTGGAGGAGGTCGAGATTATTGAGGAGCTGGAGGACGTGATCGAAGAGGCGCCCGATCGTGCGCCGGCGCCCTTCGTCTCTCAACCAGTTTCGGCACCCAAGCATGCGGTGCAAAAATCGACGCCTGTGTCGGAAACGGATGATTTCTGGGCCATCGAGGACCTCGAAGGGGAGCCGGAGTTGGAGGAAGCCCCCCCGGCTGCCGCGTCCCGTCCGGGCGCACCGGACCCGCTGACCACCGCGACCCTTGCCGAACTCTACGTGTCGCAGGGCTTTCTTGAGAAGGCGCAGAACATCTATCGCGAGCTCCTCACCGCCCATCCCGGCAATCCGCAGTACCGCTTGAGGCTCGAGGAACTGGCCGAACTGCAGGAGCTGCAGCTTAGCCCGGTCGATCTCTCGTCCGCCCAGGCACCCGCTGCAACACCGCCTCCAGATGCACCCGTAGCACCGCAAATAGCGTCAGCACCGGTAGCAGTTGCTCCTGACCTTTTCGTGGAGCCGGCCGGCCTCGCCGAGGCGGCAGCGCCAGTGGCCGCGCCCTTTGCACCTTCATTGCCGACCGCCTCCGAAGAGATCCCCGCTGCCGCAGCAGGTTTATCCGCTGCCTTTGCCGGGATGGAATCGCCGGCTGAACAGGAGGCCGCTCCGCTTGAAAATCCCGGTCACGAAGACGCGGGGGGGACGGAATTGGGCGTGGAAAGCGCGCTTGAGCGCTGGCTGGAAAACATAAGGAGAAGAAAAGATGGGGTTTAAGGCAATCCTGCGGGAGATCGTCGAGGAGAGCGGAGGGGGGCTGGGCGGCGTCATCATGGGGTATGACGGCATCGCCATCGAGGAATTTCTGCGTGAAGAGAGCGGCGTGGACGTACAGACCATGACCGTCGAATACGCCTCGGTGCTCAAGGAGATCAAAAGAACGGTCGGCGTGCTGAAAACGGGCGACCTGGAAGAGGTTTCCATCATCAGCGAGAGGTGCTGCGTCATCGTGCGAGGCATAAGCGATGAGTTCTTCGTGGCTTTGGTGCTTCCCGCCGACGGCAACTTCGGAAAGGCCCGCTACCTCTTGAAACGTGCCGCGCCCGGGCTCAGGGAGGAACTCAAATGAGCGATGCCAAGCTGAAGGTGCTCGTTTTACACGGGCCGAACCTGAACCTCCTCGGGGTCAGGGAGCCTGGCGTCTACGGAACCATGACCCTTGATGGGATCAACAAGGAGCTTACCATTTTGGCCGAAGAGTTGTCGCTGGAGCTCAAGATCCTGCAAAGCAACAGCGAAGGCGACCTGGTGGACGCCATCCAGGGTGCCATGGCGGACTGTCGCGGCATCCTGATCAACCCTGCCGCTTATACCCACACGAGCGTCGCCATCCGCGACGCGATCGCTGCCACGGCGCTTCCGGCCGTGGAGGTGCACCTCTCCAACGTCCACGCCCGGGAAGCCTTCCGAAGCCACAGTTATATCGCCCCTGTAGCGGTCGGCCAGATCTGCGGTTTCGGCGCCGACAGCTATCTTTTGGGGCTCAGAGCCCTTGCCAAACGGCTGGGAAAATAAGATTGTCTTACGGACGGAATTATGATAGGTAACAGAATCCCCGCGGCCCGAGAGTGCCTGAAACGGTTCAACGCCGATCTGTTGCTGGTGACAAACCTCAGCAACATCAGGTATCTAACCGGTTTTACCGGCAGCGAGGCGCTGCTCATTCTCTCTCCAGAAGACGGGTGGTTTCTCACCGATTCCCGTTACACCTCACAGGCGGGCGCCGAGGTCACGGGCGCAAAGGTCATCGAGTTCTCGAGCCGGATGGACGGGCTGGTCGAGCGGCTGCAAGAGCTTCGTCCGGCCAAGGTCGCCTTCGAGGCCGGCTCCACCACCGTCGCCTTCTACCAGGAACTCTGCGGCAAGACGCCGGGGATCGAATACCTTCCCGCCGACGCGGAGCTAGCCGGTCTGCGCACCGTCAAGGATGCCGGTGAATTGGCGATCCTGGAGCAGGTAGCCGCCATCGCCTCCGAAGCGCTCCTCGAGACGGTGGCGCGCCTGACGCCGGGCATGACCGAAGCCGAAGTCGCCTGGATGCTCGAAGTGGCGATGCGTGAAAAGGGGGCGGAAGGGAAATCCTTCGATTTCATCGTGGCCTCCGGCGAGCGCGGTGCACTGCCGCACGGTCGGGCCTCGGAGAAGAAACTTGCCGCGGGAGAACTGGTCACCATAGACTACGGTGCCATCTACAGGGGCTACTGCTCGGACGAGACGGTGACCGTTTGTCTGGGAGAACCCGACGCTAAGCAGCGCGAGGTGTACGATATCGTTCTGGCGGCCCAGCGGGCGGCCATGGAGGCGGTGCATCCCGGCATGAGTTTCAAGGACCTGGACGCCAAGGCGCGCGACCTCATCGCGGGCAAAGGGTACGGGGCCTATTTCGGTCACGGACTCGGGCACGGTGTCGGTATCGACATCCACGAACACCCGGCCGCATCGCCGCGCAGCAAGCACGTCATCGAGGAGGGGATGGTCTTCACCATCGAGCCGGGGATCTACATCCCGGGGTGGGGTGGGGTCCGTATCGAGGACACCGTGGTCGTCGAGAAGAACGGCTGCCGCCCGATCACCAGGGTCCCAAAGGACCTGATGATCGTCTGATTGTTTTTAGGGGGGCTTCTCCGGCTGCAACGGGGCGGCCCACAACCATGCAATAAAGGAGAAAGATGTGGATATAAAAGACCTGAAGATGCTGATCAAGATGGTAACGGAGACCGACATCACCGAGTTCGAGCTGGAGAACACCGACGAGAAGGTGGTCATAAAGAGAGGCTGCGCCGCTCCGCAGTTCCAGATGCAGGCGCCCGTCGCTTACCAGTATGCACCGGCCGCTCCTGTCGCTCCGGCCGCCGCCCTCGCAGCTCCGGCTGCCGCTCCCGCAGCAGCTCCGGCCGCTGCCGAGAAAGAGCAGGGCGACGTGATCACTTCCCCCATCGTCGGCACCTTCTACCGCGCTCCGGCTCCGGATGCCGCTCCCTACGTTGAAGTCGGCCAGATCGTCGAGAAGGGGCAGGTGCTCTGCATCGTCGAGGCGATGAAGCTCATGAACGAGATCGAGGCGGAGTTCAAGTGCAAGATCGTGAAGATCTGCAAGGAGAACGCCCAGCCGGTCGAGTACGGCGACGCCCTGTTCGTGGTGGAGAAGCTGTAATCAAACCGATTGAGATAAAGATCTAACTTTGGATTGGAGTGCCGATCTGAACCTTGATCTTTATCTGTTTCCTGGAGACATCGATGTTCCATAAAATTCTTATCGCCAACCGGGGGGAGATCGCCCTCCGGATCATCAGGACCTGCAAGGAGATGGGGATCAAGACGGTCGCCGTCTACTCCTCTGCCGATGCCGAGTCGCTGCACGTAAAGCTCGCCGACGAGAGCGTCTGCATCGGACCGGCGCCGAGCCTCTCCAGTTACCTGAACATCAACGCCATCATCTCCGCGGCGGAGTTGACCGACGCCGAGGCGATCCACCCCGGCTACGGCTTCCTCTCCGAAAACCCGCGCTTCGCCGAGATCTGCGAGAAATGCGGCATCACCTTCATCGGCCCCACCGCCGAGAGCATGCGCATCATGGGCGACAAGATCTCCGCGCGTCAGGCCGTCATCAAGGTCGGCGTACCCATCCTCCCCGGCACCAAGGAGGGGGTGAACGACGTCAACGAGGCGATCAAAGTCGCCAAGGAGATTGGTTTCCCCGTCATCATTAAGGCGACGGCAGGGGGCGGCGGGCGCGGCATGAAGATCGTGCACTCCCCGGCGGCTCTTCCGAACGCCTTCATGACCGCAAGGTCCGAGGCGCAGACGGGCTTCGGCAACCCCGAGGTCTACATCGAGCGCTACTGCGAAAACCCTCGCCACGTCGAGATCCAGATCCTTGCCGACAAGCACGGCAACGTAATCCACCTGGGCGAGCGTGACTGCTCGATCCAGCGCCGTCACCAGAAGGTGATTGAGGAGGCCCCCTCCACCGTCACCACCCCCGAGCTCAGGAAAAAGATGGGCGAGGCTGCGGTTGCCGCTGCGAAGGCGGTCAACTACTCGAGTGTCGGCACCATGGAGTTCCTGGTAGACAAGAAAAACAACTTCTACTTCATGGAGATGAACACCCGCGTCCAGGTGGAGCATCCGGTCACCGAGATGATCACCGGCGTCGACATCGTGAAGGAGCAGATTCGCTCCGCATACGGTGAGAAGCTCCGCTACACCCAGGCCGACATCAAGATCAAGGGGCACGCCATCGAGTGCCGCATCAACGCCGAGGACTCTGTGAAGTTCACCCCGTGTCCCGGCAAGATCACCGACCACCACACCCCGGGCGGCCTCGGTGTCCGCGTCGACTCCTTCGTCTATACCAACTACACCGTCGTCCCGCACTACGACTCGCTCATCGCGAAGCTCATCGTGCATGCCGACACCAGAGACGAGGCGATCAAGCGTATGGCCCGCGCCCTCGACGAGTACATCGTCGACGGTATCAAGACCACCATCCCGTTCCACAAGCGGATCATGGCGAACAAGGACTTCATCGAAGGGAACATAGATACCGGTTTCATCGAAAGGCTGGTTCTGGAGTAAACTATGGACTTTCCCGAAGAACTCAAATACAGCAAGGAACATCTCTGGGTGCGCGTCGAAGGTGACCGGGCCGTCATCGGCATAACCGATTATGCGCAGGTGGAGCTTGGCAACGTGACCTCGGTAGAGCTTCCGGAGCCGGGCGACGAACTGGAGCAGGACGACTCCTTCGGCTCCATCGAGGCGAGAAAAACGGTCGCCGACCTCTATGCACCGCTTTCCGGGACCGTGATCGAGTCCAACTCCGAGCTCGCCACCGCACCGGAATTCGTGAACGACGACCCTTATGACGGCGGTTGGCTTGTCGTCATCGAGATGGCCGACCCTGAGGAACTGAACCTCCTCATGTCCGCCGAGCTGTACGAGGACACCGTCTCAGTTTCAGAAGAATAACAAGAAGTTGCACCCGATATACCAGAAAAGGCGAGAGATACTCTCGCCTTTTCCTTTTGTTTCATAAGCCTCATCCAGGAGCTTTGCCGTGACCATCAATATCGGACACATCAAGTACGCGAACTGTACCCCCATCTTCACCGCCCTCGAATCCCATTTCGACTGCAGCGGCTACCGTTTCGTCGACGGCGTCCCGGCGCAACTGAACGCCATGCTTAGGGCAGGTGGCATAGACTTAAGCCCTTCCTCGTCCATCGAATACGCCATGGCGCACGAGCAGTACTGCCTGCTGCCGGAGCTTTCCATCAGCGCCATCGGGCCGGTGAAGAGCGTCTTCATGTTCTCGCGCGTGCCGATCGAGGAGTTGGACGGCGCCGCCATCGGCCTCACCGCCGAATCGGATACCTCGGTGAACCTTCTGAAGGTGCTGCTCGCCCGCAAGTACGGCTTCAACAACAGCTTCGAACGCACCACGCTGCCGCTCGCCGAAGCCTTGGAGCGCTTCCCCGGCCTGCTCCTCATCGGCGACCTGGCGCTAAAAGGCGCCGCCTCCGATTCCGGCTTCTTCTGCTACGACTTGGGGCAGCTCTGGCACGAGTTTACTGGACTTCCCTTCGTGTTCGCCCTCTGGATCGTGCGGCGCGACGCGGCACGCGAAAAGCACGCGGAGCTTAAGGCGCTAGCCAGGGACCTGGTGGCCGCCAAAAAGCTCGCGTATGACAGCTACGCCGAGATAGCCGCGGGAAGCGAGGAGCGTGCCTGGCTCAGCGAGGAGGCTCTGGTTGATTACTGGCTGACCATCTCGTACGAGCTGACCGAGGCTCATCTGGAAGGGGCACGCCTTTTCTTCCGGCACGCCTTCGAGATGGGACTTATCCCGAGCCTGCCGGAGTTGCGTTTTCTGGAATAGGGGGAGAGGAACGGCTGAGTGAATTCAAAAGGCCCTTCGGACGTTTGAAAAATTTTTTTCGGATTTCAAACGTGCGTCCTTCGAGTTGAAATTCGTTTTTGGGATTTCAAACCGCGTCTTGATGAGTTGAAAAAATTTTTTGCCGTTTGAATTTTATTTTTTGAAGTTCAAACGCGCGTCCCTCGAGTTGAATTTCGTTTATGGAATTTCAAACCGCGCCTTGGCGAGTTGAAAAATCTTTCTGTCGTTTGAAATTGTTTTTTTGGATTTCAAACGCACGTCTCTCGATTTAAATTCCATTTTTGAAAATTTTTAAACCGTGTCTTAGCGAGATGAAAAAAACTTATTTCGTTTGAAATTCCCTTTTTGATTTCAAACGCGCCCTGGGCACTTCGTTTCCTACCGGCGCTTCTATAACTCTCCTGCCGTTTTTTTTCTGCGATAGTCGGAAAGGATCCGTGCGTGGTCGAAGCAGAGTGGTTCGGGGAGTGTATCGATGGGGAAGATGCCGAATGCTGCCGCATCGTCGCCTGCGTTGGGGGTGCCGGTAGCCGTGGCTACGTACACGGTAGAGATGTTGTGGCTGCGCTTATCGCGGGACGGGTCCGAGTAACATCCCAGCAGCCGCAACTGCTCTTCTTTCAGCGCGAGACCGATCTCTTCCTGCATCTCCCGTACGGCCGCATGCTCCAGCGTTTCGCCGTAGTCGACAAACCCGCCCGGGATGGCCCAACCTAAGGGCTCGTTCTTGCGCTCGATGAGCACGATCCCTTCGGGGAGTTCCACGATCACGTCCACGGTCGGCAGAGGGTTCCGGTACTGTTTAACCTTGGCCCCGCACGCGGGGCAGGCGAGGTAGTCAAAAGGCATCACGAACCTCCAGTTCAATAGTGGATACAAAAAAAGGGAGGACGTTTCGGTCCTCCCTTTTATGGTACAGCAGATTGTTGTGGGTACTACTTCTTCTTCTTGGCGCCTGCAGCTTTCTTGGAAGCTTTGAGCGGGTTGATCTTGGCGTCGTCGGTCTTGATCTCGACCTTGACGTGGGTAGCGAAGTTGCAGATACCGCCGACCCACTTCTTCTCGGGGGCCGGGTATGCGCTGCAAACCTTCCCGATGGAGCTATCGACGACCCTGTCGCAACCCTCGCAGTTCTCCACGATAGGCTGGCAGGAACCTTCGGTAAATACACAACCCTGTTTACCCCAGAAAGTGCACTCTGCACCAGGAAGTACGGTTTGACATTGCATGTTTTAAGCCTCCTCAATTGCTTCGTAATCGTTGATAAAAGACACTCTACCAATTTCGAAAGAAAAATGTCAACCCACTTTTTTCCCGAAAACTTGACTCTCCTACCGCATTGAATTAATCTCTAGTAATTATTCTATCGGGTCGCTTGGCGCTTCTGTTTTCGATGTGTTATACAGCTGGAGACCGGACGTTTTGCCACAGCAGGTGGCCTTACTATCAATTGTCCTGGAGGGTTTTATGCAGCGAATCACTTTCGGCACTTCTGGCTGGCGCGGCATCATGTGTGAGGACTTCATCTTTGAGAATGTTAAGGTAGTGACCCAGGCGATTGCCGACCACGTTAAGAGTACCGGCGAAGCGAATAAAGGCATCATCGTCGGCTACGATTCAAGGTTCATGGGGGAAGCGTTTGCAAAGGAGTCGGCGCGAGTCCTCACCGGCGCCGGTATCCCCACCTTTTTGTGTGTACGCGATACTCCCACTCCGGTCATTTCCTTCGAGATCCTGAGAAGGGGCGCCGCCGGCGCCATCAACTTTACCGCAAGCCATAATCCTCCGGAGTATAACGGCATCAAGTTTTCTCCCTCCTGGGGCGGCCCCGCACTTCCAGAAACCACCAACGACATCGAGCGCCGCGCCAACGAGATGTCCGGCGAGATCTGCTACAACGAGTGTCCTCTCGACGAGGCGGCCCGGAAGGGACTCCTTGAGGAGATCGACCCGATGCAGGACTACCTTGCCGACCTCGCCAAGAAGGTCGACTTCGCCGCCATCGCCAAACTCGGCACCGTCGCGGTCAACCCGCTCTATGGTACGGCGCGCGGCTACCTCGCCGAACCTCTCAAGGCGCACGGCGTGAAGGTGGTTCAGATGAATGCGAACCGCGATCCGTATTTCGGCGGCTTCCCCCCCGAGCCAAGCGAGAAGTATATCCACGATTTCATAAAACTTGTACAGCAGGACCCTGAAATTTCTCTCGGCATCGCAACCGACGGCGATGCGGACCGCTTCGGCATCGTCGACGGAGACGGAAGCTTCATCGAACCGAACTACATCATCGCCCTTCTGCTGGATTACCTTGTTCGGGTGAAGGGGATGACCGGTGGGGTCGGGCGCTCGGTCGCCACCTCGCACCTGGTGGACGCCGTGGCGAAGATGCACGGCATCAAGGTGTACGAAACCCCCGTCGGCTTCAAGTATGTCGGCGAACTGATCAGCCAGGGGAAAATCATCATCGGCGGCGAGGAGAGCGCCGGTTTGTCCATCAAGGGGCACGTACCCGAGAAGGACGGCATTCTCGCCTGTCTGCTGGTAGCGGAGATGGTGGCGCACGAGGGGATGCCGGTCAAGGCACTTTTGGAGCGGCTCTACAGCAAGGTCGGGCGCTACCTTACCAAACGGGTGAACATCACGCTTTCCCCGGAACTGGAGGAGTCCTTCCCGCAGACCATCGCCGCGACCCCGGCGAGCTTCGCCGGAGAGGCTGTGCGGGAAAAGATCACCGTGGACGGCAACAAGTTTATTCTCGCGGACGGCAGCTGGCTTTTGTTCAGGAAGTCCGGCACCGAGCCGGTGGTGCGTCTTTACTGCGAGGCCTCCAGTGAAGATCGTCTCCAGGCGCTCGTTGAAGCAGGCCGGGCATTCATCCTCGGCAAATAGGAAAGGCAACCGCAACGCGCCAGGGACGCAGACGCCAAAAGGGAACCGGTCTTCCCCGGGTGCTCTGCGTTCCCTTTTTCAGCCGCCGCATTTTTACGCGCACCAGACCGCATCGCAGGCAGCGCTTCGAAAGCAACGACGATACCCGTTCACGGTCGTGGTAGAACTTCCTTCGCACATTCCCGCACTTACCGCTTCGTGATTGACTTCTTTTTTGCCGCTGCCACATGGGGAGCGGGAATTGCATTTCCTGCCGTAAACTCTGGATAAAAAAAGTACCTGACCAC